>NZ_BAABGJ010000008.1:0-263764 GCF_039541515.1 Variovorax defluvii
TTTCTTTGGTTACTTTCTTTGGCGAGACAAAGAAAGTAACTCGCCCGCCGGGGCGAATTCCCGGCTCCTGCGCCAAACACCCAACAAGGCAAAAACAAAGCCCCGCGTGGCCAATCCCACCCTCCCGACCAACAACAAATACAGCGCCAAAACAAAGGCCCAGAGCCCTCCCCCCCACCCTCCCCCAGAGCGAGAGAAAGCAAGACCGACCAGAGGTCAGACCATGAGTCGCACGCCCGCTCCGAAAGCGAGAAGCACCGCAGTCGAAGCGACCCCGGTGCTTCTGAAAATCCAAGACCTGGCCAAACGCTACGCCGACAGCACCGTCTTCGAGCAAGTCTCGCTCACCATCGCGCCTGGCGAGTTCGTCGCCATCGTTGGCGAATCGGGCGTGGGCAAGTCCACGCTGCTCAACTGCATGGCCGGCCTGGACCACTGGGACGACGGCAGCGTCGTGCATGGAACCATCGACATAGGAGCCCTCGACGCCGAGGCGCGCGCCCTCTGGCGGCGCCGCAACGTGGGCTTCGTGTTCCAGGCCTTCCACGTGCTGCCGCACCTCGACGTGAACCAGAACGTCGCGCTGCCCCTCATGCTGCTGAAGCAATCCGACCCGGCGCGCGTCGCGCACATGCTGGAGGTCGTCGGCCTCGCCGGCCTGGGTGGCCGCCTGCCGCAGCAGCTCAGCGGCGGCCAGCTCCAGCGCGTGGCGATCGCACGTGCGCTGGTGCACCGGCCCGCACTGCTGCTGGCCGACGAGCCCACCGGCAACCTCGACCCGGGCACCGCGACGAAAGTGATGGACGTGCTGTTCGCGCAGACGCGCGAGCATGGCGCTTCGCTGGTGCTGGTGACGCATTCGGAAGCGGCCGCGGCGCGGGCCGACCGGGTGCTTCACCTGAGTGCGGGCGGCATCCTGCCGGGCTGAAGCGCTTCGCTGCCCGGCGGGGTTCAGCGGCGCCGTCGAAGGACTGCGGCCCACACGCCGCGCCCCGGCACAAACCCCTAGTGCCACCATCCGCCGATCCTCGTACTCTGTATACAGAGTTCAGACTTAAGCCCACCGCCCGATGCCCGCCCAGCTGGTCCAGATCGCCGCCGCGCCCGACCTCGTCGACCAGGTCTACCGCGCCCTGCTCGATGCCATCAGCAACGGCTCGCTCGCACCCGGCGAGCGCATCACGCAGGAAGACCTCGCGCGGCGCCTGGCCGTATCGCGCCAGCCGGTGCTGCAGGCGCTGCGCCTCCTCAAGAAAGACGGCTTCGTGCTCGACGCGCCCGGCCGCGGCCTGCTGGTCGCGCCGCTGGACGTCGAATGGACGCGCCAGCTCTACCAGGTGCGCGGCGCGCTGGAGGTGCTGGCGGCCCGGCTGGCGGCTGCACAGCGCGCGCCGATCGACCGAAGGCTCATCGAGCGCGGCCGCCGCGCCGCACGCGGGCGCAGCGTGGAAGCCATGATCGAAGCCGACGTCGCCTTCCACCACGCGATCTACGCCGCGTCGGGCAACCCGCTGATCGCGCAGGGTGCCGGCCAACACTGGGTCCACCTGCGCCGCGCGATGGGCGCGGTGCTGCAATCCGTGCCGCAGCGCGAGTCGCTGTGGGACGAGCACGAGGCGATCGCCGCGGCCATCGGCGCCGGCGACGTCGAACGCGCCGCGCAACTCAGCGAGGCGCATTGCACCCGCGCGGGCGAGACGCTGAGCATGCGCCTCGCCGAGCGCCTTTCCAGCCCCGGAGACCACGCATGAAACTCACTCCCGCGCAGCGCGCCCAGTTCGAGCGCGACGGCTACCTCTTCTTCCCCGGACACTTCTCCCCCGAGGAGACGAAAGTACTGACCGACGCGGTGCCCGCACTCTACAGCCGGCGCGAGGCCTTCAACGTGCGCGAGAAGGGATCGGACGCGGTGCGCACCAATTTCGCGGCCCACCTGATCAGCGAGCCCTTCGCGCGCCTGGCCCGCCACCCGCGCATGGTGGAGCCGGTGATGGACCTCTTCGGCGAGGCGGTCTACATGCACCAGTTCAAGATCAACGGCAAGATGGCTTTCGAAGGCGACGTCTGGCAATGGCACCAGGACTACGGCACCTGGCTCAACGACGACCTGATGCCCACCGAGCGCGCCATGAACGTCGCCATCTTCCTGGACGATGTGAGCGAGTTCAACGGGCCGCTGATGTTCATTCCCGGCAGCCACGTGAAAGGCGTGGTCGAGGCCAGGCATGACCTCACGACCACCAGCTACCCGCTCTGGACCGTCGACAACGACCTCATCGCCCAACTGGTGCAGCGCGCCGGCGGCAAGCACGGCGGCATCGTCTCGCCCAAGGGCCCGGCCGGTTCGATGATCCTGTTTCACAGCTGCCTGGTGCATGCCTCGGGCAGCAACCTCTCGCCGTTCAACCGGGTGGCGGTGTACCTGAGCCTGTGCGCGGTCAGCAACCACATCCGGCGCTTCAAGCGGCCGGAGTACATCGCGCACCGAGACTTCACGCCGATCGAGCTGCTGCCGGACGACTGCCTGCTCGAGGCCTATCCGGTCGAGACGCCTTGGAAGGACGGGCTGCCCGACAGCGCCCTGCGCACCTCGCTCGAACGCATCGACACGGTGGCCGCCTGATGAGCCTGCACCAGAAACTCCAGCAGCGCGCCGCCGAAGGCAAGCCGGTGCGCATCGGCCTGATCGGCGCCGGCAAGTTCGGCGCCATGTACCTGGCGCAGATCCCGCGCACGCCCGGCGTGCAGCTGGTCGCCATCGCCGACCTCTCGCCGGAGGCCGCGCGCACCAACCTCGAACGCGTGGGCTGGCCACGGGAACGCGCCGCGGCCCGCTCGGTGCAGGAGGCCCTGCTGCAGGGCACGACCTGGATCACCGAGGACTGGCAGGCTGTCACGCGCGAGGCCGCCATCGACATCGTGGTCGAATGCACCGGCAACCCCGTGGCCGCGGTGGAGCACTGCCTCGACGCCTTCGCGCACGGCAAGCACGTGGTCAACGTCACGGTGGAGGCCGATGCCTTCTGCGGCCCGCTGCTGGCCCGCCGCGCGCAGCAGGCCGGCCTGCTCTATTCGCTGGCCTTCGGCGACCAGCCGGCGCTGATCTGCGACCTGGTCGACTGGGCCCGCACCTGCGGCTTCCCGGTGGTGGCGGCCGGTCGCGGCCACAAGTGGCTGCCGCACTTCAGCGAATCGACGCCAGAGACCGTGTGGGGCCACTACGGCCTCACCCCCGAGCAGGCGAAGCGCGGCGGCCTCAACCCGAAGATGTTCAACAGCTTCCTGGACGGCTCCAAGCCCTCCATCGAAAGCGCAGCGGTGGCCAACGCGACGGGGCTCGGCGTGCCTTCGGACGGCCTGCTCTATCCGCCCGCCAGCGTGGAGGACATCCCCTTCGTCACCCGCCCGAAGAGCGAAGGCGGCGTGCTGGAACGCAAGGGCATGGTGGAGGTGGTGTCCTCGCTCGAAGCCGACGGCCGCCGCATCCCCTACGACATCCGCATGGGCGTGTGGGTCACGGTCGAGGCGGAGACCGAGTACATCAAGAACTGCTTCGAGGAATACAACGCGCACACCGATCCCAGCGGACGCTACTTCACGCTCTACAAGCGCTGGCACCTGATCGGCCTGGAGGTCGGCATGTCGGTCGCCAGCGTGGCGCTGCGCGGCGAAGCCACCGGCGTGGCCACCGGCTGGAACGCCGACGTGGTCGCCACCGCCAAGCGCGACCTCGCGCCCGGCGAGATGCTGGACGGCGAAGGCGGCTACACCGTGTGGGGCAAGCTGCTGCCCGCCGAGCGCTCGCTGCGCATGGGCGGCCTGCCGCTCGGACTCGCGCACAACGTGAAGGTGGTGCGGCCGGTGAAGAAAGGCCAGAGCCTGAGCTGGGCCGACGTGGCAATGGACACCACCACGCCCGCGTACACGCTGCGCAGCGAGATGGAATCGATGTTCGCGCCGACGCGGCAACAGGCGGCCTGATCAGCGTGCGAGGCACTGCAACGCACCTGCTGGCCCACCTCGGCGCGGAGGTGATCAAGATCGAATCGCCGGAGGGCGACGAAGCGCGGCGCTTCGGCCCCTTCCTGGCAGGCGAGAGCGTGTACTTCTCGCTCATCAACCGCAACGAGAAGAGCATGGTGCTGAACCTGCCCGATGCGCGCGCGCAGGCCATCGTGGCGGAACTCGCGGCCATGGCCGACGTGGCATGAAGGCCATTGCGACGATGACGGCCGTCGAGCTGCGGCGCGCACTGGCACAACGCGAACTGAGCGCCGAGGCCGCCGCACGCGCCGCGCTCGAACGCATCGCCGAGCGCGAGCCGCAGATCCATGCCTGGCAATACGTCGACGCCGACGGCGCGTTGGCCACGGCCCGCGCACTCGACGCGCGCGGCGTGCCCGGCCTGCTCGGCGGCGTCCCCTTGGGCGTGAAGGACATCATCGCGACGGCCGACCTGCCGACGTGCTACGGCTCCCCGATCTACGCAGGCTTCCGTCCCACGGCCGACGCGCACTGCGTCACCCTGGCACGCCAGGCCGGCGCGGTGGTGATGGGCAAGACCGTGACCACCGAGTTCGCCTATTTCCAACCCGGGCCCACCGCCAATCCGCGCAACCCGGCGCACACGCCGGGCGGATCGTCCAGCGGTTCGGCCGCCGCGGTGGCCGACGGCATGGTGCCGATCGCCTTCGGCACGCAGACTGCAGGCTCGCTGATCCGCCCGGCCTCTTACTGCGGCGTGTTCGCGCTCAAGCCGAGCTACGGCATGGTGCGCCTGGAGGGCATCAAGCCGTTCTCGCCTTCGCTCGACACGCTGGGCTGGCTGGCGCGCAGTGCGGATGACCTGGAGCTGATGCGATGCGCGATGGCCGGCGTCGGCTTCGAGCCGCTGCAGCCTGCGCCGCCGCGCGCGCTGCGGCTGGGCATCTGCCGCACGCACGAATGGCCGGCCGCAGATGCCGGTGGCGTCGCTGCCTTCGAGCAAGGCGTGAAGCTGGCCGGTGCGGCGGGGGCGGACTTGCGCGATGTCGCCCTTCCCGCGTCGGCCGCAGGCTGGCTGAACGCCCAGAAGACCGTGATGGCGTGGGAAGCGGCGCGCCAGCTCGACGCCGAATGGCGCGCGCATCCGCAGCAGCTCAGTGCCGCCTTGCATGCCTTGCTGGACACGGGCCGCCACACCCCCGAAGCCGACCATCGCCGCGCGCTGTCGCTGGCGCAGGACGGCTCCCGCGCCGTGCAGTCCTTGATGCACGGCCTCGATGCATTGCTCGTGCCCGCCGCCCCGGGCGAAGCACCGGCCGGCCTGTCCGCCACCGGCGACCCGGTCTTCAGCCGCGTCTGGACGCTGCTCGGCCTGCCCTGCGTCAACGTGCCGGGGCTGCACGGCCCGCAGGGCTTGCCGATCGGGCTGCAACTGGTGGGGCACCCGGGGCAGGAACGCGCACTCCTGGCCGCGGCCGCGGCCCTTCATCCTCTCCTGAGGGACGCGCCATGAAACAAAAGCCGGCCCCGCGATGCGGGCCCGGCTTCGATCTGCGCCGAGGCGCAGAGGCAAAAGGCCGATCAGAGGCCGGCTTGGCGCGTGAAAGACACGCTGGGCTTCTTGTAGGCGGCCGGCACTTCATCGCGGAAGAAGGCACGGCGGTCCAGGCTTTGCAGCGGGTCGTGGGCCTTGGCAACGGCCTCGGCACGGACCTTGGCGCGGTCGGCGGTCGAGACGACGGTCTGCACGCCGGCGTTGGCGACATCGCTGTAGGCGTTGCCGTTGCGCGCAGCGGCAACCGCCTGGTTTGCCACCTCGGCACGGGCGGCGCCGTGGGTCAGCGGGTGGACGCCGTCATAGGTCTCGGCATGCGCGCCGGCCACGGCCAGCAGGGACAGCGCAGCGGCAGCGATGAATTTGGTGTTGTTCATGATTGATCTCCTAGGGATGCTGAAACGACGCGAACGGGTTCGTGGCCCGTTCGCCCGGGTTCGCTCATGGCCAGCCCGTGAAAGAAGTATGTCGAGATCTCCAGGTGGAAACCCTGGCCATTTGGAATCGCGGTGTCACCGATCTGGAAACAATCGGGGGCCTTGCTTTTTCTCCGTCCGCAACCAAGCGCCGGTGACATGCTTTGCCGGCTGTCATGGGCCATGAGCGATCGTGCTCGACATCTGCTCCAGGGGCACGCCCGGTGAATGGCCGCATAGGGCGATGACGTCGCTGCACGGCTGAATGGACGATGCCGGGCATCGCGCCCACCCGTACCTCAGAGCTTCGACTCGGTGCGCGCAGAATCGCCCTTCGATGCGCGCCCTCCTCCTGACCTTTTCCTGGCAAGAACTCCGCCACCACCCCTGGCGCAGCGCCGCCGCCGTGCTGGCCGTGATGCTGGGCGTGGCGCTGGCTTTCTCGGTCCACCTGATCAATGCCTCGGCGCTCGACGAATTTTCGAGCGCAGTCCGCTCGGTCAACGGCCAGCCCGACCTGGAACTGCGCGCCGCGCAGGGCAGCTTCGACGAGGCGGTGTTCGGCCACGTCGCGCGCCTGCCGCAGGTCCAGCTTGCCAGCCCGGTGCTCGAATCGCAGGTGCAGGCCCTCGCGCCAGGCGGGCGCCGGCTGCCCTTGCGCCTGGTCGGCGCCGATGCGCTGGTGCTGCCCACGATCGCCCCTGCGCTGATGCCCAAGCCGGCCGACGATGCCGGACGCCTCGCCTTGCTCGCCCCCGACACCGTGTTCCTCAACGCGGCCGCGCGCAGCGCGCTCGGCGAAGGCGCGACGCAACTGACCCTGCGCATCGGGGCCGGCACGCGCGAATTGCGCATCGCCGGCCAGGTCGCGGCCGGCGGCGCGGCGCTGGCGGTGATGGACATCGGCGCCGCGCAGGACCTGCTCGGCCGCACCGGCCAGCTCAGCCGCATCGACCTGAGGCTCGCGCCGGGCACCGACCGCGCCGCCTTCATGCGCACGCTGCGCGGCACGCCCGGCTGGCCGGCGAACCTCCAGATCGCCGAGCCCGGCGATGCAGCGGAACGCGTGAGCAACCTCTCGCGCGCTTATCGCGTGAACCTGACCGTGCTCGCGCTCGTGGCCTTGTTCACAGGTGCCTTCCTCGTGTTCTCGGTGCTGGCGTTGAGCGTGGCCAAGCGCGCGCAGCAGTTCGCGCTGCTGGGCGTGCTGGGCCTCACGCCGCGCGAACGCCTGCGCCTGGTGCTGGCCGAGTCGCTGGCGCTGGGCCTCATCGGCAGCGTGCTGGGCCTGGCGCTGGGCACGGCCCTGGCCGCCTTCGCACTCCGGGTGCTGGGCGGCGACCTCGGCGGGGGGTACTTCGAAGGCGTCGCGCCGACTTTGCATTGGCGCTGGGCGCCGGCCGGTCTTTACGGCGGCCTGGGTCTTCTGGCCGCGGCCGTGGGCGGCTGGTGGCCGGCGCGCGCCGCGCAGTCGCTGCCGGAAGCGCAGACGCTCAAGGGCCTGGGCAGCGACCATGCGAAGGGCGGCGCGCCTCGCATCGCGCTGCTGTTGATCATGGCCGGCGCCGCCCTGGCGACCGCTCCGGCGGTGTTCGGCATTCCGGTGGCCGCGTATCTGTCGGTGGGCTTCCTGCTGGTGGGCGGCATCGCGGCACTGCCGGGCCTGATCGCGCTGCTCTACGACCGGCTCGCGCCGTTCTTCGCGCAGCGCGTGCTGCCGATGCTGGCGATCGAGCGCGCGCGCCGCATGCGCGCCACCGCGGCGGTGGCCGTCAGCGGCGTGGTCGCGAGCCTGAGCCTGGCCGTCGCACTCACCGTGATGGTGGCGAGCTTTCGCGAATCGGTGACGCGCTGGCTCGACGTG
Organism: Variovorax defluvii; assembly: GCF_039541515.1. Classification (NCBI taxonomy): domain Bacteria; kingdom Pseudomonadati; phylum Pseudomonadota; class Betaproteobacteria; order Burkholderiales; family Comamonadaceae; genus Variovorax; species Variovorax defluvii. The sequence goes on from NZ_BAABGJ010000008.1 coordinate 7,820, forward strand.
GTGCTGCCGGCCGATCTGTACCTGCGCGGCACGTCCAGCGGCGGCGCCGGATCGCTGGGCGGCGAGCAGGCCGCCTTCACCCCGGCCTTCGTGCAAGCCGTGGGGGCCCTGCCCGGCGTCGCGCGCACGGGCACACTGCGCACGCGCGCGCTGCTGCTCGACCCGTCGCGGCCCTCGGTCACGCTGATCTCGCGCAGCCTGGACGACGATGCCTCGCGCGCGCTGCCGCTGCTCGGTGCCGCACTGGCGCCGCCGGCGGGAGCGATCCCCGTCTACGTGAGCGAGGCCATGGTCGAGCTCTACGGCGCGAAGCCCGGCACGGACTTCGCGCCGCTGGCCCGCGCCTTCGACGGCCGCGGCCGCTTCTTCGTGGCCGGCGTGTGGCGCGACTACGTGCGGCAGTTCGGCGCCATCACCATCGATGCGCGCGACTTCGAGCGCCTCACCGGCGACCGCAGCGTGAGCGACGTGGCCGTGTGGCTGGCGCCGGGCGCGGCCGAGGCCCAGGTGCAGCAGTCCCTGCGCGCGCTGGCGGAGCGCGAACTGGGCCCGGGCGAGCCCATCGAGATGGCCTCCGTCGGCCAGCTGCGCGCAACCTCGCTGCGCATCTTCGACCGCAGCTTCGCCGTCACCTACTGGCTGCAGGCGGTGGCGATCGGCATCGGGCTGTTCGGCATCGCGGCCAGCTTCAGCGCGCAGGTGCTGGCGCGCCGAAAGGAGTTCGGGCTGCTGGCGCACCTGGGCTTCACCCGCACCCAGGTGCTGGCGGTGGTGGCCGGCGAAGGCGCAGCGTGGACTGCGATCGGCGCGGCGGCCGGTCTGGGCCTCGGCCTCGCGGTGGCCGTCGTGCTCGTGCACGTGGTCAACCCGCAGAGCTTCCACTGGAGCATGGATCTGCTGGTGCCCTGGCTGCGCCTGGCCGGGCTGTGCGCCGCGGTGGTGGCGGCCGGCACCCTCACCGCCTGGCTGGCGGGCCGCGCGGCGGCCTCGCGCGATGCGGTGCTGGCGGTCAAGGAAGACTGGTGAAGAAGACTGGAGACAATGCGGCCATGAAAGCCGCCCCTTCCGTCTGCGCCCGCTGGCTCGACAGCGCGATCCGCCGCATCGAGGCCGACTACCAGCGCAGCGCCGACACGCACCTGATCCCGCTGCCCCTGCCGCAGTTCGCCGCGCACGGCATCGACCTGTACCTCAAGGACGAATCCACCCACCCCACCGGCAGCCTCAAGCACCGGCTGGCGCGCTCGCTCTTTCTCTACGCGCTGTGCAACGGCTGGGTCGGCGAGGGCACGACCATCGTCGAGGCCTCCAGCGGCTCCACCGCGGTGAGCGAGGCCTACTTCGCCCGCCTGCTGGGCCTGCCCTTCATCGCCGTGATGCCGAGGAGCACCTCGCCGGAGAAGATCGCGCAGATCGGCTTCTACGGCGGCCGCTGCCACTTCGTGGACCACGCGGCCCAGGTCTACGCCGAAGCCCGGGCGCTGGCAGGCCGCGAGGGCGGCCACTACATGGACCAGTTCACCTATGCCGAGCGCGCCACCGACTGGCGCGGCAACAACAACATCGCCGAGAGCATGTTCCAGCAGATGGCGCGCGAGCGGCATCCGGTGCCGGCGTGGATCGTGGTGGGCGCGGGCACCGGCGGCACCAGCGCGACCATCGGCCGCTACCTGCGCTATCGCTGCCACGACACGCGCGTCTGCGTGGCCGATCCCGAGGGCTCGGTGTTCGCCGCGTACCACGCGAGCGGCGATGCGACGCTGACGGCGCCGGGCTCGCGCATCGAAGGCATCGGCCGCCCGCGCGTGGAGCCCAGCTTCATCCCCTCGCTGGTGGACCGCATGATCGAGGTGCCCAACACCGATTCGGTGGCCGCGATGCATGCGCTGTCGACGCTGCTGGGCCGCAAGGTGGGCCCCTCCACCGGCACCAACTTCATCGGCATGCTGGCACTCGCAGCCGAGATGCGCGCGCAAGGCCGGCAAGGCTCCATCCTCTCGCTGCTGTGCGATGCCGGCGAGCGCTACCTGCCGACCTACCACGACCCCGACTGGGTGGCCCGGAACTTCGGCGACTGCAGCGCCGCGGCCCAGCGCGTGCAGGACGCGCTCGCGGCGTGACGATGCGACGGCGCGCCCTGTTCGCCCTCCCCTGGCTGGCGCTGCCCGCCGCCTGGGCCCTGCCGCCGCGCACGCTGCAGTTCCCGCGCGACTACGGCAGCCATCCCGAGCTGCGCACCGAGTGGTGGTACGTCACCGGCCATGCAGAAGCCGGCGAACGCGCCTTCGGCTTCCAGCTCACCTTCTTCCGCTCGCGGGTAGACGAGACCCAGTCCCTGCGCTCGGCCTTCGCCGCGAGGCAGCTGGTCTTCGCCCATGCCGCCATCACCGACCTGCAGGGCCGCAAGCTCTGGCACGACCAGCGCATCGCGCGCGCCGGCTTCGGCATCGCGTCGGCGAGCGAGGAAGACACTGCGCTGCGCCTGCGCGACTGGACCTTGCAGCGCGAGAACGGCAGCTACGTCGCGAGTCTGCCCGCCGAGGGCTTCGGCATCGCGCTGCGCTTCACGCCCACGCAGCCCGTGCTGCTCCAGGGCCAGGCGGGCCTGTCGCGCAAGGGCCCCGAGCCGGAGCAGGCCAGCTACTACTACAGCGAGCCGCAGCTCGACGCGCGCGGCCGGCTCAGCCTGCAGGGCCGGGCCTTCGAGGTGCGCGGCCGCGCGTGGCTGGACCACGAGTGGAGCGAAGCGCTGCTGCATCCCGAGGCCGTGGGCTGGGACTGGATCGGCATGAACCTCGACGATGGCGGCGCCCTCACCGCCTTCCGGCTGCGCCGCCGCGACGGCTCGGCCCTGTGGTTCGGCGGTTCGATGCGCAGCGCGGACGGACACTTGCGTACCTTCGCCCACGATGCGATGCGCTTCGAAGGTACACAGCCCTGGACCAGCCCCCGCACCCGCGCCACCTACCCCATGCGCTGGCGCATCGACACACCGGCCGGCCGCTTCACGGTGCAGGCGCTGCTCGACGACCAGGAGCTCGACAGCCGCGGCTCGACCGGCGGCGTCTACTGGGAAGGCGTGAGCGACCTGCTGGATGCCGAAGGCCGGCGCATCGGCCGCGGTTACCTGGAGATGACCGGCTACGCGCAGCCGCTGAAACTTTGATGCGCGATGCGCATCCTTCACCATCCGATGATGCTATTTCGCCTTGCTTCGAGCACGCTGCTTGTGTCGTGCTGCCTCTTGATCAGCCCTTCCCATGCCCAGACGGCTTTACGCCCGAGCTGGGGCGCCATTGCGGCCCTGCAGGGATGGTACGGCTACGCGTACGACCAGCCCACCCGCGATGCGGCGGAGAACGCCGCACGCGCCCGTTGCGAGCGCGCCGCGGGCCGCGCGGGTGCCTGCGTGGTGCGCGCATCTTTCGACCGCGCCTGCGCTGCGCTGGCCACGGGCAACTACGGCGAGTGGGGCACCGCGATCGCCCCCACGTCCGACGATGCCGGCCAGGCCGCGGCGAAGCAATGCGAAAGCCACCTGCCGACCGAGCCCTGCAAGGTGGTCGTCAGCGTGTGTTCGCGCTGAGGCGTGGTGTTGCCGTCACGTTCCAACGATGCAAAGCGATCCAGCTCGTGATCTATGAGCAACAGCCAGCGGCTGTGCAACTGCCATAGAACATATATTCACGGCGCGCCGGATCGCCGACGGCCTCAAGCCTTCTTCCGCCCGCGCCGCGCCTGCGCCTGCGACGCGAGGTGCGCCACCAGCAGCCGGGCCGCCGGCGACAGCTGCCGCTCGTCCTGAAAGCAGATCGCGAAGCCGCGGCGCGCCCAGCGGTCCGTGAGCGGCAGCACCCGCAGCCCGTACGCCTGCGCCATCGGCTGCGCCACCTCCTGCGGCACCACCGCGATGCCGAGCTGCGCGCGCACGCAGCGCAGGCTGGCGTCGAAGGTGGTAACCACCGCCCGGTAGCTCAGCGGCCGGCCGGCGATCGCGGCCGCGCGCCCGAGCATGGTATGCACCGCCGTGCTGGCCGGCAGGCCGACGTGGTCGAAATCCAGTGTCTGCTCGAAGCGGCAGCGCTTCTGCTTCGCCAGCGGATGCGCCGGGTGCGCGACGATCGCCAACTGGTCGTTGCGGTAGGGCCGCGTCTGAAGGCCTTCCAGGTCGGCCGCGTCCCAGCACACGCCGACCGGCGCCAGGCCTTCGCGCACGCCGCGCACCAGGTCGCGGCTCAGGGCCTCCTCGATGTCGACGCGGATGTCGCGGTGCGCGGGCAACTGCAGGAAGTCGGCGATGTCGTCCGGCAGGTACTCGGCGATCGAGGACACGCTCGCCAGCACTCGCACCTGCCCCTTGATGCCCTGGCCGTAGGCCGCCATGTCGCGGGCCACCCGGTCCTGCCCGGCCAGCATCGCGCGGGCGTGCTCCAGCAGGATCTCGCCGGCGCCGGTCGGCACCACGCCGCGGCGCTTGCGCTCCACCAAGCGGTTGCCGACCACCCCTTCGAGCTGCGCGATGCGCTTGCTGATGGCCGAGGGGACGATGTGGTGCTGCTCGGCGGCGCGGGCGATGTTGCGCGTCTCGCAGACGGCGACGAAGAGGCGCAGGGTGGTCAGGTCGAGGTCGTGCATCGTGGCTTTCCGGAATGGAACGTCAGGCGTGGCAGATTAACGCTTCAGGCGTGGCTCGGGAATGCCTAAAGTTCACCCGTCGGCGCGATGGCCCCTGCGCACGCGCCCTTCGATGGAGACAAGGACATGACAGCCCGCCCCGCCCGCCTGCCTGCGAACGCCGTGATCCGCGAGGTCGGGCTGCGCGACGGCTTGCAGAGCATCGCCACCATCCTCGACACCGCGCACAAGCGCGAATGGATTTGCGCCGCGCACGCGGCCGGCCAGCGCGAGATCGAGGTCGGCTCCTTCGTGCCGGCCCGCCTGCTGCCGCAGTTGGCCGACACGGCCGAGCTGGTGGACTTCGCCAAGACCCTGCCGGGTCTCTTCGTCTCGGTTCTGGTGCCCAACCTGCGCGGCGGCGAGAGCGCCATCGGCGCCGGCGCCGACCTGATGATCGTGCCGCTCTCCGCCAGCCACGCCCACAGCCTGGCCAACCTGCGCAAGACGCCCGACGAGGTGGTGGCCGAGGTGGCGCGCATCCGCGCGGCCCGCGATGCGGCCGGGTCGAAGACGCTGATCGAGGGCGGCGTCGGCACCGCTTTCGGCTGCACCCTTCAGGGCCAGGTTGCGAAGAGCGAGGTGCTGCGCCTCATGCAGGCCCTGCTCGACGCCGGCGCCGACCGGGTGAGCCTGGCCGACACCGTGGGCTACGCCGATCCGGCGATGGTGCGCGATCTTTTCGAGGACGCGTTGCGGATCGCCGGCGAGCGGTTCTGGTGCGGCCACTTCCATGACACGCGCGGCCTGGGCCTGGCCAACGTCTACGCAGCGCTGGAGGTCGGCGTGCATCGATTCGACGCCTGCCTCGCCGGCATCGGCGGGTGTCCGCATGCGCCTGGCGCGAGCGGCAACGTCTCGACCGAAGACCTGGCCTACATGCTGGGCAGCATGGGCATTGCCACCGGCGTGGACATCGATGCGCTGCTCGCCCTGCGTGAGCGCGTCGCCGGCTGGCTGTGCGGCGAGACGCTGCACGGCTCGCTGTGGCAGGCCGGGCTGCCCAAGACCTTCGCGCGCGCAGGCGCGCTTTCCAACTGACCGGACGCCACGCATGAACGGACAAGACAACCCCCTCTCCCTCGCCGGCATCCGCGTCGTCGAGTTCACCCACATGGTGATGGGCCCCACCTGCGGCATGATCCTGGCCGACCTCGGTGCCGAGGTCATCAAGATCGAGCCGCCCGGCGGCGACAAGACGCGCAAGCTGCCAGGCCTGGGCATCGGCTTCTTCCGCAGCTTCAACCGCAACAAGAAGAGCGTCGTGCTCGACATCAACACCGAGGAAGGCCGCGCCACCGCGACCGAGCTGATCGGCGAGTGCGACGTGGTGCTGGAGAACTTCCGCCCCGGCCTGATGAAGAAGCTCGGCCTCGGCTACGACACGCTGTCGCGGCGCTACCCGAAGCTGATCTACGTCACGCACAAGGGCTTCCTGCCCGGTCCCTACGAAAAGCGCCTGGCCCTCGACGAAGTGGTGCAGATGATGGGCGGCCTGTCGTACATGACAGGTCCGGTCGGCCGGCCGCTGCGTGCCGGCACCTCGGTCAACGACATCATGGGCGGCATGTTCGGTGCCATCGGCGTGCTGGCCGCGCTGCGCGAGCGCGATGCGACCGGCCGCGGCCAGGAGGTGCAAAGCGCCCTCTTCGAGAACTGCGTCTTCCTGTCCTCGCAGCACATGCAGCAGTACCTGATGACCGGCGAACCCCCGCCGCCCATGCCCTCGCGCGTGTCCGCCTGGAGCGTGTACGACGTGTTCACGCTGGCGGAGGGCGAACAGCTCTTCATCGGCGCCGTGAGCGACAAGCAGTTCGAGACCCTGTGCCGCGTGCTGGAGCGCACCGACCTGCTCGATCGCCCCGAGTTCGCCGACAACGCCGCGCGCGTGGCGGTGCGTCCGCAACTGCTCGCGACGCTGGGCGAGATCCTGCTTCGACATCGCGCCGGCGAACTCTCGCTCCAGCTGGAAGCCGCGGGCATCCCCTACGCGCCGATCATGCGGCCCGAGCAACTGGTGGAGGACCCGCACCTCAAGGCCAGCGGCGGCCTGGTGCCGATGACCACCGATGACGGCGGCCAGACCGAGGTGGTGCTGCTGCCCCTGCTGATGGGTGGGCGACGCCCGGGCGTGCGATCGCCGCTGCCCAAAGCCGGGGAGCACACCGAGGAGATCCTGTCGCGGCTGCCCTCGCGGCAGGCGGCCTGACATCCTGTGAATTCACAACGATCGGAGACAACGTCATGAACCATCGCACGAACCTTTGCACGAAGCTCTGCATCTCCCGCCGCGGCCTGCTGGGCCTCGGCGCCTGCGCATTCGCCGCCACCGCGCTGCCTTCCTTCGCGCAGTCCGACAAGCCTGTGCGCATCGTGCTGCCCATCAGCGCCGGCTCGGGCGTGGACACCATCGCCCGAGCCGCCGCCCCCACGCTGGGCAAGACACTGGGCCAGCCGGTGGTGATCGAGAACCTGCCGGGCGCCGGCGGCATCACCGGCGCCTCCGCCGTCGCCAAGGCCGCGCCGGACGGATTCACGCTGGGCCTGTTCTCCAACAACCACGTGATCAATCCGGCGGTCTACAAGAAGATGCCCTTCGATGCGATCGCCGACTTCACGCCCATCAGCGTGATCGGCGCGACGCCGCTGGTGCTGGTGGCAGGCAAGGGCATGCCCGCGAAGAACGTGAAGGAGCTGGTGGCGCTGCTCAAGGCCAGGCCGGACGACTACAACTACGCCTCTTCCGGCAACGGCACCATCATCCACCTGGCTGGCGAGCTTTTCCTGGAGCAGGCCGCGGTGAAGGCGCGCCACATTCCCTACAAGGGCACCGGCCCCATGGTGACGGACCTGATCGCGGGCCAGGTGCAGTTCGGCGTGGTCGCGCTGCCGGCCATCCAGCAGCACATCAAGAGCGGCGCGGTCACCGCCATCGGCCTGTGCGGCGCCAGGCGCTCGCCCGCGGCGCCGGACATTCCCACCATCGCCGAGCAGGGCCTGCCCGACTACGAGGTGGAGGGCTGGTTCGCGGTGGTCGGGCCGGCGAAGATGCAGGCGGCCGAGGTCGCGCGCATCCACGACGCCTTCGTGAAGGCCTTCCAGAGCCCCGAAGTGGCCGAGGCCATGGGCAAGCAGGGCAACGTGATCAGGCCCACCTCGCCGGAGGAGGCCGCGAAGTTCTTCAGGAGTGAGGCGGGGCGCTATGCGGCTTTGGCGCGAAAGGCCAACGTGACGCTGGATTGACGCAGGAGGCTGCGCGGCGTCGCGCGCACGCGCCCGTGATAAGGTGCCCGGCCATCTGCCCAGGCCCCGAATGACCCCGACCGAGCGTGCGACGCCGAAACCGCCCAACCTGAGCGCCGGCATCGCGCTGGTCCTGCTGACCGCCTGCATGTTCGCGGGCAGCGACGCCACCATCAAGTACCTCGGCGGCTCGATTCCGGTGCTGGTCCTGCTGTGGGTGCGCTACATGTTCCAGACCGCCAGCCTGGCCGCCTGGCACTGCGTGCGGGGCGGAACGCTGCGCATCCGCAGCCGGGCGCCCGCGCTGCAGTGCATCCGCGGCATCCTGCTGCTGTGCAACTCCACGGCAGCGTTCTATGGCGTCCAGCACATTCCACTGGCCGAGTTCACGGCCCTGATGCTGCTGGCGCCCGTGGCCACCACGGTGCTGAGCGCACTCGTTCTCAAGGAGCACGTGTCGCCGGCACGCTGGGCGATGGTCGGCTTCGGCGTGGCCGGCATGCTCGCGGTGGTCCGGCCCGTGGGTGCCGGTGCGCTGGGCTGGGGCGCGCTGCTGCCGATCTCCAGTGCGCTGTGCTACGCGGCCTTTCAGTTGGTGACCCGCCGCATCGCCACCGCGGATGACCTGGTCGTCACGAACTTCCTGTCCGCGCTGCTCGTGACATCGGTTCTGGGCGTGGCATTGTGGGCGCTGCCGCTCGACATCGCGCCGGCGCTGGGCCGGGCCAGCGGCGCGCAATGGGCGTTGCTGTTCCTGATGGGCAGCTTCGCCACGTCGGGCCATGTCTGCATGGCCGCAGCCGTGCGCACCGCCCCGCTGTCGGTGCTGATGCCCTTCGCCTACGCGCAGATCGCCTTCGCCACGGCGATCGGCTGGCTGCTGTTCGGCCACGCGCCGGACGCGTGGGCGATCGTGGGCACGGGCCTCATCGGACTGGGCGGCATCGGCACCGTCTGGCTCAACGGCCGTGCCGCGGGCAGCCGCGCCTGATCACGTGCCGGACGCCGGACACAGTTGCCGGCCCCGTGGTGCTTCCGGGTGGATCCCGGCGGGGTTGAGCCAGGCTGCGCTTCGTCAAAAAAAAAGCTCCCCGGAGGGAGCCCGAAGAGCCGTTTCCAGCTCATGCCGGAAGGGAATCCCACACTGCCAAGAGGCAGCCGTCAAGAAAGCCGGCGGCGCGATTGTAGTGTGCAAATCTGCGGGCGAAGCGGCGCTGCGGGTGGCATGAAGCCTGCATGGCGCTCCTCGGGCACAATCCGGGACGTCGCCCTCCCGGGGGCTTTGAGAGGCCGATGCGATGAGGGCAGAAGCAATCCCGTCTCTTGCGCCAAGCCACCTGTCGATCCAGCCGATGGCGCTGCCCCCGTTGCCGGCTACGCCGCGAGCGAGCATCGCGATCATCTGCTTCAACTACGGCCGCTATCTGGGCGAATGCCTGGACAGTTGCCTCGCCCAGACCGTGCCCGCCGACGAGATCGTGGTGGTGAACGATGGCTCGACCGACGACACGGCCGAGGTGCTCGGGACCTATGCCGCGCGCCACCCGCAGGTGCGCGCGATCCACCAGCCCAACGGCGGCATCTGCGCCGCGACCCGCACCGCGCTGGCGGCCTGCTCGGGCGACGTGGTGCTGCTGCTCGATGCCGACGACACGATGGCGCCGCAGCGCATCGAGAAGGTGCTGGACGCACTGCGCCGGCGCGTGGACGGCCACCTGCCGGGCTGGGTCCACAACGCCATGCAGCGCTTCTCGGCCACGCAGCCCCACCTGGGCCTGGCGCCCTACTACCCCGGCGGCGTGGCGCCCGAGGGCTGGCTCGCGGCGCAGACGCTGCAGGCCGCGTCCTGCCCCGTGCTCGCGCTGACCTCGGGCCTGGCCTTCCGCCGCGAGGTGCTGGACGCCATCGGCCCGCTGGACAGCGACCGGCTGATGTACCAGGACCTGCAGCTGTGCACCGCCGCCGCCCTGCTCAGCCCTTGCGTCCACGTCGCCGAGCCCCTCACGCGCTACCGCGTGCACGGCGCCTCCGCGACCAAGGGCTCGATGGTGTCGGCGGCGCAGGTCCACGCGACGCGCGAGCGCGCCGTGCGCTTCGACACCTGGCTGCGCGCGCAGATCGAGCGCAGCCGGCCCGGCGCCTCGGTGCTGTGGCGGCCGCTGGACGACCAGGGCGGCCACCTGTGGCTGCGCTTCCTGGAGCGCTGGCTGTCCGGCAAAGGCAAGGACCTGGGCCTGCTGCTGCGCGTGCTGCGCCACCCGGACACCCGCAGCGGACCACGGCAGTACCGCCTCTACTACTACGGCAGCCTGCTGCTGCCGAGGCCGTTGTTCGTTTCGTACTCGCAGCTGATCTTCGGGGCCGGTCCGCTCAAGAAGGTGCTGCGCAAGCTGCTGCGGCGATCCTGAAGCGCCACACGAAGTGGGGGAGCCTGGGGGAGAGCGTCATTTCAAGCAAATACGGCCCGGAAATCGATGTCCTCGTCCGCCGGCATCTCCAGGCGCAGCGTGTTCTCCACGTGCGTGAGGTGCTCCACCATCAGCGCGCAGGCGCGCTCGGCGTCGCCCGCCTCCAGCGCGTCGACGATGTCGTGGTGCTCGTGGTGAGGGCAGGCCGGCATGCCCGGGGCGTCGTACAGCGCGATCACCAGGCAGGTGAGCGAGCACAGCTCGCGCAGGCACTTGTGCAGGTAAGGGTTCTGGCCCAGCTCGGCGATCAGCAGGTGGAACTGGCCTGACAGGCGGATCGTCGCGCGGCGGTCGTTGCGTTCGCGCGCCTCGCCCTCCATGGCGATGTTCTTGCGCAGGCGCGCGAGCTGCTCGCGCTTGAGCTCTCCGCTCAGGCCGCGCAGCAGCGCCGGCTCCAGCACGCGCCGCGCGTTGAACACCTGGCGCGCCTGCTCCACCGTGGGACTGGCGACGAAGGTGCCGCGATTGGGCTCCACCGTGAGGATGCCGTCGTGCGACAGCTTGGCCAGCGCCAGCCGGATCTTGGTGCGGCTCACGCCGAACACCTCGGCGAGCTTTTCTTCGACCAGCTTGGTGCCGGGCGGCAAGCGGTGCTCCCAGATGGCAAGGAGCACGCGCTCGCTGATCTCGTCGACCGAGGCACCGCCGACCGGCTCGGCGTCCTGATGCGCTGTCTTGGCCATCGTTCGATCTCCTATTGAATTCCAGTTTGCTCAGGATTGTATGGCGGTTCTGCGGCCAGTCATGGCCATTTCAGTGCAAGAGATGCCCCAGGAAGTAGCATCATTCAGCCCGGAACAGTGCTTGCGTCAGGGTAAACCAGCACCCGACGCCGAAGAACATAAATGATTTCACCGAAATACAAAATTCTTCTTGATTGCACATCGGATGTCGCCTATCGTTCGGCCAGCTTCAACGTCACGACCCCACCCACCCACACGGAGAAATGCGAATGCACGCCACATTGCCCCTGGGCGCCAGCAGCGCCGACGCCAGCGCCTCACCTTCTTCCACCAAGCGCGTGGCCGCGGCCAGCCTGGCCGGGACCACGCTGGAGTTTTACGACCACTTCATCTACGGCTCGGCCGCCGCGCTGGTGTTTCCGAAGTTGTTCTTCCCGCAGAGTGAGCCGCTGGTGGCAACGCTGCTGTCTTTCGCCAGCTACGGCGTCGCCTTCGTCGCGCGGCCGCTGGGTGCCGCGGTGTTCGGGCATTTCGGCGACAAGCTGGGGCGCAAGTCCATCCTCTTCATCACGCTCCTGATGATGGGCCTGGCCACCTTCCTGATCGGCTGCCTGCCCTCGTACGGGCAGGTCGGCATGCTCGCGCCGATCCTGCTGGTGGTGCTGCGCATCGTCCAGGGCCTCGCGCTGGGCGGCGAATGGGGCGGCGCGGCGATCATGGTCAACGAGCTCGACCCGGAGGGCAAGCGACGAGGACTGCTCGGCGCCGTGGTGCAGATCGCCGCGCCCATCGGCCTGCTGCTGGCCAACGGCGCCTTCGCGCTGGTCACCTGGCAGGTCTCCGAAGACGCGTTCATGTCCTGGGGCTGGCGCATTCCCTTCCTGCTCAGCGCCATCCTCGTCGGCGTGGGCCTGTACATCCGCATGAACGTGGCCGAGTCCAAGGTCTTCGAGAAGGACGCCAAGGGACACGAGGAGCACGCGCCCATCATGGAGGTGCTGCGCCACTACAAGCCGCAGCTGGCCATCGCCTTCTTCGCCCGGCTGGGCGGCGACATCGCCTTCTACGTGTTCACGCTCTTCCTGCTGTACTTCGTGCCGACCAAGCTGGGCCTGCCCAAGTCGGTCGCGCTGAACGCGGTGCTGCTCGGCGCGGTCGCACAGATGATCTTCATCCCGGTCGCGGGCTGGTTGTCGGACCGCATCGGCCGCCGGCCGGTGCTGATGATCGGCGGCATCGGCGGTGCGATCTGGGCCTTCGTGTTCATGCAGATGGTGCAGACCGGCAACCCGGCGTCCATCATCGCGGCATCCTTCGTCGGAATGGTGCTGGTGTCCTTCATGTTCTCGCCGCTGGCCTCCTTCCTGCCGGAGCTGTTCGCCACCAAGGTGCGGGTGACCGGGGCCTCGCTGGGCTTCCAGTTCGCCGGGGTCTTCGGCGGGGCGCTGGCACCGATCATCGCGACCGCACTCATTGCCAAGTACAACTCCGCCACGCCCGTGGCCATCTACCTGGCCATCGTCTGCGCGCTGATCGCCGTGGCTGCATTCGCCGCACGCGAGACCGCCCGCATCGACCTCAAGGACGCCGGAAGGTAAAAGCTCTCCCCCAGGCTGCCGCACTTCGTGTGTCCGCCAACCCCCTCACCGGGGGGGCGACACCCAGTTGCCGGGAAACTCAAAGGAACCAAAGTGAAAGACTTCGACACCGTCATCCGCAACGGCCTGATCGCCACCGCCGCCGAGACCATGTACGCCGACATCGGCATCCGCGGCGGCCGGGTGGTGGCGCTGGGGCAGGAACTGGCCCGCGGCCGCGACGAGATCGATGCCCGCGGAAAACTGGTGATGCCCGGCGGCGTCGATGCCCACTGCCATTTCGACCAGCCGATGGAAGACGGCCTGCGCATGGCGGACGACTTCCTCACCGGCACGCGCTCGGCGGCCTGCGGCGGCACCACCACCGTCATTCCCTTCGCGCAGCAGATCAAGGGCCAGTCGCTGCGCGCGGCGGTGGAGGACTACCACCGCCGCGCCGGCCGCAAGGCCTCGGTGGACTATGCCTTCCACATGATCGTGACGGACCCCACCCCCGAGGTGCTGCGCGAAGAGCTGCCGGCCCTGATCGCCGAGGGCTACAGCTCGTTCAAGATCTACATGACCTACGACGACATGAAGCTGGACGACCGCCAGATCCTGCGGACACTGGCGGTCGCGCGGCGGCACGGCGCCCTGGCGATGATCCACGCCGAGAATGCGGACTGCATCGCCTGGCTGACCGAGACGCTGGAGGAAGCGGGCCACACCGCGCCGGCCTACCACGCCACTTCGCGGCCGATGGCGATCGAGCGCGAGGCCACGCACCGCGCGATCACGCTGTCGGAACTGGTGGACGTGCCGATCCTGATCGTGCACGTGTCGGGCCGCGAGGCGATCGACCAGATCCGCTGGGCGCACGGCCGCGGCCTGCGCATCTACGCCGAGACCTGCCCGCAGTACCTCTTCCTGACTGCCGACAACCTGGGCGGGGGCTACGAGGGCGCCAAGTGCGTCTGCAGCCCGCCGCCGCGCGACCGGGCCAACCAGCGCGTGGTGTGGGAAGGGCTGTCGGACGGGCTCTTCACCCTCGTCTCGTCGGACCATGCGCCCTTCCGCTTCGACGGCCCGGAGGGCAAGAAGCCGGGCGGCAAGGAAGTGGGCTTCCGCCACATTCCCAACGGCATTCCGGGGGTGGAGACGCGGCTGCCGCTGCTCTTCTCCGAAGGGGTGCGCACGGGCCGCATCAGCCTCAACCAGTTCGTGAGCCTCACCTCCACCAACCCGGCGCGCCTGTACGGCCTGCACCCGCGCAAGGGCACCATCGCGATCGGCTCCGACGCGGACATCGCGATCTGGGACCCGGACAAGGAAGTGACCATCGAGAACGGCATGCTGCACCACGAGGTGGACTACACGCCCTACGAGGGCATGCAGGTCACCGGCTGGCCGGTGACGACGCTCGTGCGCGGCGAGCGCGTGTGGGACGGCGGACAGTTCTGCGCGCCGGCAGGGCATGGCGAGTTCCTGCCCTGCGGCAAGCCCGAGATGGCACGGCCCCGTCCGCAGGACACGGCGGGCGGCCACTACGTCGGCAACCTGCCGGACGCGCTCGCGAAGCTGTCGAAGGCGGGCGGCCATGCAGCCTGAAACGCTGAGCGCCACGCGCATCGCGGCCGAGGTGCGCAGCGGTGCGCTGGACCCGGCCGAGGTCCTCGCGGCCTTCCGCGGGCGCATCGAGGCCCGCAACGGCGAGCTCAACGCGGTGGTGGGCGACACGCCGGCCTCGCTCGCTGCCGACCTGGACCGGCTGCGCACGCGCATCGCGATGGGCGAGTCCCTTCCCCTGGCCGGCGTGCCGGTGCTGGTCAAGGACGTCATCTGGGTCGCGGGCCAGCGCGTGACGCAAGGCTCGCTGCTGTTCAAGGACTTCATCGCGCCACGCGATGCGCTGGCGGTCGAGCGGCTGCGCGCCGCGGGCGCCCTCGTCATCGGCATGGCGAACAGCTCGGAGTTCGCCTGCAAGGGGCTTACCACCAACAAGGTCTACGGCCTCACGCGCCATCCGATGAACCCTGCCCTGACGCCCGGCGGTTCCTCCGGCGGATGCGCCAGCGCGGTGGGCGCCGCCATGGCGCCGCTCGCGCTCGGCACCGATGGCGGCGGCTCCAGCCGGCGCCCGCCCGCGCACGTGGGCGTGGTGGGCTTCAAGCCCTCTTTCGGCGCGGTGCCCGACCCCTTCGGCTTTCCGCATGCCTTCATCGGCCTGCAGACGATGGCGCCGATCGCGCGCAACGTGGGCGATGCCGCGCTGATGTTCGAGGCCATGGCGGGCCCCGATGCGCGCGACCCCGCATCGCTGCTCCTGCCCGAGCCGGGGCCGGTGCGCCCTGCGCAACGGCTTCGCGTCGCCTTCAGCCCGCGCCTGGGCCTCCAAGTACCGGTCGACGAAGACGTGGCAGCGTGCATCGCCCGCGCCGTCGCGGCGCTGCGCCAGGCCGGGCTGGCGATCGAGCAGGCCGATCCCGCCTGGCCGGCCGACGCCAACGAGGACGCGCTGATGCCCCTGCAGCACACCGGCCTGGCCCATCTGTTCGGCGACGAATGGCGGCGCGACCCCGGCCGCTTCGATCCCGACGTCGCGCGCCAGATCGAACGCGGGCTGCAATGGTCCGGTGCCGAAGTCGCCCGCGCGCGCGCCGCGGGCGCCACCATCGCATCGACTTTGGCCGATTTCCTTTCGCGCCACGACCTGCTGCTGTGCCCCACCACGCCGTGCGTGGCCTGGCCGGCCGATCGGCTCGGGCCTTCGCACATCGGCGGCCGCGCGGTAGAACCGCGGGCGCATGCCGTCTTCACGCCCTTCGTCAATCATGCGATGGCGGCGGCCATCTCCATCCCCTGCGGCAGCGGACGCGACGGCCTGCCCGTCGGCCTGCAGCTGATCGCCGCGCGCGGGCGGGACCGGCAGTTGCTCGCCGCCGCCGAAGGCATCGAAACCCTGCTCGCAGAGGCGGGCTGCACCGCTTAGCCCTTCGTCCATTCACGCCCCACAAGCCA
Organism: Variovorax defluvii; assembly: GCF_039541515.1. Classification (NCBI taxonomy): domain Bacteria; kingdom Pseudomonadati; phylum Pseudomonadota; class Betaproteobacteria; order Burkholderiales; family Comamonadaceae; genus Variovorax; species Variovorax defluvii. The sequence goes on from NZ_BAABGJ010000008.1 coordinate 23,483, forward strand.
TGCGCATCCTCGTCCTCAATCCCAACACCAGCCAGGGCATCACCGACCGCCTGATGGGCGCCGCCCTGCCCGCCGCGGCCGCCGGCACCGAGCTGGTGGCGCTCACCGCGCCCCGCGGCTTTCCCTACATCGCGACGCGGGCCGAGGCCCAGATCGGCGGCGCGGTGGCGCTGGAGATGCTGGCCGAGCACCATGCGGGCTTCGACGCGGCCATCATCGCGGCCTTCGGCGACCCGGGTCTCTTCGGCGCACGCGAGCTCTTCGACATCCCGGTGGTCGGCATGGCCGAGGCCGCGATGCTGACCGCCTGCATGCTCGGCCGCCGCTTCGCGATCGTGACTTTCGCGCAGGCCCTCGGGCCCTGGTACCAGGAATGCGTGGAGTCGCACGGCCTCGCCGGCCGGCTGGCCGGCATCCGCATGCTGGAGGGCCGCTTCGCCTCCGTCGCCGACGTGCAGGACGAGAAGGAGGAGCTGCTGGTGGACCTGGCGAACAAGGCAGTGCAAGAGGACGAGGCCGACGTCGTCATCCTGGCCGGCGCGCCGCTGGCGGGGCTCGCGGACAAGGTCAAGGCGCGCATCCCGGTACCGGTGGTGGACCAGATGGCGGCCGCCGTGAAGCAGGCCGAGGCGCTGGCCAGCCTGCGCGTGCGCAAGGCGACCGCGGGCACCTTCAGGCGGCCGGCGGCCAAGCCGGTGATCGGGTTGCCGGAGGCCTTGGCGCGGCGCTTCAACCCTTGACCTTGGAGCCGCATCCGGGTCCCGGCCAAACGGCTCGACCACGTCAAGCGTTGCCGACCCTCACCCGCCCGGCGCCCCCTGTGTATTGACGTAAAGCGCGTACAGCGACTGGCTCGCGGCCATGAACAATCGGTTGCGCGCCGGCCCGCCGAAGCAGAGGTTGGCGCAGCGCTCCGGCAATGCGATGCGGCCGATGGGCGTGGCGTCGGGCGCGAACACCATCACGCCGTCGCGGCCCTCGCCCGTGCCCCAGCCGGCCCACAGGTTGCCGTCCACGTCGCAGCGGAAGCCGTCGGGCGCGCCCTCGGGATCGGCCTGCACGAACACGCGGTCGTTCTCCAGGCGCTGCCCGTCGGCGCTCAAGTCGAACACGCGGATGCGCCGCGGCGTGCTGCCCGACTCGACCACGTAGAGCCGGCTCTCGTCGGGCGAAAAACACAACCCGTTGGGGCGGTCCACCTCGCCGGCGACCACGGTGGCCTCGCCGGTCCGGCCATCGACCCGGTAGACATTCGTCGGCAGCTCGGGCTCGGCCGCATGGCCTTCGTAGTGGCCGAGGATGCCGAAGGGCGGATCGGTGAACCAGATCGAATCGTCGGACTTGACCACGATGTCGTTGGGCGAGTTGAGGCGCTTGCCCTCGAAGCGGTCGAGGATCACGGTGATCGAACCGTCGTACTCCGTGCGCGTCACGCGGCGCGTGCCGTGCTCGCAACTCAGCAGCCGGCCCTGGCGGTCACGCGTGTGGCCGTTGGCGAAGTTGGAAGGCTTGCGGAATTGGCTCACCGCGCCCGTTTCCTCATCCCAGCGCAGCACGCGGTCGTTGGGAATGTCGCTCCACAGCAGGCAGCGCCCGTCGCCGAACCACACCGGGCCTTCGGCCCATCGGAAGCCGGTGGCGAGGCGCTCGACGGCGGCGTTCATCAGCTGGTATTTGGCGAAGCGCGGATCGAGGATCTCGATGGCGGGGTCCGGATAGCGTTGGGCGGGCTGCCACATGGCTGGATTCCTCATGAGTCGGAAGCTCATTGGCTCTGGCGTTGACCGGGCATCCGGATGAAACCATAATGGTTCCATTTTGGTGGAGAACGATATGCCGACGACCTTGACGCTGAAGAACATTCCAGATGCCGTTTACGACCGCCTGAAGCTCTCCGCCGAGGCGCATCGGCGCAGCATGAACAGCGAAGCCATCGTGTGCCTGGAAGCTGCGTTGCGACTGGACAAGGTTGCACCCGCAGAAAGATTGGCTCGCGCACGGCAACTGCGCGCCGTTCTGCCGAAGAGCAAATTCCGAGCGCGCGACATCGATGCGTTGAAGCGTGAGGGCCGGCCATGATCGTGGTGGACTCGAACGTATTGGCTTATCTCTATTTACCCGGCGACTACACCGCAGCAGCCGAAAAGCTATTCGAGCAGGACCCGGACTGGGCTGCTCCTGTTTTGTGGCGCAGCGAGTTTCGGAACATCCTTGCCGGGTATGTGAGGCGGAAGGCCTTCAGCTTCGAGCAGGCATGCAGCATTCAGGCAGAGGCGGAAAGTCTGTTGGCCGGATCGGAGTTCGAAGTCGATTCACGCCACGTGCTCGAACTGGTCCGCGACAGCGACTGCTCTGCCTACGATTGCGAATTCATTGCGCTGGCGATCAAGCTCGACACCCGGCTCGTGACGGAGGACAAGAAGTTGCTGCGCGCGTTTCCGAAGCGGGCGGTCGTGCTTCCGAACTGAGCGCAGCGGCACTACCGCCGTCGCGACACGAACGCGATGATCTCCCCCATGATCCCCCGCCGGAACGCCAGCACGCAGATCACGAAGATCAGGCCGGTGACCATGGTGACCGACTCGCCCAGCGTGTTGAACCACTCGACGGTGGTGATCGCGGCCAGCAGGTTTCCGAACTCGCCGATCTTGTTCTCCAGCAGCACCACCACCGCCGAGCCGACCAGCGGGCCGGAGAGCGTGCCGAGGCCGCCCACCAGCGTCATCAGGATCACCTGGCCGGAAGCGGTCCAGTGCACGTCCGACAGCGTGGCGAAGCCCAGCACCAGCGTCTTGAGCGAACCGGCCAGGCCCGACAGCGCGGCCGAGATCACGAAGGCCAGCAGCTTGAAGCGCGCCACGTCGTAGCCCAGCGAGAGCGCGCGCGGCTCGTTCTCCTTGATGCCCTTGAGCACCTGGCCGAAGGGCGAGTGGATGGTGCGCACGATCAGCAGGAAGGCCGCGACCACGATCACCAGCGACACGTAGTACATGGTGAGGTCGTTCTGCAGGTCGACCACGCCGAAGAGCTTGCCCCGCGGCACGCCCTGCAGGCCGTCCTCGCCGCCGGTGAACTTGGCCTGCAGACAGAAGAAGAAGACCATCTGCGCCAGCGCCAGGGTGATCATGGCGAAGTAGATGCCCTGGCGGCGGATGGCCAGCACGCCGAACAGCCAGCCCAGCAGCGCGCCGGTGAGCGTGCCCAGCACCAGGCCCACCTCCGGCGTGAAGCCCCAGACCTTCATGGCATGGCCGGCCACGTAGGCCGAGCCGCCGAGGAAAGCCGCATGGCCGAAGGACAGCAGGCCGGTGTAGCCCAGCAGCAGGTTGAAGGCCGAGGCGAACAGCGCGAAGCACATGAGCTTCATCACGAACACCGGGTAGGCGCCGAGGAAGGGCGCGGCGACGAGGCCGAGCAGCAGCAGGCCGTAGAGGATGTTGGAGAGCTTGTTGTTCTTCATCATGCGCTGCGCTTCACTTTTCCCTGCCGAACAGTCCGGCCGGGCGGATCAGGAGCACGATGACCATGATCACGAAGACGACGGTGGAGGAAGCCTCGGGGTAGAAGACCTTGGTCAGGCCCTCGATGACGCCCAGCCCCAGGCCGGTGAGGATGGCGCCCATGATCGAGCCCATGCCGCCGATCACCACCACCGCGAAGACCACGATGATGAGGTTCTGCCCCATCAGCGGCGAGACCTGGATGACGGGCGCGGCCAGCACGCCGGCGAAGGCGGCGAGCGCGACACCGAAGCCGTAGGTGAGCGTGACCATCAGCGGCACGTTGACGCCGAAGGCCTCGACCAGGCGCGGGTTCTCGGTGCCGGCGCGCAGGTAGGCGCCCAGGCGGGTCTTCTCGATCACGAACCAGGTGGCGAAGCAGACCACCAGCGAGGCGACCACCACCCAGGCCCGGTAGTTGGGCAGGATCATGAAACCGAGGTCGGTGGCGCTGGCCAGCGCGTCGGGCGTGTCGTAGGGCAGGCCCGAGACGCCGTAGACGGAACGGAACACACCCTCGATCAGAAGCGTGATGCCCAGCGTGAGCAGCAGGCCGTAGAGGTGGTCGAGCTTGTAGATCCAGCGCAGCAGAAGCCGCTCGATCAGCACGCCGAAAGCGCCGACGACGACCGGCGCCGCCAGCAGCATCACCCAGTAGTTGACCCCGAGGTAGTTCATCGCCATCCAGGTCAGCACCGCGCCCAGCATGAACAGGGCACCGTGCGCGAAGTTGATGACGTTGAGCAGGCCGAAGATCACTGCGAGCCCCAGGCTCAGGATCGCGTAGAACGACCCGTTGACCAGCCCCAGGAGGAGCTGGCTCAGCAGTGCAGGAAGGGAAATGGTCATGTATCTCTCGTCCAGGGGGCCGCCGCGCCCGGCCGCCCGTCGCGGCCGGCCCGCTTTACTTCCAGAGCGCGCACTTGCTCTCGGCCTTCGTGGTGAAGACCTGGTCGCCCGGCAGCTTGCTCACGACCTTGTAGTAGTCCCAGGGCTGCTTGGACTCGGCCGGGCTCTTGACCTGCACCAGGTACATGTCGTGCACGAAGCGGCCGTCCTCGCGGATCTGGCCCTTGGCGTAGAAGTCGTCGATCGGGGTCGTCTTGAGCTGTGCCATCACCTTGTCGGCATCGGTCGTGCCGGCCGCCTGAACCGCCTTGAGGTAGGCCATGGTGGCCGAGTAGTCGGCGGCCTGGATGTCGGTGGGCATGCGCTTGGTCTTGTCGAAGAACTTCTTGCCGAAGGCGCGCGTCTTGTCGTCGATGTTCCAGTCCCAGCTGGTGGTGAGCAGCAGACCCTCGGTGTTCTTCAGGCCCAGGCTGTGGATGTCGGTGATGAACACCAGCAGCCCGGCCATCTTCATGGACTTGGTGATGCCGAACTCCTTGGCGGCCTTGATGGCGTTGATGGTGTCGCCGCCCGCGTTGGCCAGGCCGAGGATCTGCGCCTTGGAATTCTGCGCCTGCAGCAGGAAGGAGCTGAAGTCGGAGGCGTTGAGCGGGTGCTTGACGCCACCCACCACGGTGCCGCCCTTCTCCTTGACCACCTTGGCGGTGTCGCTCTCCAGCGCGGCTCCGAAGGCATAGTCGGCGGTCAGGAAGAACCAGCTCTTGCCGCCCTGCGCCACCACCGCGCCGCCGGTGCCCTTGGCCAGCGCCACGGTGTCGTAGGCATAGTGCACCGTGTAGGGACTGCATTGCTCGTTGGTGAGGGCCGAAGTGCCGGCGCCGTTGACGATGAAGACGCGCTTCTTCTCCTGCGCCACCTTCGCCATGGCCAGGCCGGTGCCGGAGTTGGTGCCGCCGAAGAGCATGGTCAGGCCGGCCGTGTCGATCCACTCGCGCGCCTTGGAGGCGGCGATGTCGGCCTTGTTCTGATGGTCGGCCGTGAGCAGTTCGATCGGCTGGCCCAGCACCTTGCCGCCGAAGTCGTCGATCGCCATCTGGATGGCGGTGGCGCCGTTGCGGCCCTCGACATCGGCATAGAGGCTGGACATGTCGGTGATGAAGCCGATCTTGACCTGGGCCTGCGCCGCGCCGGCGGCCAGCGCAAGGCCTGCAACGATGGCCGACAGTGCGAATTTCTTCATGGGGTGCTCCTGTTGTGATGGGCTGTCGTCACTTCCACAGGGCGCACTTGGATTCGGCCTTGGTGGTGAACACCTGGTCGCCCGGCAAGGTCTTGACGACCTTCAGGTAGTCCCAGGGCTTCTTCGATTCGGAGGCGGTCTTGACCTGCACCAGGTACATGTCGTGCACGTAGCGGCCGTCGGCGCGGATCTGGCCTTTGCCGAAGAAGTCGTTGATCGGCATCTTCTTCAGCTGCTCCATGACCTTGTCGGCATCGGTGGTCTTGGCCGCCTCCACCGCCTTCAGGTAGGTCATGGTGGCGGAGTAGTCGGCGGCCTGGATGTCGGTGGGCATGCGCTTGTTCTTCTCGAAGTAGCGGTTGGCCCACTTGCGGGTGTCGTCGTTGAGGTCCCAGTACCAGCTGGTGGTGTGCAGCAGGCCCTCGGTGTTCTTCAGGCCCAGGCTGTGGATGTCGCTGAGGAAGACCAGCAGGCCGGCCACCTTCATGGTCTTGCCGACGCCGAATTCCTTGGCCGCCTTGATCGAGTTGATGGTGTCGCCCCCCGCATTCGCGAGCCCGAGGATCTGCGCCTTGGAGTTCTGCGCCTGCAGCAGGAAGGAGGAGAAGTCCGAGGCGTTCAGCGGGTGCCGCACCGCGCCGACGACGGTGCCGCCTTTCTCCTTGACGACGCGCGCCGTGTCGGCCTCCAGCGCATGGCCGAAGGCGTAGTCGGCGGTCAGGAAGAACCAGCTCTTGCCGCCCTGCTCCACCACCGTGGCGCCGGTGCCCTTGGCCAGGGCCACGGTGTCGTAGGCGTAGTGCACGGTGTAGGGGCTGCACTGCTCGTTGGTGAGGGCCGAGCTGGCGGCGCCATTGTTGAAGTAGACGCGCTTTTTCTCCTGCGCCACCTTGGCGGTCGCCAGCGCGGTGCCCGAGTTGGTGCCGCCGAAGATCATGGTGACGCCTGCCGTGTCGATCCACTCGCGCGCCTTGGAGGCGGCGATGTCGGCCTTGTTCTGGTGGTCGGCGGTGAGCAGCTCGATGGGCTGGCCCAGCGCCTTGCCGCCGAAGTCGGCGATGGCCATCTCGATCGCGCTGACGCCGCCCTTGCCCTCGAGGTCGGAGTACAGGCTGGACAGGTCGGTGACGAAACCGATCTTGACCTTCTCCTGCGCCTGGGCGCCGGAAGCCAGTGCCAGGGCGCCGATGGCCAGCGCGATCGCGGTGAATGAAGTCTTCATGGTGTGGTCTCCTTCGATCGGGTGAAACGGTTGAATGCGTGAAAGGGGGAAGGGAATCAGACGCCGAGCAGCTCGTTCAGAACGGGCATCTTGGCGTCGAGCTCGGAGGCGCCGAAGGCTTCGACGATGCGGCCGTGCTCCATCACGTAGAAGCGGTCGGCCAGCGGCGCGGCGAAACGGAAGTTCTGCTCCACCATGACCACCGTGTAGCCCTTGCTGCGCAAGGTGTGGATCATGCGGGCCAGGGCCTGCACGATCACCGGGGCCAGGCCCTCCGAGATCTCGTCGAGCAGCAGCAGCCGGGCGCCCGTGCGCAGGATGCGCGCCACCGCCAGCATCTGCTGCTCGCCGCCCGACAGGCGTGTGCCCTGGCTGTTGCGGCGCTCGGCGAGATTGGGGAACATGGCGTAGATCTCCTCCACGGACATGCCCTTGTCCGGCCCCTTGAGGGCCGGCGGCAGCAGCAGGTTTTCTTCCGCCGAGAGGCTGGCGAAGATGCCGCGCTCCTCCGGGCAGTAGCCGATGCCGTGGTGCGCGATGCGGTGCGTGGGCATGTGGATGGTCTCCACGCCGTTCACCTTGATGCTGCCCTTGCGGGCGCCGGTGAGGCCCAGGATGGCGCGCATCGTGGTGGTGCGCCCTGCCCCGTTGCGGCCCAGCAGCGTCACCACCTCGCCGGGCTGCACCACCATGTCGACGCCGTGCAGCACGTGCGATTCGCCGTACCAGGCTTGCAGGCCCTTGATATCCAGCGCAGCCACCATGTCAGTGGGCTCCCTGGAGCTGGCCCTCGGTGGTGCCCATGTAGGCCTCCATCACCTGCGGGTTCTTCGAGACTTCTGCGTACGGGCCTTCCGCCAGCACGGCGCCGCGCTGCAGCACCGTGATGGTGTCGGCGATGGTGGAAACCACGCTCATGTTGTGCTCCACCATCAGGATGGTGCGGCCGGCCGAGACGCGCTTGATCAGTTCCGCCACGCGGTGCACGTCCTCGTGGCCCATGCCCTGCGTGGGCTCGTCCAGCAGCATCAGCTCGGGCTCCATGGCCAGGGTGGTGGCGATCTCCAGCGCGCGCTTGCGGCCGTACGGCAGGTTGACCGTCAGTTCGTCGGCCAGTTCTTCGAGGCCGACTTCGGCCAGCAGGGCGCGGGCGCGCCCGTTCAGCGACTGCAGCGTCTTGTCGCTCTTCCAGAAGTGGAAGGAGGTGCCGAGCGCGCGCTGCAGGCCCAGGCGCACGTTCTCCAGCAGCGTGAGGTGCGGGAACACGGCGGAGATCTGGAAGGAGCGGATGATGCCGCGCCGCGCGATCTGCGCCGGGCGCTCGCCGGTGATGTCCTGCCCGTTGAAGAGGATGCTTCCCGAGGTGGGCTCGAGAAACTTGGTCAGAAGGTTGAAGCAGGTGGTCTTGCCGGCGCCGTTGGGCCCGATCAAGGCATGGATGGAACCGCGCACCACCTTCAGATCGACGTTGCTGACGGCGGTGAAGCCCTTGAATTCCTTGGTGAGCTGGCGGGTCTCGAGAATGATGTCGCTCATCTCGCGAGATCGCCCCGGTGCTGGAAGAAGACGTCGTTCATGCGTTACGTATGGGCGCGGCAAGATGGCCGCACGCAACGCATTGTTCACAGCCGCTGAACGACTTGCCTACTGGGGCAAATGCCTACCCCGCCTCTGCGCACGCCGGCCGCGACGCCAGCCCGTTCGGGAGCACCCGCGGAACCGGCTTTGCCGGGCCGCTGGGTGCGCCCCCGGTGAGGGGGTTGGCGGACCACACGAAGTGGGGGAGCCTGGGGGAGAGCTTCAATGCGCCCCTGCGGCGGCATCGGCCGCACCCGGACTGCGCACGGGCTTGGCGAGCCAGACGAAGGGGATCAGGAGCAGGAACAGCACCGCCGACGCGTAGAAGACATCGTTGGCGGCGAGCATGAAGGACTGCTGGTCCACCAGGCGGTTGAGCTGCCCCAGCACCTGCTCCGCGGAAAGACCGCTGGCCGACAGCCCCGCCATCGCGCTGGCGGTGGCCTGGCTGCCCTGGTTCACCGATTCGGCCAGCTGCGCATGGTGCAACGCGGCCCGGTTTTCCCACAGCGTGGTGGCGATGGAGGTGCCCATGGCGCCTGCCGTGATGCGCGCGAAGTTCGACAGTCCCGAGGCGGCCGCGATGCGGTCCGGCGAGAGGCCCGACAGCGTGATGGTCACCAGCGGGATGAAGAAGAAGGCCATCGCGACGCCCTGGATGATGGTCGGGATCATGATGGTCCAGAAGTCCGCCTGGGTGTTGAAGTTGGAGCGCATCCACAGCACCAGCGCGAACACCAGGAAGGAGAAGGTGGCGTAGCGGCGCGGGTCCACCTTGCCGACGGTGATGCCCACCACGGGCGAGAACACGATCGCCAGCAAGCCGACCGGCGCCATGATCATGCCGGCCTGCGTGGCGGTGTAGCCCATGTACTGCTGCAGCCAAAGGGGCAGGATCACGACGTTGCCGAAGAAAAGCCCGTAGGCCACCGCGGTCGCGAGCGCGCCCGACCAGAAGTTGCGGCGCTTGAAGAGCGACAGGTCCACCACCGGGTGCTTGTCCGTGAGTTCCCAGACCAGGAAGAAGGCGAAGCCCACGGCGGCGATCACCGCCATCGCGACGATCTCGGGCGAGTGGAACCAGTCGAGCTCCTTGCCCTTGTCGAGCATGAGTTGCAGCGAGCCCACCCACAGCACCAGCAGGGCGAGCCCGATGCCGTCGATCGGCACCTTGCGGGTGACGCTCTCGCGCTTGCGGTAGATGCCCCAGGTGATGCCGGCCGCGAGCAGGCCCACCGGGATGTTGATGTAGAAGATCCAGGGCCAGGAGATGTTGTCGGTGATCCAGCCGCCGAGCAGCGGCCCCATGACCGGCGCGACCAGGGTGGTCATGGACCACATCGCCATGGCCAGGCCGGCCTTGGCGCGCGGATAGCTCGACAGCAGCAGGGTCTGCGACAGCGGGATCATCGGCCCGGCCACGAAGCCCTGCAGCGCACGGAAGGCGATCAGCATCGTCATGTTCGGCGCCAGGCCGCACAGCCAGGAGCTGACGAGGAACAGCAGCACGCTGGCCATGAAGAGGCGCACCTGGCCGAAGCGCTGCGTAAGCCAGCCGGTCAGCGGCACCGCGATCGCGTTGGCGACCGCGAAGCTCGTGATGACCCAGGTGCCCTGCGTGGAGCTCACGCCCAGGTCGCCGGAGATGGCGGGCAGCGACACGTTCGCGATCGAGGTGTCGAGCACGTTCATGAAGGTCGCCGCGGAGAGCGCGATCGTTCCCCAGACGCGGGCCGCGCCTTCGAGCGGCGGATGGGCGGCAGGGGCCGCGGCGGTCGCCATCGTCCTGCCCTTCCTCAGATCGGGTTGACGTGCGAGCGCGCGTTGGCGGCCGGCGCGGCGGAAGGCTTGGCCGGCGTCTCCGCGACCGCCGGGCTGCGGCCCAGGTTGGCCGCGATGATGCGCTGCACCTCGGCATCCGCGCCCTGGTCGAGCTGGCTGTAGACCTGGGTCTGGGCCAGCGCGGTGGCGCGCGGCGCGTCGGCGAGCATCTTGCCGTCCTTGCCGCGCACGTCGACCTCGACGTCCATCGACAGGCCCACGCGCAGCGGGTTGGCCTTGAGCTGCTCGGGGTCGAGCGCGATGCGCACGGGCACGCGCTGCACCACCTTGATCCAGTTGCCAGTCGCATTCTGGGCCGGCAGCAGTGCGAAGGCGGCACCGGTGCCCACGCCGAGGCCGGCGACGTGGCCGGTGTACTCGACCTTCTTGCCGTAGACGTCGGCCACCAGCTTCACCGGCTGGTCGATGCGGATGTTGCGCAGCTGCACTTCCTTGAAGTTGGCATCGACCCAGAGCTGGTCCAGCGGCACGATGGACATCATGGGCGTGCCAGCGGCCACGCGCTGGCCGAGTTGCACCGTGCGCTTGGCGACATAGCCTTCGACGGGCGCCGGCAGGGCCACGCGCTGGGTCGCCAGGTAGGCCTCGCGCACCTTGGCGGCCGCGGCCTGCACGCTGGGGTGCTCCTCCACGCTGGTGCCGTCGGTCAGCGACTTGTTGCTGGCGAGCTGTTCGCGCGCCGCCGCCATGCCGGCCTGCGCCGCGGCCAGGGCACTTTTCGCGTTGGCCAGCGTGGTCTCGGCATGGTTGAGCTCTTCCTTCGAGACGGCACCGTTGCCCGACAGCGCCTGGCGGCGCTTGAGGTCGTCCTGCGCGCGGGCGATGTCGCTCTGCGCCTTGACGATGTCGGCCTGCCGCAGCGAGACCTGCGCGGCCAGCGCGCCGTTGTTGGCATAGAGCGTGCGCACCTGGCGCACCGCCTGCCCGAGCGCGGCCTCGGCCTGCTCGAGCGCGACCTTGGCATCGGCCGGGTCGAGCTGCACCAGCGGCTGGCCGGTCTTCACCAGGTCGGTGTCGTCGGCCATGATCGCCATCACGGTGCCGCCGATCTGCGGGGTGATCTGGATCACGTTGCCCTGCACGTAGGCGTTGTCGGTGGTTTCGTAGCGGCTGCCGACCAGCCATTCGTAGGCACCCCAGCCCACGCCGGCCACCACCACGGCCGCGGCCAGCACGGTGAGGGCACGGCGGCGCTTGCCGTTGGAAGCCGGCGCTTCGGCCGGGGCGTTCTCTGCGGGTGTGTTGTTGCTGTCCATGGAAAGTCCTTCGGATTCGCGCAATGTGTTCTGTTCAGGGATGACGCGCGGCGGTCTTGCCGGCGTCGGCCGAGGCGGTCGCCGTGGTGTCGGAGGGGGGCTGCCAGCCGCCGCCCAGGGCGCGCGCCAGGCCCACCTGGGTCTCGAAGGCGCGCGCGGCCAGGTCGACGGCCTGGCGGCGCTCGGCCAGGACGGTGGTCTCGGCCGCCAGCACGTTCAGGTAGTTGCCCAGGCCTGCGCCGTAGCGCTGCACGGCGATGTCGTAGGCGGACTCGGCCGCGCGCTGCGAAGCGGCCTGCTCGGCCTGCTGGCGCGCGATCGACTGGGCGCTCGCGACCTGGTCGGCCACGTCGCGCACGGCATCGAGCACGGTGGCGTTGTAGCTCTCGATGGCAGCGTCGAGGTCGGCCGTCTTGCCGCGCAGGTTGGCGCGCAGGCGTCCGGCTTCGAAGATGGGCAGGCGCACGGCGGGGCCCACGCCCCACTGTTCGCTGCCGGCCTTGGTGAGCTGGCCGAAGCCGATGGCGGAGAAGCCGGCGAAGGCCACCAGGTTGATGTTGGGATAGAACTGGGTCTTGGCGTTGGCGACGTCGCTGCTGGCGGCCTCGACGCGCCAGCGCGCGGCGGCGATGTCCGCGCGCCGGCCCAGCAAGTCGGCCGGGAGCGTGGGCTGCAGGGCGATCGGGCGCAGGTTGCCGAGTTTGGGTGCTGCCAGCGAATGCGTGGCACCGGGCTGGCCCACCAGCGCGTCCAGGGCATTGCGCGCGATGGCGACCTGCTCGTTCAAGGCTTCGATCTGCTGGCGCGCCTGCGGCAGGCCGCCTTCGCTCTGGAACTGCTCCAGGCGCGTGTCCAGGCCGGCGGAAACCCGGTCGCGCACCAATCTGAGCGTTTCCTCGCGCTGCGAGAGCGTGCGCCCGGCCACGGCGAGTTGGTCATCGAGGCGTGCCCACTGCACGTAGGCGCGGGCCACGTTGCTGGCCAGCAGCACGCGGGCCGCCTCGGCTTCGGCCGCCGCGGCGTTGGACGTACCGATGGCGGACTCCACGGCGGTGCGGTTCTTGCCGAAGAAATCCAGCTCCCAGCCCGCATTGAGCTGCAGGGTGCCGAGGTTGCGGATGGAGCCACCCAGGGGCGCGGGGTAGATGCCGTTGGCGCTGAACTTCTGGCGCGTCAGGTCGAGCTGCCCGTCGAGGTGGGGCTTGCCGGCAGCGTCGGCCACGCCGACCGCGGACCGGGCTTTGTCGAGGCGGGCGCGCGCCACCTGCAGGTTGGGATTGCCGCGCAGGGCCTGCGCCACCAGGCCATCGAGCTGTGCATCGCCGAAGCCCAGCCACCATTGGCTGTCGACGCTCGGCACGGCCATGGCCGCGGCCTCGCTCGTCAGGCCCAGGGAGGCGGCGTCGCGCAGGCTGGCCTGCGAAGCGTTGTGGCCCATGTCGGCGCAACCGGCCACAAGGAGCGCCGCCGCAGCGGCCAGCGCGGTCAGCGGGCGCCGCGCGAAGTCAGGAAGAGACGCTGTCATTCTTTTCTCCACGGGCCGCGAGGGCCTGTGCGTTGTCGAGCAGGCGGCGCAGGTAGCCCTTGAGCTGCAACCATTCCTCGCGGCTGAAGCCGGCGAGGATTTCGTTCTGCACGCCGCACAGCACATGAGGCACCTGGCGAGCCGCCTCGCGGCCCTCCTCCGTCAGCTCGATGTTGACCACCCGGCGGTCGGACAGGGAGCGCACGCGCCGGCACAGGTCCTTGGCCTCCAGCCGATCGAGCAGGCGGGTCATGGCGCCGGTGTCGAGCTGGCATTCGCGCGCCAGCTCGGCGACCGTGGTGGCATGGCCCAGATGAAGCTTGTAGAGGGGCGCCCACTGCGGGAAGGTCGGGCCGCTGGGCTCCGACATCCGGTTGGCCACGCTCTGCGCGAGCATGGTGGTGATGCGCCGCATCATGTGGCCCACGCTCTCCTCGGCGTTGTAGGACTCGGGGCGGTAGAAGTCGGCAGCCTGGCTCGAGGGATCGGGCTGCAGAGCGGCCGGGGCGGCGGCTGGATCGGTGGCGTCAGGCATGGCGCGAATATTAGTTGCCTCGACAGTAATTGTCAAGGCGACCTTTGAAAGGGCAAGCGTTGGCTAGAATCCAGCCTCATGGTTTCCCCTGCCCCTCCTTCGCCCGCCAGGGCCTCGCCGCGATCGCTGTCCGGCCTGGCCCCGTTCCTGCGCCCTTACCGCGTCCAGATCGTGCTGGCCGGCCTGTTCCTGGTGATGGCGGCGGTGACCACCCTGGTGTTCCCGATCGCGTTGCGCAGCCTGATCGACGGGGGCCTGGTGGGCGCCGACCGCGGCACGCAGGCGATGGCGCTGCGCGGCCACTTCCTCGCCCTCTTCGGCGTTGCCGTGGCGCTGGGTGTTTTTTCGGCGGCGCGCTTCTATACCGTCAGCTGGCTGGGCGAGCGGGTCACGGCGGACCTGCGCAACGCCGTCTATGCGCACGTGCTGCGCCAGAGCCCGGCCTTCTTCGAGACCACCCAGACGGGCGAGGTGCTCTCGCGCCTGACGGCCGACACGACGCTGGTGCAGACAGTGGTCGGCTCCTCGCTGAGCATGGGCCTGCGCAATGCGGTGATGGGCATCGGCGCGCTGGCGATGCTGGTCTGGACCAACCCTTACGTGATGTTCCAGGTGCTGGGCATCCTCGTGCTGGTGGTGCTGCCGAGCATGTGGTTCGGGCGGCGCGTGCGGCGGCTCTCCCGCGCCAGCCAGGACCGCGTCGCGGATTCGAGCGCCATCGCGGCCGAGGTGCTGAACGCGATCCCCGTGGTGCAGAGCTACACGGCCGAGTCGCGCGAGGCGGCCCGCTTCGACGCCTCCACCGACGACGCCTTCCGCACCGCCGTGCGCCGCACCCGGGCGCGCTCGGTGCTGGTGGCCTTCATCATCATCGCCACCTCGGCCGCCCTGCTGTGGGGGCTGTACCAGGGCACGCAGGCGGTGCTGCGCGGCGACATCACGGCCGGCCACCTGGGGCAGACCGTGGTCTACGTGATCATCCTGGCCAGTGCGGCCGCGGTGCTGGGCGAGGTCTACGGCGACCTGCTGCGCGCGGCCGGCGCGACCGAGCGCCTGATGGAGCTGCTGCATGCGCCGCCGGCCATCGTGTCACCGGCCCGGCCCGCCCACTCGGCGCTGCCCGCCGCCGGCAGCACCGTGCGCTTCGAAGGCGTGGGCTTCCACTATCCGTCGCGGCCGGGCACGCCGGCACTGCGCGATTTCAGCCTGGACATCGGGGCCGGCGAGACGGTCGCCCTGGTGGGATCGAGCGGGGCCGGCAAGAGCACGGTGTTCCAGTTATTGCTGCGCTACTACGACCCGCAGTCCGGCCGCATCCTCCTGGATGGCGTGCCGCTGGCGCAGCTGGGCCTGGACGCGCTGCGCGGGCGCATCGGGCTGGTGCCGCAGGACGCGGTGATCTTCTCGGCCAGCGCGCTCGAGAACATCCGCTACGGACGGCCCGACGCCAGCACCGAAGAGGTCCACGCGGCCGCGCGGGCGGCCTTCGCGGACGGCTTCCTGCGCGCCCTGCCCGAGGGCTACGACACCTTCCTCGGCGAACGCGGCGTGCGCCTGTCGGGCGGCCAGCGGCAGCGCATCGCGATCGCACGCGCCATGCTGAAGAACCCTCCGCTGCTGTTGCTCGACGAAGCGACGAGCGCTCTCGACGCCGAGAGCGAGCGCATGGTGCAGGCCGCGCTCGAATCGGCGATGACCGGCCGCACGACCCTGGTCATCGCGCACCGGCTGGCGACCGTGCAGAAGGCCGACCGCATCGTCGTGCTCGACCACGGCGGGATCGTGGAACATGGCACCCATGCCGCGCTGGTGGCGCAGAACGGCGTCTACGCGCGGCTGGCCGCGCTGCAGTTCGGCGCGTAGCCGCTTTCAGGGACGGCATGCATCCTGCGGCGGCATGTCGCGTGGATCACAATGGCTTTCGCATGCACTACGACCTGACCGACCTGCGCCTGTTCCTTCACGTGGGCGAGACACGCAATCTCACGCGAGCCGCCGAGCGCGCCTTCCTGTCGCCCCCCGCGGCGAGCATGCGCATCAAGCAACTGGAGGAAAACTTCCACACGCCGCTGCTGCTGCGCCAGGCCAAGGGCGTGCAGCTCACGCCGGCGGGCGAGCGCATGCTGGAGCACATCCGCCTGGTCTTCAACCAGCTCGAATGCATGCACTCGGCGATGCAGCCTTTTGCCAGCGGCGTGAAGGGGCGTGTGCGGCTGCTGGCCAACAGCACCGCGGCCAGCACCTTTCTGCCCGGGGCGCTGTCGGCCTTCCTGGCGGAGCACCCGGACATCGACATCGAGCTGGAAGAATGCAGCTCGCGCGAGGCCGCGGTGGCCGTGGCCAAGGGCGCGGCCGACATCGCGATGGTGGCGGGGCGCGTCATGCCCGAAGAGCTGGACGTGCTGCCCCTCTACCGCGACGAGCTGGTGCTGATCGCCTCGCCCCTGCTGGGGCCCCGCAAGGACGGGCCGGTGCGCCTGGCCGAGCTGCTCGACAGTTCGCCCTTCGTGGGACTCAACCAGCACAACTCGATCCACAGCTTCGTCGACGGCATCGCGCGCCAGCTCGGCAAGCGCATCAACCTGCGCATCCAGGTCGGCAGCTTCGACGCCGTCTGCCGCATGGTCGAGGCCGGTGCGGGCGTCGCGGTGGTGCCGCTGATCTGCGCGCAGCAATACGGCCTGAAGCGCCTGCGCGTGATGTCGCTCGACGAGAGCTGGGCACGGCGCGACATCAGCCTGGTGCGCCTGCGCTCGCACACCCTGCCTCGTTCGAGCGAGCTGCTGATCGAGCACCTGCGCCAGCAGGTGCGGGCGCTGGCAGGGGGCGAGCGCGTCGACTGACCACGACGCGATGGCACCGGCCTCAGGTCAGCGGCGTGTGCCAGCCCCATTCGTCCGGCACGTTGCGCCGCACGCAGTCGAAGTACATGGCCTGCACCTGCCGCGTGAGCTCGCCGGGCCTGCCGTCGCCGACCGGCAGCCGGTCGATGCCGACCACGGGAATGATCTCCTGCCCGGTGCCGCACAGGAAGGCTTCCTGCGCGAAGTAGAGTTCGCTGCGGTCGACCTCGCGCTGGATCACCGGCCGGCCGAAGCGACGTTCGTACAGCCGGATGATCGAATCGCGCGTGACGCTTTCCAGGATGTTGCTGCCCAGGCTGGGCGTGATGAGCTCGCCGTCGCGCACCATGAAGAAGCAGGCGATCGGCGCTTCCGACACCTTGCCTTGCGGCGTGAGCATCAGCGCACCGTCGTAGCCGTCGGCCTGCGCCTGCAGCTGCGTGAGGCGCGCGTTGTGGTAGTTGGCAGTGGCCTTGATGCGCGGCGGGCTGGCGTTGTCAGAAAGCCGGCTCCACGAGCTCACGCCGAGCTGCATGCCGGTCTCGGCGAATCGGGGCTTGTCGCGCGGCTGCGCCACCGCGAAGTAGCTCACCGGCCCCTTGGTCGCCATCAAGCCGATGCCGGAGATGAACACGAGCAGGCGGATGTACACGTCGGTGTCGGGCGAATTGGCCCGCACCAGGCGCGACAGCGCCTCCTGCATTTCGTCGACCTCGATGCGGCGATCGAAGCGCATCACCTTCATGCCCACCTGCAGCCGCTCGATGTGCTCGCGCAGGCGGAAGAAGCTGTAGCTGCCGTCCTCGGGGCGGCGGTAGGCGCGCAGTCCTTCGAAGACGGTGGTGGCGTAGGTGACGGCGAGCGAGAGGGGATGGATCTTCGCGTCGGCATGGCGAATGATCTCGCCGTCCGACAGCACCCATTCGGGGGTCCACATGCTTTTTTCTTCCTTGTCGTCCGCGCTTGGCGGCTGGGTTCGGGCTTGGGGATCAGTTGGCGAGCTTGAGATCGGGCACCAGCTTCGCCATCTTGCGGTTCACCTCGGCAATGGTGCGGCCGAAGGCGGTGGCGTCCATGTAGGCGCCGGTGCCGGAGAGCTTGCCCAGCATCTCCTTGAAGCCCGGATCGTCCACCATCGCGCGGCCCGCGGCCTCCCAGGCCTTCACCGCCTCCTCGGGCATGCCCGCGGGGCCGGCGAGGCCGTAGAAGATCGGCACCGAGACGGGGAAGTCGAGTTCCTTGTAGGTCGGCACGTCCGGGTAGCCCGGCAGCTTGTCGGGCCCGCTCTCCGCCAGCAGGCGCACGCGGCCGCTGGCCGCGAAGGGCGGAAACTCCGCCGCCACCAGGGCCTGGATCTGGCCGCCGAGCAGGGCCGAGATCGCCTCGGCGCCGCCCTTGTAGGGCACGTAGGTCGCCTGGATGCCTGCCGCCTGGAAGGCGGCCGCGGTGGCGATGTGGGTGGCGCCGTTGGTGGCCGCCGTCGACCAGAACAGCTGCCCGGGGTTGGCCTTGGCCCAGGCCATCAATGCCTGCATCGACTTCCACTGCGCATCGGCCCGGACGAAGAGCGGCTGCGCGCTCACCAGGAACTGGAACAGGTAGCGGAAGTCCGCGATCGGGTCGTACGGCAGCTTCTGCAGGTAAGGCGCGACGGTGAACGGACTCGACGTGGCCAGCGCGACCGTGTATCCGTCGGGCCTGGAACGCGCGAGCTGGCCGGCCACGATGGTGCCGCCTGCGCCGGGCTTGTTCTCGACCACCACGGTGGTCTTCCAGCGCGCACGGAGGAACTCGGCCATCCAGCGGGCCCAGGTGTCGCCGCCACCGCCCGGCGCGAAGCCGACCAGGATCGTCACCGTCTTCGCGTCGGACGGAAAGGGCTCGGCAGCCCAGCTGCCCGCATGCGGCGCCGCGGCGAGCCCGGCGGCGGTGAGTGCCATCATTCGGCGGCGAGACATCGGCATCGTGGTTCCTCCAGTTCAGTTCGGTTCAGTTCGGTCCGGCTCGGACCCGCTGCAGTCCGGCGGCCTGACGAGCGACCGGCCGAGCACGTCGCTCAGCGTGCCGACCGGCAGCCCGGCCGGGGCCGCGAGCGCGGCGGCACGCGGGGCAGCGCTGGCACGCGGGCCGATCGTGATCATTGCTTCAGCCTCGCATCGCCTTGAGCTGCTGCGCATAGCCGGCCGGCTCGACCTCGACGTCGATGAGCGCGGGGCCGCTCGCGGCCAGTGCCGCCTGCAGGGCGGTGCGCAGGCCGTCTTCGTCGCGCACGCGCCAGCCGGCGCCGCCCGCCCCGTCCATCACCCGCGCGAAGTCGTGCCGGCCCCAGCGCACGCCGCGCGTGGGGAGCCGGCGGCTCTGCTGCTTCACGTCGATCAGCGAGAGCGCCCCGTCGTTGAACACCACCACCAGGATGCGCGCCCCCGCCTCGACCGCCGTGCACAGCTCGCCCATGCACATCATCAATCCGCCGTCGCCGGTGAAGCAGACCACCGGCCGCGACGGGTCCTCCAGTGCGGCTGCGATCGCGGCCGGCACGCCGAAGGCCATCGAGGCCAGGCCGTTGGAGATCAGGCAGTCGCCGGGCTCCTCGCATGGGAAGAAGGCGGTGGCCGAAAACATGTGGGCGCCAGCATCGACCGCCACGCGCGCGCGCCAGCCGGCCCGCGCGCAGGCCTCGGCGGTGAGCTGCACCAGGCGGTCGGGCGCCACGCCCTGCGCGACCGGCCCGTAGGCCAGCGCGCGCTGCACGTTGCCGCGCAGGCGTGCGATCTCGCCGGGCTCCCAGTGGCTGCCCGCGACGCCCTGCACGCACAGGGCTTCCAGGCTGGCCGCGAGCTCGCCGTACACGCCGAGCACCGGCTTCACGTAGTGCACGGGATAGGCGCGGACGCCGATGTCGAGCACCGGAATGTCGTAGGGCCAGGGCTGCAGGATCAGCTCCACCGGGTCCAGGCCGACCAGCACGATCAGGTCGGCCTGCCGCACGCATTCCTGTTCCTGCGCGCCGCCGGTGAACACGCCCGTCACCAGCTCGTGGCGGTCCGGCAGGACGCCCTTGCCCTTGTAGGTGGGCAGCACGGGGCAGCACAGTCGCTCGGCCAGGGCGCGCAGCTGGGGCGCCGCGCGCCGCGCCTCGAGGCCGGCGACGATGACCGGGCGCCGGGCGGCGGCGATGCGCGCCGCGGCCTCCTCGAGCCGTATCGCATCGGCCCGTGCGGGCCGCGCCGCCACGGCCTCGGGCAGGGGCCGGGCCAGGGGCTTGCGCGCGGCCGAGCTCGTGAGCTCGATGTGCACCGGGCCGCAGGGCGCGGCAAGGGCCAGCGCCACCAGGCGGCGAATCTCCGCGCCCGCGTCCTCGCCCTCGAGTCGGCCGTGGCCCTTGACCACCGGCGCCAGCATGCCGCGCTGATCGAACACCTGGTGCGTGATGTAGCCGAGCTGCGCGGGCGTGAAGCCGTCGGTGATGACCAGGACCGGCGCGCGGTCGAGGCTGGCATAGGCCACGCCGTTCGCCGCGTTGGCCACGCCGGGGCCCTTGGTCATCAGCGCGACGCCCAGGCGCCCGGTGCTCTCGGCCAGCGCGCCCGCCATCATCACGGCGGCGTTCTCGGTCTTGGTCAGCGTGAAGCCGATGCCGCGCCGCGCGGCTGCCTCGATCACGTCGAGCGAAGAGCCGCCGCCGGGCACACCGTAGATGCGGCGAACGCCGGCCTCCACCATGGCCTGCGCCAGGGCTTCGGCCACGGTCATCGCTGCCGGGTTCTCCAAGGTCGTGGTTGTCGTGGTCATGCTCTTCAGCGCCGGATGTAGGGATTGGCGACCGGTCCGCCGGTGTAGAACCAGACGCTCTTGGTCTGCAGGTATTCGCGGATGGCGTCCATGCCGTTCTCCCGGCCCAGGCCGGAGGCCTTCACGCCGCCGAAGGGCGTGGTGTAGCTGGTCGAGCGGTAGGTGTTGACCCACACGGTGCCGGCTTGCAGTTGCTTCGAGAAATTCACGGCGCGGCGCAGGCTCTCGGTCCACACGCCGGCCGCCAGGCCGTAGTTCGTGCTGTTGGCGATGCGGATCGCTTCCTCGTCGCTCGCGAAGCGGATCACCGACAGCACGGGCCCGAAGACCTCCTCCTGTGCGATGCGCATGTCGGGCTTCACGTCCGCGAAGATGGTGGGCTGCACGAAGAAGCCGCGCGCGCCCGGCGGCTGGGGCGCCACCTCGCCGCCCATCACGCAGCGCGCGCCTTCCTCCTTGGCGATGCGAAGGTAGTCCACCACCTTGCGGAACTGCGGCTCGGTGGTGACGGGGCCGATCTGGGTGCCGGCGTCCATCGGGTCGCCGAAGCGCGCCTGGCTGGCCAGGGCGAGCAGCTTGTCCAGGAACTGGTCGTGGATGCGCTCGTGCAGCAGCAGGCGCGACCCGGCGATGCAGGTCTGCCCCGTGGCCGCGAAGATGCCCGAGATGGCGCCGGAGACCGCGTCGTCGAGGCGCGCGTCGTCGAGCACGATGTTGGCCGACTTGCCGCCCAGTTCCAGCGTGGTGTGCTTGAAGTCGCGCGCCGCGGCGATGTTGACGTGGCGCCCGCCGGACTCGCCGCCGGTGAAGGCGATCTTGCGCACCAGCGGATGGCCCACCAGCGGTTCGCCGGCCTCGGCACCGTAGCCGGTGACGACGTTCACCAGCCCCGCGGGCAGGCCGGCTTCCTCGCAGACACGGGCGAACTCCAGCGTCGAGGCCGAAGTGAATTCCGAAGGCTTGATCACCACCGCGTTCCCGGCCGCCAGCGCGGGCGCGACCTTCCACGCCATCAGCAGCAGGGGCGAATTCCAGGGCGTGATGCAGGCCGTCACGCCGATGGGCTCGTGCCGCGTGAAGTTGAGCACGTCGGCCTTGTCGATCGGCGGCACCGAGCCTTCGATCTTGTCGGCCAGCCCGCCGAAGTAGTGGAACCACTCGGTCAGGTAGCGGCACTGGTTGAGCATTTCCGCCAGCAGCTTGCCGTTGTCCTGCACCTCGATGCGGGCCAGGTGTTCGGCACGCGCGGCCAGCAGGTCGCCCAGGCGGCGCAGGCGATGGCCGCGCTGGGTGGCGGTGATCGTCGCCCACTCGCCTTCGTGCATGGCGCGGTGGGCGGCACGGGCGGCGGCATCGACGTCGCCGGCAGTGCCGCGCGGGATGCGGCACCAGGCTTCGCCGGTGTAGGGGTTGATCGAATCGAACCATTGCCCGCTTGCGGGCGCGCGCCATTGCCCGTCGATGTAGAGCTGGTATTGCTGCATGGCGAGCCTCCTCAGTGTCCGGCCAGCAGCGGCAGGTCGACGATCAGGTTGCGCCAGCGGTCGACGCTCACGCGCGCGCCTTCCGGCACGACCACGGTGGATTCGCGCTCCTCGACGATCGCGGGGCCCTGGATGTCGGTGTCGGTGCCCAGCCGGTAGCGGTCGTACACGGGCGTGTCGACGAAGCGCCGGCCCGTCACGCTGTACACGGGCCGGCGTCCCTTGAGCGCGCTGCCGCCGGCGTCGAGGTTGGCGACGGCGGCCGGCGTGATGTCGGGCGTCTCGCTCATCACCACCACGCGCCAGGACACGATCTCCAGCGGCGCGCCCTGCTCGGTGCGGCCGTAGAGCTGGCGGTAGGCGTTCTCGAAGGCCTGCGCCAGCCGCGCGCCCATGCCCTGCGCCGTGCGATGGTCGTCCAGCGGCACCTGCACTTCGTAGCCCTGGCCGACGTAGCGCATGGCGGCACTGACCTTGACCAGGACCTTCAGGGCGCCCATGCCGGCGGCGTCGAACATGGCGCGGCCCTGCGCTTCGAGGGCTTCGACCAGCGCATGCACGCGCGCGGCCTCCAGCCGGGCCAGCGGCGTGATCTCGGCCCGCACGAACTGGAAGGACATCGGCGACGCGAGGAAGCCGAAGGCCGAAGCCACGCCCGCGCCCAGCGGGCAGATCACGCGGCGGATGCCGAGCTTGAGCGCGACGTGGCAGGCATGCACCGGCCCGGCGCCGCCGATCGGCACCATGGCGTAGTCGGACGCCTTGCGCCCCTTCTCCAGCGCGTGGATGCTGGCGGCCTGCGCCATGGTCTCGTTCACGGTCTCGTGGATGCCGAAGGCGGCTTCCACGTCGTCCAGGCCCAGGGGCTTGCCGATGCCCGCGGCCAGGGCCTGGCGCGCGGCGGGCTCGTCCAGCGCCATGTCACCGCCCAGGAAAGCCTTGGCATCCAGGTAGCCCAGCACCAGGTCGGCATCGGTCACGGTGCCGTCTTCGCCGCCCAGGCCGTAGCAGGCCGGGCCGGGCACGGCGCTGGAGCTGTCGGGGCCGACCTGGATCAGGCCCATCTGGTTGATGCGGGCGATGCTGCCGCCGCCGGAGCCGATCTCGATCATGTCGACCGCCGGCACCTTGAGCGGGATGCCGCTGCCCTTCTTGAAGCGGGCCTGCCGCGCCACCTCGAAGTCGGTGGTGACGGCCGGCTCGCCGCCCTCGATCAGGCAGGCCTTGGCGGTGGTACCGCCCATGTCGAAGCACAGCACATCGGCCGCACCCGCCAGGCGCCCGATCAGCGCGGTGGCCTGCACGCCGCCGGCCGGGCCCGACTGCACCAGCCGGATGGGGTACTGCATGGCGGTGGTGTAGTGCACCGTGCCGCCGTCGGACTGCATGAGGAAGAGCTCGCGCTCGATGCCCATGCCGCGCATGCCCTCGATCAGTCCGGCGATGTACTTGCGAAAGAGCGGCTGCACGTACGCGTTGCACACGGCGGTGGCACTGCGCTCGTATTCGCCGAGCTCCGGCATCACCTCGCTGGAGATGCAGACCGTGGTGTGCGGCAGGTGCTTTTCGAGGATGGCCTTGGCGCGTTGCTCGTGCGCCGGGAAGCGGTAGGCATGCAGGAAGCACACCGCCACCGCCTCGTAGTCGCCCGCCGCGAGCTGCTGCGCCACGGCCTCCATCTGGCGCTCGTCCAGGGCCGCGAGGGTCTCGCCCTCCGGGCCCATGCGCTCGCGCACCTCGAAGCGGGCGGAGCGCTCGATCAGCGAATCCACCGGCTGCAGGCCGATGTCGTAGATGTCGTAACGCCATTCGCGGCCGATCTGCAGCACGTCGCGAAAGCCCTCGGAGGTGACCAGCGCCGTGCGCACGCCCTTGCGCTCGATCAGCGCGTTCGCCACCAGCGTGGTGCCGTGGATCACGGCATCCACGTCGGCGGCGCGCACGCCGCTCTTCTGCAGCAGCAGGCCGATGCCGTTGAGCACGCCGCGCGACGGATCGTCCGGCGTGGTGGGCACTTTCTCGTTGACGAGCATGCGGGCCTCGGTGTCGAACATCACGAGGTCGGTGAAGGTGCCGCCGATGTCCACGCCGATGCGGTAGCGGCGCGCGTCTTGTCCCTTTGCGTTCACGAGTTGGATTCCTTCGATGCCTTCGTTGTCCCGGATGCCTGGGTGTTCTTGCTCCCGCCCGCGAGACTGAGGCGGTCGGCCTGGATGCCGTAGTCGCGCTGGGCCGCGGCCAGGCTGACGATGCCGTTGACGAGGTCCTTGCGGATCGCGTCGAGCTTGCGCTCGGTCGGTGGATACATGCCGCCGCCGCCCGGGGTCTCGAAGGTGGCGACGTCGCCCTTCTTCATGGTGACGACCGACTTGGCGGCGATGCGCTCGCCGTTGAGCATGTCGACGCCCGGCGAGCCCGCCAGGCCGCCCAGGAAGCCGCGCGGCGGATGCTTGACGCGCTCGTGCCGGATGACGAAGGTGAGCGGATCGTCCGAGGTCGAGCGAAAGGACAGCCGCTGCCCCGGACCGCCGCGGAAGCGCCCGGCGCCGCCCGAGTCGACGATGAGCCGCTTCTCGGTCACGATCAACGGCGTCTGCGTCTCGAACTGCTCGATGGGGCTGTTGGCCACGTTCGTCGGGAAGCTCAGGCAGGCCGGCCCGTCGGACGCGGCACGCGCACCGTAGCCGCCGCTCATGAAGAACATCTTGACGAACTTGCGGCGCGCCTTGTCGTTGCCCTTGAAGTAGATGTTCCAGATCGGCGAGCCGCTGTCGGCGGCCACGCGCTGCGGAATCATCTGCGACAGGGCGCCGAAGATCGCGAAGGGCAGGTAGTGGCCGGACAGGTGGCGGCCCCAGACCGGCGCGGGCCGGGTTGGGTTCACCAGGCAGCCCTCGGGCGCGAGGATCTGCAGCGGCCGCAGCACGCCGTCGTTGTTGGGCGAGCCCGGATCGAAGGCACACTTGATCGCGTACGCGCTGTAGGCGAAGGTGAAGTTCATCACCGAGTTGATCGGCTTGTCGATCTGGCCGGTGGTGCCGGCGTAGTCCACCGTGAGGTCCGAGCCCTTCTTGCGCACGGTGCAGCGGATGGTGAGCGGCAGGTCGTAGCCGTCGGCCGTGACCTCGTCGTGGAACTCGCCGTCGGGCGCCGCCTCGAGCATCGCCCGCATGCTCTGTTCCGAGCGGTCGAGGATCTGGTCGGTAACGTGGCGCAGGTCGTCGATGCGCTCGTCGTCGAGCAGCTTGATGAGCCGCTTCTGCGCCTGCTCGAAGGCCGCGAACTGCGCGCGCAGGTCGCCGAGGGTCTCGGCCGACTCGCGCAGGTTTTCGGTGATGAACGCCACCACGTCGGCGTTCTCTTCTCCGCGGCGCATGATCTTGAGCGCCGGAATGCAGAGCCCCTCTTCGTAGCAGTCGCGGGCGAATGGATTGGGCGCGCCGCCGATGTCCACCGTGTGGAAGGTGGAGCCGACGAACGCGATCAGCGTGCCGCCGCGGAAGATCGGGCGCACCATGGTGATGTCGTTGAGGTGTCCGGTGCCCATCCAGGGGTCGTTGGAGATCAGCACGTCGCCGGGCTCCAGCGTCTCGCGCGGATGGCGCTCCAGGATGGCCCGGAGGGTGCGCGGCATGGTGCCGAGGAAGGACGGGATCGAGCGCGAGGACTGCGCGAACACGCGGCCCTCCGCATCCATGAAGGACATGGCGAGGTCCCAGTTCTCCCGCACGACCACGGAGAAGGAAGTGCGGACGAAGGTCTGCGCGATCTCGTCCATCAGCCCGGTCAGGCGCTGCCAGACGATGCCCAGCTGCACGGCGTTGATGTCTTGTCTCATGGGTTCGGGGGTGGCGCCTTCGCCGGCGGCGAAGAGCGAGTGGTACATGGCGGACAGTATCGCCAGCGCATGAGCGCCAGGCCATTCGCCGTTCGATAACGGGCCGTTCCGTGGCGCTGAATCCGCTCGTGGCCGGCAGCGTTCAGGCAGGCTGAACGATGCCCCCGGCGGATGTGAATTCAGCGCGCGGCCGCGCGTTCCTACCATTCGGCGCAGGGGTCGGGATGCGTGCAGTCCGTCGCATCCGGACCGGTTCGCCCACCGTTTCCACAGGAGTTCCGTTCGTGAATCCGAGCCCGCTGTTCAGGCGCTGCATCGCCGCCGCAATTGTCTGCATCGCGAGCGCCGCCGGCGCGGCCTACCCCGACAAACCGATCCGCATCATCGTGCCCTACCCGCCCGGCGGCAGTGTCGAGATCGTGTCGCGCGTGATCAGCGACCGCCTGGCGCAAGCGCTGGGACAGCCGGTCGTGGTCGAATCGAAGGGCGGTGCGGCAGGCAACATCGGGGCCCACTACGTCGCCACGCAGCCGGCGGACGGCTACACGCTGATCATGGGCACGCAGAGCACGCACGGCACCAACAACCTGCTCTTCAAGGAAACGCGCCACGACCCGGTGAAGGATTTCGAGCCGATCACCATGGTGGCGGCCGCGCCCCTGCTGCTGGTGGTCAACCCGAAAGTCGCGGCCACGGATGGAAAGTCGCTGCTGCAGTACATCGCCGGCCAGAAGGACGGCGTGAGCTTCGGCTCCGCCAGCACCGGCGGCGGTGGCCACCTGGCGGGCGAACGCTTCAAGAAGCTCACGGGCCTGAACCTGGTGCACGTTCCCTACAAGGGCAGCGGCCCGCTGCGCAGCGACCTGATCGCGGGACACGTGCCGATGAGCTTCGACAACATGGCCTCCGCCCTCCCCGCGGTGCAGGCAGGACAACTGCGTGCGCTGGCCGTGACCTCCGCCGCGCGCAGCAGCGTGGCGCCGGACATCCCGACCATGGCCGAAGCCGGCTTTCCGCCGGTGGTGCTGGACACCTGGTACGCCCTCTTCGCGCCGGCCGGCACGCCCAAGCCGGTGGTCGAGCGGCTGAACCAGGAAGTGGTGAAGATCCTGCAGGAGCCCGCGGTGGCGGAGCGCCTGCGCGGCCTGGGCATGGACGTCGTCACCACCACGCCCGAAGGCCTGCGCACGCGGGTGGTGGAGGACACCGCGCGCTACAAGCGCATCATCGACGACGCCAAGATCGAGGCGCAATGACGGCCGCGACCTCCTTGCCGCTGCCGGCGCCCTCGATGAGCGGTCACCCCGCGGTCGGCACGGCGTTCAAGGAGCGCCTGGCGCGGGGCGAGCTGCTGCTGGGCTGCAACGTGCGGCATTCGCGCACGCCCGAGATCGGCGCCATCCTCAAGGACTGCGGCTACGGCTGGCTGATGCTGGACAACGAGCACAGCCCGATGACGCCGCATCTCGCCTACGACATCGCGCTGGGCGCGTTGCGCGCCGGGCTTCTGCCTTTCGCACGGGTGCGCCGCAACGACGAGGCGGAGATCGCGAGCTGGCTCACCAACGGCGTGCTGGGCGTGGTGGTGCCGCACGTCAACTCGAGCGGCGAAGCACGCCGCGCCAGCCGGGCGGCGAAGTATCCGCCCGAGGGCGTGCTGTCGGTGCCGGGGTCCATTCCGCAGTTCGGCTACGGCATTCCACTGGCCGAGGCGAGCCGCCGCTTCAACCAGGAGTCGGTGACGATGCTGATGATCGAGAGCGAGGCGGCCGTCGAAGCCGTGCACGAGATCGCGGCGGTGCCGGGCACCGACGTGCTCTTCGTCGGCAGCAGCGACCTGGTATTCGACATGGGCCTGCCCGGCGGCTACGACCACCCGCGCTACGTGGCGGCGCTGGAACGCATCGCGGCGGCGGCGCGCGCGCACGGCAAGGCCTTCGGCGTGGGCGGCGTGGGCCGCGATGCGCAATGGGAAGCGGTCCTCGGACTCGGCGCGCAAGTGGTGCTGACCGAGAACGACCTGAGCATGCTGGTGAACCGCGCACGCGAGCGGGCCGCCTTCTTCGGCGCGATGGCGCAGCGCCGGCGACCCGCTTCAGCTTGAGAACCTTCACGATGCAGACAGCTTCGGCCTCCCGGATCACCGAACGCGACCAGTTGCGCGACGCCCACCCGCGCGAGGTACGCGGGGCGATTCGCGAGGGCCGCTGGGACGGCCCGACCGTGGGCATGGCACGCGGCTACATCCAGGCCAACGTGGCGATCGTGCCCGAGCGCTTCGCCTTCGACTTCCTGCGCTTCTGCCTGCGCAACCCCAAGCCCTGCCCGCTCGTGGAAGTGCTGGAGCCCGGCGACCCGGTGCCGCGCCAGTCGGCGCCCTCGGGCGACCTGCGCACCGACGTGTCGCGCTACCGCGTGTTCCGCGACGGGCAGCTTGCCGAGGAAGTTCGCGACCTGCGCACGCTGTGGCGCAAGAACCACGTGGGCTTCCTCATGGGCTGCAGCGTCTCCTTCGACCAGGCGATGCTGGATGGCGGGATCGACCTGCGCCACCTGCAGAGCGGCACCGGCCGCATCGCGGTCTACG
Source organism: Variovorax defluvii (assembly GCF_039541515.1). Lineage (NCBI taxonomy): Bacteria > Pseudomonadati > Pseudomonadota > Betaproteobacteria > Burkholderiales > Comamonadaceae > Variovorax > Variovorax defluvii. Next base: position 51,574 of record NZ_BAABGJ010000008.1, read on the forward strand.
AAAGCAACATCGCCTGCCGACCGGCGGGCATGTTCCGCGGCAACATGATCGTGAGCATGCGGCCTATTCCGAAGACGCTGCTGGTACGCGCGGTCGAGATCACCTCGCAGTACCCGATCGCCCATGGCTCGCCGGTGCACGTGGGCGACGGCGCGGAGATCGGCATTCCCGACATGGCCAGGATCCACAGCGGGAAGGTCAACGAGGTGGGGCCGCACGAGGTGCCGGTATGGTGGGGCTGCGGCGTGACGCCGCAGGCCGTCGCGGTGGCCTCGGGCGTGCCGGAAATGATCACGCACGCGACCGGACACCTGTTCGCGACCGACCTGCGCGTGAGCGCGCACCGGACCGGGCTCTAGTTCAACCCTGCTGGTAGCGCTTGCCGCGGGCCAGCAGCTCGGGCGTGCCGATCACGGCGTTGAGGCCGTCGAAGTCCAGCATCTCGGCCCGCATGGCGTTGGTGCTGCCGCTCGCGTGCAGCGAATCGAAGTAGCGCTTCATCTGCGCGCCGAGGAAGCGCACCACGCCACCCGGGAAGATGACGATGCGAAAGCCCATCTCGCCCAGTTCGCCGGCCGACTGCAGCGGCGTCTTGCCGCCTTCCACCATGTTGGCCAGCAGGGGCACGCGGCCTTCGAACTGCCGGCAGGCGCACTGCATGTCCTGCGGACTGCGCAGCGCTTCGATGAAGAGCACGTCGACGCCGCAGGCCAGGTAGGCCTCGGCGCGCGCCAGGGCGGCATCGAGCCCCTCGATGGCCACCGCGTCGGTGCGGGCGATGATGAGCGTGTCCTCGCGCGTTCGCGCGTCGAGTGCGGCCTTGAGCTTGCCGCACATCTCGGCCTGCGGGATGACCGCCTTGTCGTCCAGGTGGCCGCAGCGCTTGGGAAAGCCCTGGTCTTCCAGCTGGATGGCCGAGGCGCCGGCGCGCTCGAACAGGCGCACGGTGCGCTGGGTGTTGAGGGCGTTGCCGTAGCCGGTGTCGCCGTCCACGATGACGGGCGTGTCCACGCGGTCGGTGATGCGGCCGAGGACGTCGGCCGTTTCGGTCGCCGTGGTCAGGCCCACGTCGGATCGGCCATGCGAGGTGTAGGCCACCGCGGCACCCGAGAGGTACAGCGCCTCGAAGCCGGACTGGGTGGCGACAAGGGCGGAGAACGGGTCGTAGACGCCGGGGGCGAGCACCGCGCCGCCGGCCTGCAGGCGGGCCTTGAGGGTCCGGGTCGTGTCTTCAAGTCGCATGCGATCAGCTCACACGCACGCCGGTGGCCTTGGCCACGGCCGCCCAGCGCTTGAGTTCGGCGTCGATGAAGGCCTTGAACTGGGCGCTGCTGTTGCCCACGGGTTCCAACCCTTCGTGCTCCAGCCGCTGCTTCACGAGGTCGGATCGGCCTGCCTTGATGGCGACCTGCTCGAGCGTTTTCGCGTCTTCCGCCTTCAGGCCCTGGGGCGCCAGCACGCCGTACCAGGTGCGGAAGTCGAAGTCCGGAAGCACCTGGGCGATGGGCGCGGCCTCGGGGTAGGCGGCGAGCCGCTCCTTGGTGCTGACACCGAGCGCCTTGAGCTTCCTGCTTTCGAGAAAGGGCCGCACGGTGGCCACGTTGGACAGCATCAGCTGGACCTGGCCGCCCAGCATGTCCTGCACCGCCGGCGCCGCGCCCTTGTAGGGCACGCTCACGATGTCCAGCCTGGCCTGTGCCTTGAGCATTTCGCCGGAGAGCTGGCTGGCGCTGCCCAGCCCGGCACCGGCGATGCTGAGCTTGCCGGGATTGCGGCGCGCGTACGCGATGAGCTCGCCCGTGCTCTTGACCGGCAGGTCGGGGTGGCACACCAGCAGCAATGGCGAGGTGGCGACCAGGCTCAGGGGCGTGAAGTCCTTCAGCGGGTCGAAATTCTGCTTGATGCCGATGGCCGGGTTGATCGCGTGGCTGGTGTAGGCCAGCAGCAGCAGGTTCGGATCGCCGCTGGCCTGCGCCACGGCAGAGGCCGCGATGTTGCCGCCGGCGCCGGGCTTGTTCTCCACGACCACGCTGCGCCGCAGTTCCGCTTCCATGGCCTGCGCGAGCGCGCGCGCGACGATGTCGGTGCCGCCGCCGGGCGTGGCGCCGACCTGCATGCGCACCGCCTGCGTGGGGCCCTGGGCCCAGCCGTTCATGTGAAGTGCGCCGAGGCCCAGGGGTGTGGCCAGGCGCAAGAAATGTCGTCGCTTCATCGTTGTCTCCGGGTCTTGACGCGGTGCAGCGGGACTCAGGCCGCCTCGGCGGCAGGCTCGCGCCGCCCGGGCGCGACGAAAGGCTTGCGCGGCATGTTCATGCGCTGCGCCTGTCGGATCTCGAAGTCCTCGAAGGCCTGGGTGCGGTGGCTGCCGCGCAGTCCGCCGCGCACCGAGCCGGCACGGTCGTCGCCGTAGTACGGCGCCCAGTCCGCCGGCAGCTGCTGGGAGCTGGGCACGGCCAGCCACAGGCGCAGCAGGTGGCGCTTCTGATCGACTTCCTCGTGGTCGACGAAGCTGGTGCGCGAGTGCACGACGGTGTAGTTGTTGAGCAGTTGGAGGTCGCCCTTCTCGAACCACATGGAGAACAGCAGCGCGGGGTCCTCGAGCAGTTCGTCGATCAGGTCCAGCGCCTGCGTTTGCGCGGCGCTGAGGCGAGGCACCTCCGGAAAATCGCGCTGCGCGGCATTGACGTTCTTCCGGTTGATGCGGAAGGCGAAGGGCGCATCGGCGCTGCCGAGCAGCGGGATGGTGTAGTACGGCGGCTGCGCCGGGTCCTGCGCGCCCTGGTAGCTGTAGTAGAAGACGCCTCGCAGGGTCTCCACCAGGTCGGGACGGCGGCGGGCGAACTCGGCCACCAGCGCCTTCGAGCTGACGATCTTGCTGGCGCCGCCTTCCTTGGCCGTCCGGCGGCACAGCAGCGCGACCACGTCGCAGGAGTCGCAGTGGAAGTCGAGCTGCGCGTTGGTGTTGTAGCCGCGGCCGTTGGTCACCTTGTAGCTGCCGCCGGCATCGCGCACGTCGTTGAGGATGTCGCTCGCCTTGTTCTGCGTGCGCGCCACGCCGAGGTAGAGGCCCAGGCCCCAGTAGGCGGTACGGGCCTCGTCCTCGCTCCAGCGCTCGACCGGAAAGCCCTTGAGCTGGCACATGCCCCAGGGGCCTTGCGTGCATGCCAGGGCCGCCTGCAGCGCCTCGACCGAGACCGGCGGCAGCGGGAAGTCGTCCTGCGTCATCTCCACCAGCGGCTTGCCCAGGCGCCTGGCATGCTGCAGGGCGGCGTCGAAGCCGGCGACGGCCTCGGGGCTCAGGCGGTGGATCCAGGTCGTGTCGGCAGCGGCTTCGGCGGCGCGCCAGCCTTGATCGGGGGTGGTCATGTGAGGTCGGTCTCCGTGGGCAGTTGGCAGTGATTGCCCCTCGCACGAACCGGTGAGTCCGACGATCCGGACGACTCGCTTCGGGGCATGCCGGCAAGTCTAGGGACGCCGGGCCTCAAGAAAAAGTGACTATATTTGTCCCTGCACATCAAAAACTCTGATGAAGATCGACGCCTTCCGCACCCTCGACGCGGTGGTTCGCGGAGGCAGCTTCGCCGCCGCCGCCCAGGCCATGCACCTGACACCCAGCGCGGTGAGCATGCAGATGAAGCAGCTCGAGCGGTACCTGGGACGCCCGCTTTTCGACCGCTCGGGCCAACAGGTGCGCGCGACGCCGGCCGCGCTGGAACTGGTCGGCACCATGCAGCCTGCGCTGGACGCATTGCAGACCCTGCGCCACCGCACACCGACCCGCGTCGCCGGCCATCTGAAGATCGGCATGATCGAGCTGCTGCAGCCTCTGCTGCTGCCGCCGGCGATCACCCACACCCGGCGCTTTTATCCCGGACTGCAGATCGCGCTGCGGCGCGGAACGAGCATGGAGTTGACGGAGGCGGTTCGCGCCGGCCAGCTGGACGCCGCCCTCGTCGCCCGTCCCGCCAGCGGCGCACCGAGCGGGCTGGAATGGACGCCCCTGGTTCGCTGCGAGCTGGTCTTCATCGCGCCGCCGAACGGGGAGCCGGGGCGCGGCGTCGCGTCCTCAGCGGCGCGCGAACGCGCGCGCCTGCCGGAGCTGATGCGCTCGCTCGACTGGATCCGGTACAACCGCGCCACCACCACCGGCGCGATGGCCACGCGCTTCGTGCGCGGGATGGTTCCGCAGAAGCGCAGCCTGATGGAGCTGGACAGCGCCGCCGCGATCGTCGCGATGGTGCATGCGGGTCTGGGCTTTTCGGTGCTGCAGGTGTTGAATCGCGCGCTGTTCGCGCAGTACCCGGTGCGCGTCATCCCGCTGGGAAAGGACGGCCCGCACTTCGACATCTGCGCCGTTCGGCGTTCCGGCGACGTGAACGACCGGCTGCACCAAGCCTGGACCGAGGCACTGCGGGCGGCTCTGGCCGAGGCCAGGCTGGCCATGCAGCCGGCGGCGCCCCTGATTACTGCAGCGTTTCCTTGAGCGGCGGCGGCAGCGACAACGACAGGAAGGGGACGCCCTCTTCCGCCAGTTCCCGGGCTTCCTCCACGGTGGCCTCACCGCGGATGCTGCGCACCTCGGCATCGCCGTAGTGCATCTTGCGGGCTTCCTCGGCGAAGTTCCGTCCGACATCCTCGGCCTTGGAAAGGGCTTCGCGCATGGTGCGCATCCAGACCGCCTCGGGTGAGTCGTTCGGCGCGTCCGCTGCGGCGGCCTCCGGCGCCTGCGCGGGCTGCGCCTTGGGCTCGGCGGGCGGCTTGGCATTGCTCAGGTTCAACCGCGGCGCCGTCAGCAGCTTGGTGATGGTGGTGTCGCCACACATCGGACAAGACACGAGCCCCCCGGCCATCTGAGTTTCGAATTCGGTATTGGACGCGAACCAGCCCTCGAAGCCATGGCCGTGCGCGCATTGCAGGTTAAGGACCTTCATGGGGCGGATTATCGGCCCCCTGCGACCCCTGCGTGTTGCTTCCAGGCCAAGGTCCAGGCCCCGGACATGACGTTATGCAACCAAAGCGTACACGTCAGGGTTTTCGCATCCGTCACGGTGCCGTCGCGGCACCAGGCCTGGAGCTGTGACGGCGTGGCGGTGCAGACCTCCACGAACTCCTCGTGGTCGAGCTGCTGCTCGCCCTTGGTGAGGCCGCGGGCGAAGTAGATGTGGATGATCTCGGTCGAATAGGCCACCGCGAGGTGCATGGCGCCCGCATGCGCCCATTCGCGGGCGCTGTAGCCGGTTTCCTCCAGCAGCTCACGCTGGCCGCAGTAGAGCGGGTCCTCGCCCTCGTCGAGCTTGCCGGCCGGGAATTCGGTCATCACGCGCTCGATGGGGTAGCGGTACTGGCGCACCATGGCCACCCGCCCATCGTCCAGCAAGGGCACCACCACCACGGCGCCGGGATGCACGATGTACTCGCGCGTGGCGCTCTTGCCGTCCGGCAGGCGGACGGTGTCGCGCCTGGCGTGGAGGAAGTTGCCCTTGAAGAGCAACTCGCTCGCGGTGCCCTCTTCCCTCAGATGTGCGTCGTCCATGTCAGGCATCCCGCCGGGCCGCCCCAAGAGGGGCCTTCGCCCCCTCGGGGGGCGGCGAATACACGAAGTGATGAGTGTGGGGGTCCATGTCAGTTCCTGTGCTTGAGGAGATAGCGCCAAGTGAAGCCCGGGAAGGCCAGCACCAGGAACAGGGCGCCGGTGACGGCGTAGAACTCCCAGCCCTGCGGCGCGATCTGGCCGGCGCGGCGCTCGAAGAGGAGCCCGATGCCCCCGGCCAGGAAATAGAGGATCACCAGTTCCAGCAGCCGCAGTCCCAGGGACTTCTTCGGCCTGGCCCCGAGCGGCACCACGCCGAGCAGGCGCTCGTTCAGGAAAGGCAAATTGGCCGCCAGCAGCGCAACCAGCAAAACCAGCCAGACGGACGCACTCTGCGACACGGCGACGGCGCGGCGCTGGCCCGCTTCAGCCGGCCAGCGTCGCCACGATGGCGTCGGCGCACAGCGCCATCAGGCCGCCCGGCACGATGCCCAGGATCAGGATCAGCGCGCCATTGAGCGTCAGCACCGTGCGCACGTCTCGCGGTGCGGAGACGGTGCTGGCCGTCACAGGCGCGTCGAAGTACATCACCTTGACCACGCGGATGTAGTAGAAGGCGCCGATCAGCGACATCACGACGGCGAACACGGCCAGCGCGATGTACATCCCCTGCCCCGACGCGATCAGCGCCTGGAGCACCGCCAGCTTGGCGTAGAAGCCCACCAGCGGCGGAATGCCGGCCAGCGAGAACATGGCGATCGCCATCACGCCGGCGTACAGCGGGCTGCGCTGGTTGAGGCCGGCCAGGTCGGTGATCTCCTCGCTCTCGAAGCCCTCGCGCGCCAGGAGCAGGATGATGCCGAAGCTCGCCAGCGTGGTCAGCACGTAGGTCACGATGTAGAACATCGCGGCGCTGTAGGCGAACTGGGCGTTGTAGGTGCTGTTGTTGACCACGCCCGCGATCAGGCCCAGCAGCATGAAGCCCATCTGCGAAATGGTCGAGTAGGCCAGCATGCGCTTGAGGTTGGTCTGCGCGATGGCCGCCAGGTTGCCCACCAGCAGCGAGGCGATGGCCAGCAGCGCCAGCATCTGCTGCCAGTCGATGGCCAGCGGGAGCAGCCCTTCCACCAGCAGGCGGATGATGATGGCAAAGGCCGCCAGCTCGGGCGCCGCGCCGATCATCAGGGTGATGGCCGTGGGCGCGCCCTGGTAGACGTCGGGCACCCACATGTGGAACGGCGCCGCGCCGATCTTGAAGGCCAGGCCCGCCACGATGAACACGAGGCCGAACACCAGCACCTGGTGGTTGACCTTGCGGCTGGCAATGGCCTTGAAGACCTCGGTGGTGTCGAGCGAGCCCGTGGCACCGTACATCATCGACAAGCCGTACAGCAGGAAGCCGCTGGCCATGGCGCCGAGAACGAAATACTTCATGGCCGCCTCGCTGGCCACCGCGTTGTCGCGCCGCAGCGCCACCAGCGCGTAGCTCGACAGCGTGAGCAGTTCCAGGCCCAGGTAGATCACCAGGAAGTTGGCGCCGGAGATCATGACGAACATGCCCAGCAGCGCGAACATGCTCATGGTGAACATCTCGCCGCCGCGCAGCATGCCGCGGTCGGCGGCATAGGGCCGGCCGTAGACCAGCGTGACCATCAGCGCCAGGCTGGCGAAGCACTTGAGCCAGTTGCCCATCGAGTCGCTCACCACCATCCCGCCGAAGCCATAGTAGCTCTTGGCGTCGGTGGCCTGCATGCCCGACAGCACGGCCACGACGGCCAGCGTGAGGAGGGTCAGCACGTAGGTGCGCGTGCGATGGGTGTCGGTGGTGGACAGGTCGACCAGTGCGATGATGCAGGCCATGACCAGCAGCACCAGCTCAGGGTAGATCGTCATCCAGCTGAGTTTGTCAATCATCTCGTTCTCGTATCAGGCGGGACTCGGAGTCTGGGACTCGCAGGCTCTCAGGGCAGCTTTGAAATGGCCACGTGGCGCAGCAGCTCGGCCACCGAGGCATTGCTCGCGTCGGTGAAGGGCTTGGGGTACAACCCCATCCACAGCACGGCGATCGCCAGCAAGGCCAGCATCAGGAATTCGCGGGCGTTGATGTCGTCCAGTGCCTTCACGTGGTCGTTGCCCACCGGGCCCAGGTAGACGCGCTTGTACATCCACAGCGTGTAGGCGGCGCCGAAGATCAGCGCGGTGGCGGCCCCCAGGCCCAGCCAGAAGTTGGCCTTGACGGCGCCGATGATCACCATCCACTCGCCGACGAAACCGGCGGTGGCGGGCAGCCCGCAGTTGGCCATGGCGAAGAGCAGCGCGAAGGCAGCGAACTTGGGCATGGTGTTGACCACGCCGCCATAGTCCGCGATCTGGCGCGAGTGCACGCGGTCGTAAAGCACGCCGATGCACAGGAACATGGCGCCGGAGACGAAGCCGTGCGCGATCATCTGGACGATGCCGCCGGACACGCCGAGCTCGTTGAAGATGAAGAAGCCGAGCGTCACGAAGCCCATATGGGCCACCGACGAGTAGGCCACCAGCTTCTTCATGTCCTGCTGGACCAGTGCGACCAGGCCGACGTAGATCACCGCGACCAGCGACAGCGTGATCATGAGCCACGCCCATTCGTGCGCGGCGTCGGGCGCGATGGGCATGGAGAAGCGCAGGAAGCCGTAGGCGCCGAGCTTCAGCATGATCGCCGCCAGCACGGCGGAGCCGCCGGTGGGCGCCTCGACGTGCACGTCCGGCAGCCAGGTATGGACCGGCCACATCGGCACCTTCACCGCGAAAGCCGCGAAGAAGGCGAAGAAGAGCAGGGTCTGCGCGGTGCCCGACAGCGGCAGCTTGTGCCATGTCAGGATGTCGAAGCTGCCACCCGACTTGTTGTACAGGTAGATCAGCGCGACCAGCGTGAGCAGCGAGCCCAGCAGCGTGTAGATGAAGAACTTGAAGGCCGCGTAGATCTTGTTCGGGCCGCCCCAGATGCCGATGATCAGGTACATCGGGATCAGCGTGGCCTCGAAGAAAACGTAGAACAGGATGCCGTCCAGCGCCGAGAAGGTGCCGATCATCAGGCCCGAGAGGATCAGGAAGGCGCCCATGTACTGGTTGACGCGCTCGGTGATCACTTCCCAGGCCGAGATCACCACGATCACCGTGATGAAGGCCGTCAGCAGCACCAGCCACAGCGACAGGCCGTCCAGGCCGACGTGGTAGTGGATGTTGAAACGATCGATCCAGGGTGCCTTCTCGACGAACTGCATCGCGGCGGTGCCATTCTGGAAGCGCGTGAACAGCGGCACCGTGGCCAGGAAGCTCACGATCGAACCGACCAGCGCGATCCAGCGCACGATGCCCGCGTGCTGATCGCGACCGATGGCCAGCAGCACGGCGCCGAACACGATCGGCACCCAGATGGCAAGGCTCAACGTACCCATTTTTATTGTTCTCCCTGCGGCTTATCTGTTGAACCAGACGAAATACGTCATGAGGATGAAGATGCCCAGCAGCATGGCCAGGGCGTAGTGGTAGATGTAGCCGGACTGCATCCAGCGCACCACCCCGGCAATGCGGCCGACCGTCTTCCAGGAACCGTCGACGATGGCGCCGTCGATGATCCCCTGGTCGCCGCCCTTCCACAGGCCGGTGCCCAGGGCGCGCGTACCGCGCGCGAGGACGTGCTCGTTGAACCAGTCCATGTAGTACTTGTTTTCGAGCAGCTTGTAGATCGGGCTGAAGGCGCGCTGGATCGCGGCCGGCAGCGCCGGATTGACGAGGTACATGTACCAGGCCAGCACCACGCCGGCCAGCGCGAGCCAGAACGGCGGCGCGGTGAGGCCGTGCAGGGCCATCGCCATCGGGCCATGGAAGGCCTCGGCCAGTTCCTTCATCGCGTGGTGTCTGGCCGCGTCGACGAAGATCGAGTCCTTGAAGAACTCACCGTAGAGCATCGGCTGGATGGTCAGGTAGCCGATCACCACCGAGGGGATGGCCAGCAGCACCAGCGGCACCCACACCACCCAGGGCGTCTCGTGCGGCTTGTGATCGTGATGATGGTCGTCGTGGCCGTGCCCATGGTCGTCATGGTGCGCGTCGGGGTTCTGGTCGTAGCGCTCCTTGCCGTGGAAGACCAGGAAGTACATGCGGAAGGAGTAGAAGGCCGTGACGAACACGCCGATCAGCACCGCCCAGTAGGCGAAGCCGGCACCCCAGAGGTGGCTTTCATGCACCGCTTCGATGATGCTGTCCTTCGAGTAGAAGCCCGAGAACCAGGGCGTGCCGATCAGCGCCAGCGAACCCAGCAGCGAAGTGATCCAGGTGATGGGCATGTACTTGCGCACGCCGCCCATCCAGCGGATGTCCTGGTTGTGGTGCATGCCGATGATCACCGAGCCGGCACCCAGGAACAGCAGCGCCTTGAAGAAGGCATGGGTCATCAGGTGGAAGACGGCGACCGAGTAGGCCGAGGCGCCCAGCGCCACCGTCATGTAGCCCAGCTGAGACAGCGTGGAATACGCGACCACGCGCTTGATATCGTTCTGGATGATGCCCAGGAAGCCCATGAAGAGCGCCGTGATGGCGCCGATCACTAGCACGAAGCTCAGGGCCGTGTCGCTCAGTTCGAAGAGCGGCGACATGCGCGTCACCATGAAGATGCCGGCGGTCACCATGGTGGCCGCGTGGATCAGCGCCGAGATCGGGGTCGGGCCTTCCATCGAGTCGGGCAGCCACACGTGCAGCGGAAACTGGGCGCTCTTGCCCATGGCGCCGATGAACAGGCAGATGCAGATCACGGTGATCAGCATCCAGTCGGTGCCGGGGAAGCTCAGCCTGGCCAGCTCGCCGCTCCTGGCGAAGGCCTCGCCATAGTTCAGCGTGCCGGCGTAGGCGGCGATGAGGCCGATGCCGAGGATGAAGCCGAAGTCGCCCACGCGGTTGACCAGGAAGGCCTTCAGGTTGGCGAAGATGGCGGTCGGCTTGTTGTACCAGAAGCCGATGAGCAGATAGGACACCAGGCCCACGGCCTCCCAGCCGAAGAAGAGCTGGAGCATGTTGTTGCTCATCACCAGCATCAGCATGGAGAAGGTGAAGAGCGAGATGTAGGCGAAGAAGCGGTTGTAGCCCTCGTCCTCTTCCATGTAGCCGATGGTGTAGATGTGCACCATCAGCGAGACGAAGGTCACGACGCACATCATCATGGCGGTGAGGCCATCGATGAGGAAGCCGACCTCCATCTTGAGGCCGCCGACCACCATCCATTCGTAGATGGTCTCGTTGAAGCGGGCGCCGTCGAGCGCCACGCTCTTGAGCGTCATGGCCGAGATCACGAAGGCGATGAACACGCCCAGGATGGTCAGCGAATGCGAGGCAGCGCGGCCGATGCGGTTGCCGCCGAACTTGGTGCCGAGGATGCCGGCGAGCACGGAGCCGACAAGCGGTGCCAGGGGAACCGCGAGCAGCGCGGATGCAGAGAGAGTTGCGCTCATATGGTTCTTCTATTCAACAGCCTAATAAGCCACGGCACTGACCAAGTCGGGGGCAGCCGCGGAACCGGCTCTGCCGGGCCGCTGGCTGCGCCCCCTGGAGGGGGTTGGCGAAGCGACACGAAGTGCGCGAAGACTGGGGGTGTTCATCCTTTTAGCGCATTCAATTCGTCGACGTTGATGTTCGACTTGTTGCGGAAGAGCAGCACCAGGAGGGCCAGTCCGATCGCCGATTCGGCCGCGGCCACGGTCAGGATGAAGAACACGAAGATCTGGCCGTGCATGTCGCCCAGGAAGTACGAGAAGGCGACGAAGTTGACGTTGACCGCCAGCAGCATCAGCTCGATGCACATCAGCAGCACGATCAGGTTCTTGCGGTTCAGGAAGATGCCGATCACCGACAGCGCGAAGAGCATCGCGCCGAGCGAGAGGAAATGTCCGAGCGTGAGGGTCATGCCTTGGTCTCCCCGGCAGCGGCCGATTCCTCGACCGCGGGTTGGGCTGCCCGGGTGACAGGCATCTGCACGATGCGGACGCGGTCGCGCGCCTTCACGCGGACCTGGTCGGCCGGATTGACGTACTTGCTGTCCTTGCGCGTACGCAGCGTGAGCGCGATGGCGGCGACGATGGCCACCAGCAGAATGACGGCGGCGATCTCCAGCGGGTAGAGGTACTCGGTGTAGAGCAGTTTGCCCAGCTCCATCGTGTTGGAGGTTTCCGGACCGCTGGCCATCGGCTGGCGCGGCTCGGCCAGGCGGAAGCCGCCCATCAGCACCGCGGCCATTTCGAGCGCGATCAAGGCGCCGACAGCGGCCGCCAGGGGGAAGTGCTTCCAGAAGCCCTGCCGCAGCGCGTCGACGTTGATGTCGAGCATCATGACGACGAACAGGAACAGCACCATCACCGCGCCGACGTAAACGAGCACCAGCGAGATCGCGAGGAACTCGGCACGCAGCAGCAGCCAGATGGCAGAGGCCTGGAAGAAGGCGAGCACCAGGTACAAGGCCGCATACACGGGGTTGCGCGAGGTGATGACGCGGAAGGCCGCGAACAGCAGCACCGCGGCGAACAGGTAGAACAGACCGCTCTTGACGTCCATGATCGGTTTCGATTTATTCGGGGGATCGGGCCGGTCCGCGTCAGCGGTACTTGGCGTCGGCCGCCTTGTTGGCGGCGATTTCTTTTTCGTAGCGGTCGCCCACGGCCAGCAGCATGTCCTTGGTGAAGTACAGGTCGCCGCGCTTTTCGCCGTGGTACTCGAGGATGTGGGTCTCGACGATGGAGTCGACCGGACAGCTCTCTTCGCAGAAACCGCAGAAGATGCACTTGGTGAGGTCGATGTCGTAGCGCGTCGTGCGGCGGGAGCCGTCGTCGCGCACATCCGATTCGATGGTGATCGCCAGCGCCGGGCAGACGGCCTCGCAGAGCTTGCAGGCGATGCAGCGCTCTTCGCCGTTTTCATAGCGGCGCAGGGCATGCAGGCCGCGGAAGCGCGGCGACAGCGGCGTCTTCTCTTCGGGGAACTGCACCGTGATCTTGCGGCTGAAGGCGTATTTGCCGGTGATGGCCAGGCCCTTGAACAGTTCGACCAGCATGAAGCTGGACAGGAAGTCCTTGAGCGAGAACGGCGCGTTGGTCGTGACAGTGTTCGCAGCCATGGCGATTACTTCCAGATGTTGAACGGGGTCTGCATCCAGACGCCGACCACCACCAGCCACACCAGCGTGACCGGAATGAAGATCTTCCAGCCCAGACGCATGATCTGGTCGTAGCGGAAGCGGGGGAAGGTCGAACGGACCCACAGGAACATGGTGACCACGGCGAAGGTCTTGAGGCCGAGCCAGATCCAGCCCGGGATGAAGCCGAGGAACTCGAAGGGAGGCAGCCAGCCGCCTAGGAAGAGGATCACCGTGAGGATCGAGACGAGCCACATGTTGGCGTACTCGGCCAGGAAGAACATGGCGAAGCTCATGCCCGAGTACTCGATCATGTGGCCGGCGACGATTTCCGACTCGCCTTCCACCACGTCGAAGGGGTGGCGGTTGGTCTCGGCCAGACCGGAGATGAAGTAGACCAGGAAGATCGGCAGGAGCGGCAGCCAGTTCCAGGACAGGAAGCCCACGCCCATGGACGCGAAGATGCCCTTGCCCTGCCCTGCCACGATGTCGCTCATGTTGAGGCTGGCGGAGACCATCAGCACCACCACGAAGGCGAAGCCCATGGCGATTTCGTAGCTCACCATCTGGGCCGAGGCGCGCAGCGCGCCCAGGAAGGCGTACTTCGAGTTCGAAGCCCAGCCGGCGATGATCACGCCGTACACCTCGAGGGAGGTGATGGCCATGACGAAGAGCAGGCCGGCGTTGATGTTCGCCAGCGCAACGTCGGGGCCAAAGGGAATGACTGCCCAGGCGGCCAGGGCCGGCATGATCGTCATGATCGGGCCCAGCAGGAACAGGCCCTTGTTGGCGACCGTCGGGAGAATGATTTCCTTGGTCAGCAGCTTCAATGCGTCGGCAATGGGCTGCAGGAGGCCCAGCGGCCCGATGCGGTTGGGCCCGATGCGGATCTGCGTGAAGCCGATCGCCTTGCGCTCCCACAGCGTGAGGTAGGCGACGGCGCCCATCAGGGGCAGCACCACGACCACGATCTTGATGAGGGTCCAGATGACGGGCCAGGCGATCGCGGTCCACCAGGGGGCCGCGATCAGGCCGAGGCCGAAGCCGTGCAGGGCGTCGATCATGCGAACACCTCCTGCGCGGCACGTGCATCGGCAGTGAGCTGAAGCGAGGGCGCGCGGCGCACGATCGAATCGAGCTGGTAAATGCTGGCGACGGCCGGCGCAGGCGCGTCGGTGCGGCGCTCGCCATCGGCACGCGCAGTGGTGGCGTTGCTGAACCTGTCCGCCGGGAGCAGGCCGGCAGGCAGGCCGATGTCGGCCTGCACCTCGCTCACGGTTTCGAACGAGAAGCCCTGCAGGCCCAGCAGGTTGGCCAGCACGCGCAGCACCTTCCAGGCCGGGCGGGCTTCGCCCAGCGGCTTCACCACGGCGTGGAAGCTCTGCACCCGGCCTTCGGCGTTCACGAAGGTGCCGGGGGTCTCGGAGAAGGGCGCGATGGGCAGCAGCACGTCGCTGAAGTCCAGGTTGGCCTTGAAGGGGCTCAGCGTCACGACCATCTGGGCGTGCGCGAGGGCATCGGCGGCGGCGCTGCCGGCGGCCGAGTCGAAGACGGGTTCGGTGTTGAGCAGCAGCGCGGCCTTGAGCGCGCCGTTGAGCATCTGGCCCGCATGGAGCCCGCCTTCGCCGGGCAGCGCACCGACGAGTTGCGCGCCCACGGTGTTGGCGGCCTCGGTCAGGTAGCCGACGGTGGCGCCGGTCTGCGCACCCAGCCAGTTGGCCAGCGCCAGCAGCGCACCGGCTTCGGCGTGGTGGGCTGCGGCGTTGCCCAGCAGGATGGCCTTGCGTTCGCCACTCAGAAGGGAGGCGGCGATGGCCTTCGCCGCATCGCCGGGCTCGGTCGAACGGGCGACAGGGGCGGCGACACCGGTGCTCGCGGCCACGGCCGCAGCGATCCCGGCCAGCGCATCCACCCAGCCCTGGGCCGGAACGCGGAGCGCGGAGGCCACCGGCATCGCCCAAGCCTCGTCATCTGCCAGCAGTTCTGCCGAGGTCAGCGCATTGAGCGCGGCGCCCTTGCGCACCGCCTGGCGGATGCGCTGCGCAAACAAGGGATGGTCCTTGCGCAGGTTGCTACCGACCACCAGCACGCGCTGAAGGTTCGAAAGCGAAGCGATGGAGGTGCCGAGCCAGCGCACGCCCTCGGGGGCCGCGAACTCGGCATGGCGCAGGCGGTGATCGATGTTGGTGCTGCCCAGGCTCTGAAGCAGCAGCTTGGCCAGGTGCAGTTCTTCGAGCGTGCTGTGCGGGCTGACGAGCGCACCGATGCTGTGGGCACCGTGGTCGGCCTTGATCTGCTTGAGACCGTTGGCCACGTACTCGAGCGCGGTCTGCCAGTCGACCTGCTGCCACTGGCCGCCCTGCTTGAGCATGGGCTGCGTGAGACGCTCGGGACCGTTCAGGGCCTCGTACGAGAAGCGATCGCGGTCGGCGATCCAGCACTCGTTGACGTCTTCGTTCTCCAGCGGCACCACGCGCATCACGCGGTTGTTCTTGACCTGGACGATCAGGTTGGCGCCGGTGGAGTCGTGCGGGCTGACCGACTTGCGGCGCGACAGCTCCCAGGTGCGGGCGCTGTAGCGGAAAGGCTTGCTGGTCAGCGCGCCGACCGGGCAGATGTCGATCATGTTGCCCGAGAGTTCGGAGTCCACCGAGCCGCCGACGAAGGTCTCGATCTCGGAATGCTCGCCGCGGTGGGACATGCCCAGTTCCATGATGCCGGCGACTTCCTGGCCGAAGCGCACGCAGCGGGTGCAGTGGATGCAGCGGCTCATCTCTTCCATGCTGATGAGCGGACCGACGTCCTTGTGGAACACCACGCGCTTTTCTTCCTCGTAGCGCGAGGAGGAACCGCCGTAGCCCACGGCCAGATCCTGCAGCTGGCACTCGCCGCCCTGGTCGCAGATGGGGCAGTCCAGCGGGTGGTTGATCAGGAGGAACTCCATCACCGACTGCTGAGCCTTGACGGCCTTGTCGCTCTTGGTGCGGACGATCATGCCCTGCGTCACCGGCGTGGCGCAGGCCGGCATGGGTTTGGGCGCCTTTTCGACGTCGACCAGGCACATGCGGCAGTTGGCCGCGATGCTGAGCTTCTTGTGGTAACAGAAGTGCGGGATGTAGGTGCCGGCCTTGTCGGCGGCATGCATCACCATGCTGCCTTCGGTCACTTCGACCTTCTTGCCGTCGAGTTCGATTTCAACCATGTTTTGTTTCTCGTCAGGCCTTCGCAGGTGCCTTCGGGACATAGCCCGGGATCAAGGCCTCGAACTCGTGGCGGAAGTGCTTGATCATGGCCCGCACCGGCATCGCTGCCGCGTCGCCCAGCGCGCAAATGGTGCGACCCTGGATGTTGTCCGCCACGGAGTTCAGCAGATCCATGTCGCTGGCCTTGCCGTGGCCATTGTGGATGCGGTCGACCACGCGCCACAGCCAGCCCGTGCCTTCGCGGCAGGGGGTGCACTGGCCGCAGGACTCGTGCATGTAGAAGTAGGAGAGGCGCTTGAGCGACTCGACCATCGAGCGGCTGTCGTCCATGACGATGACCGCGCCCGAACCCAGCATGGAGCCGGCCTTGGCGATGGAGTCGTAGTCCATCGTGCATTCCATCATGATGGAGGCCGGCAGCACCGGCGCCGACGATCCGCCCGGGATCACGGCCTTGAGCTGGCGGCCCTTGCGCACGCCGCCGGCGAGTTCGAGCAGCTTCGAGAAGGGCGTGCCCATCGGCACTTCGTAGTTGCCGGGCAGTTCGACGTCGCCGCTGACCGAGTAGATCTTGGTGCCGCCGTTGTTCGGCTTGCCGCACTCCAGGTAGGCCACGCCACCGTTGTTGATGATCCACGGCACGGCCGCGAAGGTCTCGGTGTTGTTGATCGTGGTGGGCTTGCCGTACAGGCCGAAGCTCGCGGGAAACGGCGGCTTGAAGCGCGGCTGGCCCTTCTTTCCCTCCAGCGATTCGAGCAGCGCGGTTTCCTCGCCGCAGATGTAGGCGCCGAAGCCGTGCGCCGCATGCAGCTGGAAGTCGAAGCCGCTGCCCAGGATCTTGTCGCCCAGGTAGCCTGCCGCCCTCGCCTCTTCCAGCGCTTCCTCGAAGCGCTGGTAGGTCTCGAAGATCTCGCCGTGGATGTAGTTGTAGCCCACGCTGATACCCATCGCGTAGGCGGCGATCGCCATGCCCTCGATCACGATGTGGGGGTTGAACTGCAGGATGTCGCGGTCCTTGCAGGTGCCGGGCTCGCCTTCGTCGGAGTTGCAGACCAGGTACTTCTGTCCCGGGAACTGGCGCGGCATGAAGCTCCACTTCAGGCCGGTCGGAAAGCCCGCGCCGCCGCGGCCGCGCAGACCGGAAGTCTTGACTTCGGCGATCACCTGCTCGGGCGTGAGGCCTTCGCTCAGGATCTTGCGCAGCGCCTTGTAGCCGCCACGCGCCTCGTAGTCGGCCAGGCGCCAGTTGGTGCCGTCCAGGCCCGCGTAGATCTGGGGCTCGATGTGGCGGTTGTGGAAGCAGGTCTGGACGCCGGTGGCCCGGAACTGCGAAAGAACTTGCTCGGGCGTCATCATTGCGCACCCTCCGGCTTCGCACTGCGCAGGCCATCGACGAGCTGGTCGAGCTTCTCGTTGCTCATGAAGCTGCACATGGTCCGGTCGTTGACCAGCATCACGGGCGAATCGGCGCAGGCGCCCAGGCACTCGCTCTGCTGCAGCGTGAACATGCCGTCGGGCGTCGTCTCGCCCATCTTGATGCCCAGCTTCTTCTCGAGGTGCGCCAGCGCCACGGCGCCGTCGCGCAGCTGGCACGGCAGGTTGGTGCAGACGTTCAGCTTGTAGCGGCCTACGGGCTGCTGGTTGTACATGTTGTAGAAGGTCGTGACCTCATGCACCGCAATCGGCGCCATGCCGAGGTAGGCGGCGATCTCGCGCTCGCGCTGGGTGCTGACGAAACCCTCTTCCTTCTGGACGATGGAGAGGCAGGCCATCACGGCCGACTGCTTGCCGGCCGGCGGGTACTTGGCGACTTCTCGCGCGAAGAGGTCCAGGATGGCGGCCGACAGCGGCGGCTGTGTGGCCTGGTGGCTCTGGAGTGTGTCGGGAGTCATGCGTTCGCTCACCTGTCGATTTCGCCGAATACGATGTCCATGGTGCCGATCACCGCAACCGCGTCGGCAATCATGTGGCCGCGCGACATTTCGTCGAGCGCGGCCAGGTGCGGGAAGCCGGGGGCACGGATCTTCAGGCGGTAGGGCTTGTTGGCGCCGTCGCTCACGAGATAGATGCCGAACTCGCCCTTCGGGTGCTCGACGGCGGCATAGGCCTCGCCCTCGGGCACGTGGAAGCCCTCGGTGAAGAGCTTGAAATGGTGGATCAATTCCTCCATGTTCGCCTTCATCGATTCGCGCGAGGGCGCGGCCACCTTGTGGTTGTCGGTGATCACCGGGCCCGGATTGGCGCGCAGCCAGGCCGAGCACTGCTGGATGATCCGGTTGGCCTGGCGCATCTCCTCGACGCGCACCAGGTAGCGGTCGTAGCAGTCACCGGTCTTGCCCACGGGCACGTCGAATTCCATGCGGTCGTAGACGTCGTAGGGCTGCTTCTTGCGCAGGTCCCATTCGACGCCGGAGCCGCGCAGCATGGGGCCGGTGAAGCCGAGATTGAGCGCACGCTCGGGCGAGACCACGCCGATGCCGACGGTACGCTGCTTCCAGATGCGGTTGTCGGTGAGCAGCGTCTCGTACTCGTCGACCATTGTCGGGAAGCGCCTGCAGAAGTCGTCGATGAAGTCCAGCAGCGAGCCCTGGCGGTTCTCGTTGAGCTTCTCGATCGCCTTGGCGTTCTTGATCTTGCTGACCTTGTACTGCGGCATCGCATCCGGCAGGTCACGGTAGACGCCGCCCGGACGGAAGTAGGCAGCGTGCATGCGCGCGCCGGACACCGCCTCGTACATGTCGAACAGGTCCTCGCGCTCGCGGAAGCAGTAGATGAGCATGTTCATCGCACCGCAGTCCAGACCGTGCGCACCCAGCCAGAGCAGGTGGTTCAGCAGTCGCGTGATCTCGGCGAACATGACTCGGATGTACTGGGCGCGCAGCGGCACTTCCAGCCCGAGCAGCCGCTCGATGGCCAGGCAGTACGCATGCTCGTTGCTCATCATCGAGACGTAGTCCAGCCGGTCCATGTAGGGCAGCGACTGGATGTAGGTGCGCGTCTCGGCCAGCTTTTCGGTGGCACGGTGCAACAGGCCGATGTGCGGGTCCGCGCGCTGGATGACCTCCCCATCGAGCTCGAGCACCAGGCGCAGCACGCCGTGTGCCGCGGGGTGCTGGGGGCCGAAGTTGAGCGTGTAGTTCTTGATTTCCGCCATGTCAGTGCAGTCCGCCGCCGTAGTTGTCTTCGCGAATCACGCGCGGGGTGATCTCACGCGGCTCGATGGTCACAGGCTGGTAGATCACGCGCTTCTGCTCCGGATCGAAGCGCATCTCGACGTGGCCGGAGACGGGGAAATCCTTGCGGAATGGATGGCCGATGAAGCCGTAGTCGGTGAGAATTCTCCGAAGATCATCGTGTCCCTCGAACACGATGCCGTAGAGGTCGAAGGCCTCGCGCTCGAACCAGCCCGCGGAGCTCCAGACGCCCGTCAGCGAATCGATCACCGGAAGGTCCTCGCTGGGTGCGAAGACCTTGAGCCGGACGCGCTGGTTGAGGCTCACCGACAGCAGGTGCGAGACCACGCCAAAGCGTTCGCCTTCCCACTCGCCCTCGCGGTAGCTGGAATAGTCCATGCCGCAGAGGTCGATCAATTGCTCGAAGCGGCAGCCCGGCGCATCGCGCAGCAGGCGCGCGGCCTCGAGGTAGTCGGCCGCCGCCACGATGACGGTCACCTCGCCAAGCGCGACGGTCACGCTCTTGGCCTTGCCGCCGAGCGTCTCGGTGATCTGGGCCTGCAGTGCCTCGGGAGAAATCGCAAAGTCGGTCATCGTCTCGTCAAGCCTTGCAGGCCAGTCGGGGAACACCGCGGAGCCGGCTTTGCCGGGCCGCTGGCGCTGCCCCCGGTGGAGGGGTCGGCGAACCACATGAGGTGGGGGAGCCTGGGGGAGAGCTTCATTTCAGGCACGCGCAATGGTGTTCGTGCGGCGAATCTTCTGCTGCAGCTGGATGATCCCGTACAGCAGCGCCTCCGCTGTGGGTGGGCAACCAGGAACGTAAACGTCGACTGGCACGATGCGGTCGCAACCGCGCACCACCGAATAGCTGTAGTGGTAGTAGCCGCCGCCGTTGGCACAGGAGCCCATCGAGAGCACCCAGCGCGGCTCGGGCATCTGGTCATACACCTTGCGCAGCGCAGGCGCCATCTTGTTGCACAACGTGCCTGCCACGATCATCAGATCGGACTGGCGCGGACTCGGGCGGAACAGCATGCCGAAACGGTCGATGTCGTAGCGGGCAGCGCCCGCGTGCATCATTTCCACGGCACAGCAGGCCAGACCGAAAGTCATCGGCCAGAGCGACCCCGTCTTGGCCCAGTTCACCACCGAATCGTAGGTCGTGGTGACGAAGCCTTCCTTCATGACGCCTTCAATGGCCATTGTTCGGATTCCTTGTCATTCCCAGTCGAGCGCACCCTTTTTCCATTCGTAGACGAAGCCCACGACGAGGATGGCGAGAAAAATCATCATGGCCCAGAAGCCGACCGGACCGATCTGCTTGAGGGCGATCGCCCACGGAAAGAGAAAGGCGATCTCGAGGTCGAAAAGAATGAAAAGAATCGCCACGAGGTAGTAGCGCACGTCGAACTTCATGCGCGCGTCTTCGAAGGCCTCGAAGCCGCATTCGTAGGGCGAATTCTTTTGGGTGTCGGGCCGGTGGGGGCCGAGGATGTATCCGAGAACCTGAGGTGCTACGCCGACACCGACTCCGACCAGGATGAACAACAGGACGGGGAGGTAGGTTTCGAGGTTCATCGGGGGTCTTTTACCGCTTGTCGCCGACAGGAGGGCGAAGACTCCTGTCGGCGAGATTTGGTGCCGTCGGCGAGACTCGAACTCGCACAGCTTTCGCCACTACCCCCTCAAGATAGCGTGTCTACCAATTTCACCACGACGGCGGTTTTGTATGTCCGGATGGCATGAGGAGCCTGAAGAGGTTTTGGCTTTCCGGACAGCTTTAGAGTTTACCCTGAAATGAGGTCGTTTTCGCCGGGTGCAGAAGCGAAAACGACTGACGCGTTCACTTCGTGGGGATCTGCCCGGCGCCCGATGCGGGAGCGGCTGGCGCAGCCGGCGCAGGCACGCTGTTGGCCGGCGCAGCGGGTGCATTGCCGGTCGGGATCTGCGAGGCGGGGCTCGGCGCGGCAGGCGCGGGAGCGGGCGCGGGGGCCGAGGCACCGATCGCGGCGCGCTCGATCAGGCTCCCGCCGGCGGTGGGCCGGCTGTGGCTGAAGTAGGCCAGCAAAAGGGTACAGGCGAAGAACACCGCCGCCAGCACGGCCGTGCTGCGCGACAGGAAGTTCGCGCTGCCACTGGCACCGAAGAGGCTGCCGGCGCTGCCGCTGCCGAAGGCCGCGCCCATGTCGGCGCCCTTGCCGTGCTGGATCAGGATCAGGCCGATCATCGCGAGCGCCGAAACCATCTGCACGCCTACGAGGATGTTGAAGACCACGTTCATTGTTCTTGCTCCGGGATGCTTTGGAGACCGGGCCCGTCAGCGGGCCGCGGCGATGATCTGCAGGAAGTCGGGGGCCTTCAGGGAGGCGCCGCCGATGAGGCCGCCGTCGATGTCCGGCTGAACCAGCAGCTCGGCGGCGTTGGTGGCATTCATGCTGCCGCCGTAGAGGATGCGGATGCCTGCGGCATGTTCGTTCGCTGCATGGTGCAATTGCGCGCGCAGCACCGAATGCACTGCCTGCGCCTGCTCCGGCGTGGCGGTCTTGCCGGTGCCGATGGCCCAGACCGGCTCGTAAGCGACCACGATCTCGCTGATGCAATGGCCGTTGACATGGATCACCGCGGCGAGCTGGCGCTTGACCACCTCCTCCGTGCGGCCGCCCTCGCGCTCGGCCAGCGTCTCGCCCACGCAGACGATGGGGGTGATGCCGTTGCGCAGCGCCTCGGCGGTCTTGGCCGCCACGGTCTCGTCGCTCTCGCCGTGGTACTGGCGACGCTCCGAGTGGCCGACGATCGCGTAGCGCACGCCGAAGTCCTTCAGCATGGCAGCCGACTGCTCGCCGGTGAAGGCACCCTGCGCATGAGCCGACACGTCCTGCGCGCCCAGCGCGATCGGCGAACCGGCCACCAGTTGCTGCACCTGCGACAGGTACGGCGCCGGCACGCACACCGCGACCTCGCAGGCCGGCGTGCCGATGCCTTGGCGCAGTGCGGTCACCAGGGCTTCGTTGGCAGCCAGGCTTCCGTTCATCTTCCAGTTGCCGGCGATGAGTTTCTTTTTCGTGGTCATGCTGTCGTCGTTCACCAGGTCAGCACGATCTTGCCGATGTGCTGGTTCGATTCCATGAGGGTGTGGGCCTGCGCAGCACCGGTGGGCTCGCCACCGGCAGCGAAGACGCTGTGGATGACGGGCTTGACGGCGCCGCTCTCGAGCAGCGGCCACACCTTCTCGCGCAGCGACTTCGCGATCGCGCCCTTGAAGGCGACCGGCCGCGGCCGCAGGGTGGAGCCGGTGATGGTCAAGCGGCGGCGCAGCACCAGGCCCGCGTTGACTTCGGTCTTGGTCCCGCCTTGTACCGCGATGATCACCAGACGGCCATCCTCGGCCAGGCACTGGATCTCGCGCGCCACGTAGTCGCCGGCCACCATGTCGAGGATCACGTCGACGCCCTTGCCGCCGGTCAGCCGCTTGGCTTCCTCGGCGAAATCGGCCGTCCTGTAGTTGATGGCATGGTCGGCGCCGAGCTTGAGGCAGGCGTCGCATTTGTCGTCACTGCCTGCGGTCGCGATCACGGTCGCGCCGAAGGCCTTGCCGAGTTGGATCGCGGTGACGCCGATGCCGCTGGTGCCGCCCTGGACCAGCAGGGTTTCGCCCTTCTGCAGTCGGCCGCGGTCGAAAACGTTGCTCCACACGGTGAAGAAGGTCTCGGGCAGCGAAGCCGCCTCGGCATCGCTCCAACCCTTGGGCACCGGCAGGCACTGCGCCACCGGTGCCACGCAAAGTTCCGCATAGCCGCCGCCGGCGATCAGCGCACACACGCGGTCGCCGACCGCAAAGCCGGCTTCCTTCATGGCCGCGGCGTCGCCCGAGACGATCTCACCCGCGACCTCGAGGCCCGGCAGGTCCGAGGCGCCCGGCGGCACCGGGTAGTTGCCGGTGCGCTGCAGAACGTCGGGCCGGTTGACGCCGCTGGCGGCCACGCGGATCAGCAGTTCGCCGGCGCCGGCCACCGGCGCCGGCCGCTCGGCCTGGCGCAGCACCTCGGGCGCGCCGAAGGAAGTGATTTCAATGGCTTTCATGCATCTCTCGGCTGAGCGCCCATCCTCACGAACGGGCGCAGGTTGCAATGACGACAAAGGCGCCAGCGCCCTCGCCTCTCAAGCCTGGCGGTCGCCGCCGGCAGGCTCTTGCGGACGTGCGTCCTGCTCGACCGCCACAGCCTGCTCGCCGGAAGCCTCGGCAACGTGGTCGGCACGCGGCGCGCGCTCACCGCGAGGCGGGCGGTCGGCACGCTCGCGGCGTTCGCCGCGCTCCTCACGCGGGGGACGGTCGTTGAATTCCATGCCGGCCGGACGCTCGGCCAGCGCCTTCATGGACAGCTTGACGCGACCCTTGTCGTCGGTCTCGAGCACCTTGACCTTCACGATCTGGCCTTCGCTCAGGTAATCCGTGACCTTCTCGACACGCTCGTGCGCAATCTGGCTGATGTGCAGCAGGCCGTCCTTGCCGGGAAGCAGGTTGATCAGGGCGCCGAAGTCAAGGATCTTGGTGACCGGGCCCTCGTACACCTTGCCGATCTCGACTTCCGCCGTGATCTGCTCGATGCGCTTCTTGGCCTCGTCCGCCTTGGCTGGATCGGTGGAGGCGATGGTGATGGTGCCGTCTTCGTCGATGTTGATCTGCGTGCCGGTTTCTTCGGTCAGCGCGCGGATCACCGAGCCGCCCTTGCCGATGACGTCGCGGATCTTCTCGGGATTGATCTTCATCGTGAACAGGCGCGGCGCGAAGCTGGACACCTCGGCCTTGGCTTCGCCCATCGCTTCCTGCATCTTGCCCAGGATGTGCATGCGCGCTTCCTTGGCCTGCGCCAGTGCGACCTGCATGATTTCCTTGGTGATGCCCTGGATCTTGATGTCCATCTGCAGCGCGGTGATGCCGTTGGTCGTGCCGGCCACCTTGAAGTCCATGTCGCCCAGATGGTCCTCGTCACCGAGGATGTCGGTCAGCACCGCGAAGCGGTTGTCTTCCTTGATCAGGCCCATGGCGATGCCGGCCACGTGCGCCTTCATGGGCACGCCGGCGTCCATCATCGAAAGGCAGCCGCCACAGACGGAGGCCATCGACGAGGAGCCATTGGACTCGGTGATTTCCGAGACCACGCGGATGGTGTAGGGAAACTCTTCCTTGCTCGGCAGGCAGGCCACGAGGGCACGCTTGGCCAGGCGGCCATGGCCCACTTCGCGGCGCTTGGTCGAGCCCATCCGACCCACTTCGCCGGTCGCGAAGGGAGGCATGTTGTAGTGGAACAGGAAGCGGTCTTCGTATTCGCCCGCCAGCGCGTCGATGCGCTGTGCGTCGCGTTCGGTGCCCAGGGTGGTCACGACCATCGCCTGCGTCTCGCCGCGGGTGAACAGCGCCGAGCCGTGAGTGCGGGGCAGCACGCCGTTGCGGATCTCGATGGGCCGCACGGTGCGGGTGTCGCGACCGTCGATGCGCGGCTCGCCCGCGAGGATCTGGCTGCGCACGATCTTCGATTCGATGGCGAACAGCAGGTCGCTGACCTTGCCGGCATCGAAGGCTTCGCCACTTTCCTTGAGCGACTCCATCACGCTGGCGTTGGCTTCACGCAGGGCCTGCGTGCGCGCCTGCTTGCTGCGGATCTGGTAGGCGGCGCGCAACTTTTCCTCGGCCAGGCCCTTGACCTTGGCGACGAAAGCTTCGTCTTCCGCCGGCGGCTGCCAGTCCCACACCGGCTTGCCGGCGTCACGCACCAGCTCGTGGATCGCGTTGATCGCGATGCCGGCCTGCTCATGGCCGAACACCACACCGCCGAGCATGACTTCCTCGCTCAGTTGCAAGGCTTCGGACTCGACCATCAGCACGGCCGCTTCGGTACCGGCCACGACCAGGTCCATCTGCGAGTCCTTGCGCGCGGTCTGGCCCGGGTTCAGCACGTACTGGCCGTTGATGTAGCCCACGCGGGCGGCACCGATCGGGCCGTTGAAGGGAATGCCGGAGATGGACAGCGCGGCGCTCACGCCGATCATGGCGGCGATGTCCGCGTCGACCTCGGGGTTCAGCGACAGGGTGTGAACCACCACGTGCACTTCGTTCAGGAAGCCCTCGGGGAAGAGCGGGCGGATCGGGCGGTCGATCAGGCGCGAGGTCAGGGTCTCGAGCTCGCTGGGCTTGGCTTCGCGCTTGAAGAAGCTGCCGGGGATCTTGCCCGCGGCGTAGGTCTTCTCGATGTAATCGACCGTCAGAGGGAAGAAGTCCTGGCCCGGCTTGGCGGTCTTCGAAGCGACCACGGTGGCAAGCACCACGGTACCTTCGATGTCGACGAGCACGGCGCCGGTGGCCTGGCGAGCGATTTCGCCGGTTTCCATGACGACGGTCTTGCCGCCCCATTGGAAGGTCTTGCTGACTTTGTTGAAGAGGCTCATGTCTTGCTCCTGTTTTTGTTGACGGGTGGCCCTGCAGTCGTCCGCAGGCTCCGCCGGAGGAGAGCGCCTTCAGAACACGATGCCATTCCAGGGAAGCTCGGCGTCAAGCTTCATTGGAATGACACAGCTTCGCTCTGTATGGCACTCCTGGATGATTCGCGAACAAAAAACGCCTGAGCTAGCGGACTAACCCAGGCGTTTCTTCATGCAAATCGGTTTACTTGCGCAGACCCAGCTTGGCGATCAGCGCAGCGTAGCGGTTGACGTCCTTGGACTTGAGGTAGTCCAGGAGCTTGCGGCGGCGGCTCACCAGGCGCAGCAGGCCGCGGCGACCATGGTGGTCCTTGGCATGCGTCTTGAAGTGCGGGGTGAGTTCGTTGATACGGGCGGTCAGCAGTGCGACCTGCACTTCGGGACTGCCGGTGTCGTTGGCACCGCGGGCGTTGTCCTTGACGACTTCGGCCTTGATGGAGGCTGCGATCATTGGGTGATTTCCTTGTTCCGGGATGTTTGACTTGCGGCGGGCACTGGAACTGAGCCCGCCGTGCGCCTTGCGGCATGCAAAGCCTTGGGATTATACATAGCCGCCCCCGCGCCGCCCGGGCCGGGGATTCAGGCGCGCGAGATCGAAGCCAGCCAGGCGCGCAGCCGCTCGACGCCCTGCGACAGGCGATCGAGGTCCTTCGAGGCGAAGCACCAGCGCAACCAGCCCTGCGCCTCGGGCGCGAAGGCGTTGCCCGGCGCCAGGCCGAGACCGGCTTCGGCCACCAGGCGCTTGGCGAGCGCCAGCGAATCGTCGAAACCCTCCAGCCGGAAGAAGGCGTACATGCCGCCGCGCGCCGGCGCGACCTGGACCCCGGGCAGTGCCGCCAGCAAGGGCACCAGGCGATCGCGGCAGGCCTTCAGGTGCGAGACCACCCGAGGGGTGACCTCGTGGCTCAGCTCCAGCGCGGCGATGCCCGCGCGCTGGGTGAACACGCTGGTACAGGAGGTGTTGAACTCGATCAGCTTGCCCATCGCATCGACCAGGGCCGGCGGAAGCACCAGCCAGCCCAGGCGCCAGCCGGTCATGAGGAAGCTCTTGGAGAAGCTGTGGACCACCACCAGCCGGTCGTCCGGTGCCGACAGATCCAGGAAGCTGGGTGCGCAGCCGTTGGCCGAGGGCTCGTAGTAGAGCCGCTCGTAGACCTCGTCGGCCAGGATCCACGTCCCGGTGCGCCGGCAATGCCCGAGGATGGCCTGCTGCTCCTCGCTGGTGAGCGTCCAGCCGGTCGGGTTGTTCGGTGCGTTGATGACCAGCAGCTTCGTGGCCGGCGTCACCGCCGCGCGAAGGGCGTCCAGGTCGAGCGTCCACTGCCCCGCCGTCGGCACCAGCGGCACGCCGCGCACCCGCGCGCCCAGGATGGCCGGCTGGGCCGTCAGGTTGGGCCACACCGGCGTGACCGCGACCACCTCGTCGCCCGCATCCACCAGCGCCTGGACCGCCAGCATCAGCGCGCTCACGCCGCCGGAAGTCACGGCGATGCGCCCCGCATCGACGGCGGGATGCAATTCGCTCATGTAGCGCGCGATGGCCTCGCGCAACTCGGCCAGCCCGAGGTTGTGGGCGTAAAAAGTCTCGCCACGCTGCAGGGATTCGATCGCCGCCTGGCGGATCGGCTCCGGCGTCACTTCGTCGCCCTCGCCGAACCAGAAGGCCAGCACGTCGGACCGGCCCATCCCGGCATTGGCGACCTCACGGATCTTGGAGGCTTCGAGGTTCCGGATGCCTTCGCGCATGCAGTGTCTTTCAGGGGCTCGATCAGGGGCGCTGCATTCTGCAGCTGGTGGGCATCTCGGCACGCTCGGCGGGAATGGTCCGCACCACGCGGAACCCGTAGCCGGAACCTTCGACGTCGAACTTCACGCCAGGGCTGCCCTGCCGGTCCATTACCCCGACGACAAGGGATTGCTGGAACTGGTGATCCGCCGCGCGCATGCGGCCGCCCTGCCCCGCCAGGCTGACCTCGGCTTTTTCCAGCGCGCGCGCCACCGCCACGGCGTCGGTGCTGCCGGCACGCTCCAGGGCCTGCGCCAGCGCCTCGACCAGGAGTTGCATCCGCATGTGCACGTAGTCGTCGGCCGGCTTGGGGAAGCGCTCGCGGAAGGCCCGGTAGAACGCCTCCGACTCGCGCGTCTGCACGTTGGGCAGCCAGTCGGCCACGGCGATCACGCGGCCGATGCCGGCGTCGCCGATCGCGGCCGGCGCGCCCAGGGCATTGCCATAAAAAGTGTAGAAGCTGCCGGTGAAGCCGGCCTCGCGCGCCGCCTTCACCAACAGCGTGAGGTCGTTCCCCCAGTTGCCGGTGACGACGGCCTGCGCACCGCTGGCCAGGATCTTGCTCGCGTAGGGCGCGAAATCCTTCACCCGACCCATGGGGTGCAGCTCCTCGCCGACGATCTGCACGTCAGGCCGCAATTGGGCGAGCTGGCGCTTCGACTCGCGCAGCACCGCCTGGCCGAAGCTGTAGTCCTGCCCGATCAGGTAGGCGCGCTTGAGCGAGGCATCGCTCTTCATGACTTCCATGAGCGCCGTCACGCGCATGTCCGCATGCGCATCGAAGCGGAAGTGCCAGAAGCTGCAGCGTTCGTTGGTGAGCGCCGGGTCGACTGCGGAGTAGTTGAGATAGAGCACCCGCCGCGCGATGTCGCGCTCGTTGTTCTTCTCGATGGCATCCACCAGCGCCGCGGCAGTGGCCGACGAATTGCCCTGCAAGACGATACGCGCGCCGTCGTCGATCGCCGCACGCAGCGCGGACAAGGCCTCCTCGTTCTGGCCCTTGCTGTCGTAACGGTCCAGCTGGAGGAAGCGGGCACCACCCGGCAGCTTGATGCCACCGCGCGCATTCACGCGCTCCACCGCCCACAGCAGGTTGCGGAACACGGCCTCGCCCGTGTTGGCGAAGGGCCCGCTCATGCTCTCGATCAGCGCCAGCCGGATCGGCGCCACGGTCTGCGCATGCACGGCCGGCCAGGCCGCGGCACATAGCACCGAGGCCGCGAATTTCAAGGCGTGGCGACGGCAAATAAAGCTGGATGAATGCATCTTGAAAGGCCTCCCGCCGCGCCAAGATGGTTGGCAAGCGGCACTCTGACAGGCCGCGCAGTGTAAGGGACGCACATTCCTCGTCCCCATTGTGTTGATTCAGGAGTACCGACCATGTCCTTGTTTTTCGCACCCGCCCTTCGCTCGCCGCGCACCTTCGACCGCAGCTTCGAATGCTTCGTGAACGATGCCTTCTTCACCGCGCGCCGCTCGCTCAACGTCGAGCAGGACGACAAGAGCTGGACCGTGACGCTGGACGTCCCCGGTTTCGCCCGCGAAGACCTCACCATCGGCATCGAAGGTGCCGTGGTCCGCATCGAGAGCAAGGCCGACACCAAGCGCCAGTTCAAGGCGGCCTACGAGCTGCCGCAGGACATCGACGTCGCCGCCAGCGAAGCCAGGCTCGAAAACGGCGTCCTCACTCTCAAGCTGGGCAAGCTGGTGCCGGTCAGCAACGTGGCACAGTTGACCATCAACTGACCATCCACCCGCCCTCAAGCGGGCCGCTTTCGAGGTGGGCCCCTTGTTTCAGAAGTAGTGAATACGCAAGAGGTGCTACAGGTCGGTAACTTTTTGTTGCCGGCCTTTTTCGTGGCGGTCTCACAATATGTGCCAATAACGTCACATTAAGCGGCGTTTTTTCCTACATATTTTTGCTGTTTTTTGCCTGCTGAGCTTTGGCCGGGTTCTCCGCGCCGGTTGGCGGGCGACTGACGGAGCGACATGAACACGCACCTGAAGCCCGCCTCCGACCATTCCCGCTCGGACACCTTGCTGGTGTTCCTGCCCGGGGCTTTCCTGAAGCCCGAAGAATTCGAGCGCGAAGGTTTCGTCAGTGCCGTCCGGGAGCGTGACTTGGCGGCCGACGCCCTGCTGGTCGATGCCGACGTCTCCTACTACTACGACCAGAGCTTCGTCGAGCGGCTTCACGACGACGTGCTCCAGCCGCAGCGCGCCCTGGGCTACAAGACCATCTGGCTGGTGGGCATCTCGATCGGCGGCTTCGGCGCATTGATCCACGAGCTGGCCCGTCCAGGCCTGGTCGACGGCATCGTCACGCTGGCGCCTTACCTGGGACGCCGGCCGGTCGGCGCGGAAATCCACAAGGCAGGTGGCCTGCGTGCCTGGAAGGCGCCCGAGGGTCCACCGCCCGACGAAGAAGTCGACCGCAAGCTCTGGCCATGGCTGCAGCAGTACGCCGACGACAAGACGGCCCGGCACCTGCCGCCCCTCTACCTGGGCTTCGGCCTGGCCGATCGCTTTGCCGCCAACCACCAGCTCCTGGCCGACGCCCTGCCTGCCGGCCGGGTGTTCACCACCGAGGGCGGCCACGACTGGCCGCAGTGGTCTCGACTGTGGCGCAAGATGCTGGACGTGCTGCCCCTGCCGACGCTGGCCGCCACGGGCAGGAAGAGCACGCCTAGCCGAACTGCGGCTCCGGCGTTCCGAGCGACGCCAGTGGCCATCGCGGCTTGACGTCGAAGGCGTAGCGCCCGGTCGGCTGCTGCAGGCCGGCCTGCAGGCGCATGGCAGCGGCCATGGCGATCATGGCGCCGTTGTCGGTGCACAGGTGCAGCTCGGGGTAGTGCACCCGCACGCCGCGCTTGGCACAGGCGGCATCCAGTTGCGCCCGCAACTCGCGATTGGCACCGACCCCGCCCGCCACCACCAGCCGCTTCAGTCCGCTGTCCTCGATGGCGCGCAGGGATTTCTTCAGCAGCACCTCGACGATCGCCGCCTGCGTGGAGGCCGCCAGGTCGGCCTTGCGTGCCTCCAGCGCCGCGCCGAGTTTGCGCGTCTGCGTCAGCACCGCCGTCTTGAGCCCGGCGAAGGAGAAGTCGAGGTCACCACTGTGCAGCAAGGGCCGCGGCAGCTTGAAAGCCGCCGGATCGCCCGCCTCGGCCAGCTTCGCCAGCCAGGGGCCGCCGGGGTAAGGCAGGCCCATCAGCTTGGCACTCTTGTCGAAGGCCTCGCCGGCGGCGTCGTCGATGGTCTCGCCCATCAGCTCGTAGCGCCCCACGCCGTCCACGCGCATCAGCTGCGTGTGGCCGCCGGACACCAGCAAGGCGACGAAGGGAAATTCGGGCGGGTCGGCGCCGAGGAAGGGCGACAGGAGATGGCCCTCGAGATGGTGCACGCCCATCACCGGCCTGCCGAGCGCGGCGGCCAGCGCGCAGGCGACACCCGCCCCGACCAGCAGCGCGCCTGCCAGGCCGGGCCCGCGCGTGTAGGCGACCACGTCGACCTCGCCCAGGTCGCGCCCCGCTTCCGCCAGCACCGACTGCGCCAGCGGCAGCACGCGCCGGATATGGTCGCGGCTCGCCAGTTCCGGCACCACGCCGCCATAGGCCTGGTGCATCGCGATCTGGCTGTGCAGCGCGTGCGCGGCCAGACGCGGCAATCCGTCCCGGCCACCCTCGACGAGCGCCACGCCGGTTTCGTCGCAAGAAGACTCGATTCCCAATAGAAGCATCCGGCGAGTGTAGAAGCCCGGCCGAACCGGGGCACGAATGTTGCTGCATGCCCGTACGGGGGGCGATGACCCGCCGCCACCACGATGAAATCCGGCCTGAGCTTCCTGATCGCCGCCCTGCGTTGCGAGATCGATGAACTCGATCAACTCGCACGCACCAGTGCGCTCGTCGCCACCATCGGCCGCCTGGTCCACGCGCTGCAGCGCGAACGCGGCCTCTCGAACGTGTTCCTCGCCTCGGCCGGCCAGCGCTACGCGGAGGAGCGCGCCGAACAGGCCGCCGCCGGCCTGCGCGAGGAGGAAGCGGTGCGCGCCTGCTTCGACCGGCTCGAGGCGGATGCCGGCGGCGTGGGCAATGGCGCGCGGCTGTTCAGCCGCATCGCCTGGGTCCTGCCCGGCCTGGACGCCCTCCCCGCCCTGCGCCGCCGCATCAGCGCCGGCGAGCTCACGGCCGCCGAGGCGACGGCGGCCTTCGTCAAGCTGATCGCGGGCCTGCTGGCGGTGGTCTTCGAGGCGGCGGACGGCGCCACCGACCCCGAGGTCTCGCGCCTGCTGGTGGCGATGTTCAACTTCATGCAGGGCAAGGAGTTCGCCGGCCAGGAGCGGGCCTGCGGCGGCGCCGCTTTTGCCTCGGGCCGCAACGACGCGGACCGTCAGCAGCAATGGCTGCACTTGATCGAGTCGCAGGAGCGCTGCTTTCAGGTCTTCGTCGAGTTCGCCGGCGAGGGCATGGCCGCGCTCTGGCACGGCAGCCAGCCCGCGGCCCAACTGGCCGAGCAGGAGCGCCTGCGCCGCGTCGCCTGCGCCGCACCGGCCGGCGTGGTCCTGGACCCCGAGCTGAGCACCGCCTGGTTCGACTGCTGCAGCCGCCGCATCGACGCCATGCAGTCCATCGAGGAACGCCTGGCCGCCGACCTGCGCCGGATCTGCGAGCGCAGGATCGCGCAGGCCCGCGCCGAACTGGAGGCGCACGAGGCCCTGCTCGCACGCCTGCCCGCCGCCGACGGCACGGCCTCGCCGGCCTTCTTCGACGAGCCGCCGATCCAGGAGCGCCAGCCTCGGGCGCTGGAGACCCCCGCGACCTATGGCCGCCAGCTGGAACGTTCGATCCTCGAGATGGTGCAGGACCAGTCGCATCGCCTGCAGGCCATGAGCGAGGAGCTCGACACGGTGCGCGCCGCCCTCAACGAGCGCAAGCTGGTCGAGCGCGCCAAGGGCCTGCTGATGGCGCACCGCCGTCTGAGCGAGGAGGAGGCGCACAAGATGCTGCGGCGCACGGCGATGAGCCAGGGACGGCGGCTGGTCGAGGTCGCCGAATCGGTGCTGGCCATGGCCGAATACCTCCCGGGCGGGCCCGCGCGCTGAGCGTTCCGTTCTCGATTGGTGCACCGCACAACAAGGGTGCCCGTCACGGGGCGCGGCCCGGATCGGGCGCATCCCCGCGCCAAATCATGGCGAATCGCTATGAAATTCGTAGCAATCCGGACTGGCACGCCGCTTGCGTAACTCAGCCGGGCTGCATCCAACGGCGGATGTGGCCTCAACCGACCCGGACAAAGGCGTCCTCACCCGCAGGGGCTCGTGCACGAGCAGCCCTTGCGCGGTGTGGACGCCTTTCTTGTTTTTGATTTGTCTTTGAAACCGGAGCCCGCCCCATGAACGACCTGCTGAAACCGAAACTGAGCCGACGCCGCGTGCTGCAAGCCGCCGCCGTGGGCGCGATCGGCATCGATCCGGCCCTGCGCGCCGCGGTCTGGGCCCAGGGCTCGGACAAGCCCGAGAAGGAGGAAGTCAAGATCGGCTTCATCCCCCTGACCGACTGCGCCAGCGTCGTCATGGCCTCGGTGCTGGGCATCGACAAGAAATACGGCGTGAAGATCGTGCCCAGCAAGGAAGCCAGCTGGGCCGGCGTGCGCGACAAGCTGGTCAACGGCGAACTCGACATGGCCCATGTGCTCTACGGGCTCGTCTACGGCGTGCACCTGGGCATCAGCGGCCCGAAGAAGGACATGGCTGTGCTCATGACCCTCAACAACAACGGCCAGGCCATCACCCTGTCGAAGAAGCTGGCCGACAAGGGCGCCGTCGACGCCGCTTCGCTGGCCAAGCTGATCGCCAGCGAGAAGCGCGAATACACCTTCGCCCAGACCTTCCCCACCGGCACCCACGCCATGTGGCTTTACTACTGGCTGGCCTCGGCGGGCATCGACCCCTTCAAGGACGTCAAGAACATCGTGGTGCCGCCGCCCCAGATGGTGGCCAACATGCGCGTGGGCAACATGGACGGCTTCTGCGTCGGGGAGCCATGGAACCAGCGCGCGATCATGGACAACATCGGCGTCACCGCGGTGACCACGCAGGACGTCTGGCGCGACCACCCCGAAAAGGTGCTGGGCACCACCAGCGACTTCGTCAGGAAGTACCCCAACACCGCGCGTGCGGTGACGGCCGCCATCCTGGAAGCCGGCAAGTGGATCGACACCGGCCTGCAGAACAAGAACAAGATGGCCGAGACCATCGCCGACAAGAGCTACGTCAACACCAGCGTGGACGCGATCAACCAGCGCATCCTGGGCCGCTACACCAACGGCCTGGGCAAGAACTGGGACGATCCGAACCACATGAAGTTCTTCAACGATGGCGCGGTGAACTTCCCGTACCTGTCGGACGGCATGTGGTTCCTCACCCAGCACAAGCGCTGGGGCCTGATCAAGGAACACCCCGACTACCTCAAGGTCGCCACCGAGATCAACCGCATCGACATCTACAAGCAGGCCGCGGCGGCCACCAAGACCTCGGTGCCCAAGGACGTTCTGCGCACCAGCAAGCTCATCGACGGCGTGGTGTGGGACGGGAAGAACCCGAAGCAGTACGCCGATTCCTTCAAGCTGCATGTCTGAGGAGCGCCCCATGGTCAGTGCCGTCTTTCACTCGCCGCTCGACGCGGCCACGGGGCAGGTGGCAGCCCCGGTCCTCGCCCGCCACGTGGCGCCCGCCGCGGCCTTGGCCGCGCAGCCGGTGCGCAAGGAGCCGGAGGAGCGCGCACCGCGCGACTTCGGCTGGGTCTGGCTGCGCGTGCTGCCGCCGGTGCTCGGGCTGGCGCTGCTGGTCCTGGTCTGGGAGCTGGTCGCGCTGAACAGCAGCAACGGCTTCCCCGCACCGGCCGCCGTCTGGCAGCAGGCGGTCACCGTCTTCAGCGACCCCTTCTACAGCAAGGGCCCGAACGATCAGGGCGTGGGCTGGAACGTGCTGTCCTCGCTTCAGCGGGTGGCGCTTGGCTTCGGCCTGGCGGCCGCGGTCGGCATCCCGGCCGGCTTCGCCATCGGGCGCTTCGGCTTCCTCGCGCGCATGTTCAATCCGCTGATCAGCCTGCTGCGCCCGGTGTCGCCGCTGGCCTGGCTGCCGATCGGCCTGCTGGTCTTCAAGGGGGCCAACCCGGCCGCGATCTGGACCATCTTCATCTGCTCGATCTGGCCCATGATCATCAACACCGCCGTGGGTGTGCAGCGCGTGCCCAGCGACTACATGAACGTGGCGCGCGTGCTCAACCTGTCCGAGTGGAAGATCCTCACCAGGATCCTCTTCCCCGCCGTGCTGCCCTACATGCTGACCGGCGTGCGCCTGGCGGTCGGCACCGCCTGGCTGGTGATCGTGGCGGCCGAGATGCTGACCGGCGGCGTCGGCATCGGCTTCTGGGTCTGGGACGAGTGGAACAACCTCAATGTCGCCAACATCATCATCGCGATCTTCGTGATCGGCATCGTGGGCCTCGTGCTCGAGTTCACGCTGATCCGCATCGCCACCGCATTCACGTTCGAAGAGGTGAAGGCATGAGCCGCACGGCCGCTCCGAAGGCGAATGGCACCGCAGCCGAAGGCGAAGGTACTGCAGTGAGCAACACGAACAGCATGAGCGCGATGGCCGATGCGAAGTACATCCAGATCGAAGGCGTCGAGCAGCGCTTCAAGACCCCCAAGGGCAGCTTCCTGGCCCTGCGCGACATCGACCTGCACGTGGCCAAGGGCGAGTTCATCACGCTCATCGGCCATTCGGGCTGCGGCAAATCCACGCTGCTCAACCTGATCGCCGGCCTGACCACGCCCACGCAGGGCGTGCTCCTGTGCGCCAACCGCGAGATCAAGGGCCCCGGCCCCGAGCGCGCGGTGGTGTTCCAGAACCATTCCCTGCTGCCCTGGCTCAGTTGCTTCGACAACGTGTACCTCGCGGTCGAACGGGTGTTCGCGGCGACCGAGAGCAAGGCCCAGCTCAGGGCGCGCACCGACGCCGCGCTGGGCCTGGTCGGCCTCACAGCGGCCGCGCAGAAGCGCCCCGGCGAGATCTCCGGCGGCATGAAGCAGCGCGTCGGCATCGCCCGCGCCCTGTCGATGGAGCCCAAGGTGCTGCTGATGGACGAGCCCTTCGGCGCCCTCGACGCCCTCACCCGTGCCAGGCTGCAGGACGAACTGCTGGCCATCGTGCAGAAGACGCACAGCACGGTGGTGATGGTCACGCACGACGTCGACGAGGCGGTGCTGCTGTCCGACCGCATCGTGATGCTGACCAACGGCCCGGCCGCCACCATCGGCGAAATCCTCGCGGTCGACCTGCCACGCCCGCGCGACCGCGTGGCGCTGGCCGAGGATCCGGTCTACGTGCACGCGCGCAAGGCGGTGATCGACTTCCTCTACACCCGCCAGGCGCACGTCGAAAAGGCTGTCGCCTGAATGGATTGACTCTCCCCCAGGCTTCGCCGGCCGCTGATTCGAAGCGCTCAGGACATGATCACTTGCAGACTATGTTCGTACGAGGCAGTGAGCCGGTCGAAAGTCTCGGCCAGCACTTCGCTGGCGCGCACCAGGTCGGCGCGCCCTTCGGCCCGGTCGGCCTCGCGCACGCCGCGCACCAGCCGCAGCCATTCGTCGCGCGCGCCGCTGAGGGCCCCGCGGATCTCGGGCGAGCTCAGCGGCGCGCGCTCCAGTTCGAGCAGCGAAGCTTCGAAGGCGTCCATCGTGGGGGCGAGGCGCGAGCGCCATTCGTCCCCACCGAGCAATGACGCCAGCAGCGCGTCCTTGGCCAGCCGCTGCGCGCGCATGCGCTGCCGCCCGCACAGGTTGACGATCCGAAGCGCCCGCCGCCCGCCCGATGTTTCGAGCGCATCGGTCAGCGCCTCGGCGGCACCCAGCAGGGCCTCCGCGCTCCCGTCGATCGTGACCAGGGCCGCCGGCGACAGGCGCGCGTCGAGCGCGGCGTCCAGGCTGTCCCAGGCCGTGCGCACGGTGGCCAGCGCCATCTTGCTCAGTTCGTCCAGCGGAAGGGCCGCGAGATGAGCGAGGTTGTCCTGCACACGCGTCGCCGATTCGCTGCGCAAGGCACGGCCGCGGCGCGCGTCGACGCCGGCCAGCGACTGCGCGGCCAGCCGCGCCAGCCGCTGCGAGAGCATGCGAAGCTGTCCCGCGCGGTTGATGGCTTCGGCCCACTGCGCCGCCTCCACCACCGAGCGCGACAGCTCGCCCACGCGCAGGTTCGCATGCATGGCCGCGCCGCGCAGCAAGCCGAAGGCAGCGTCCTCGCCGATGCCGCGCGCAGCCATCAAGAGGCCCTTGGCACGGTCCACCCATTTGCGCTCGTCCAGGTGCGCGAGCGAGCGCGCCAGCGTGTCGCGCAGCGCGGCTTCGCGCCGCCAGCGTGCCTGGGCGCGCGCCAGCAGGGCGCGCAGAGCCGGCGCATCCAGCGTGGCGGCGAGCGACCACGCATGCACGCCGGCCTCCACCAATTCCTCGTGCTGGGAAGGCGCCAATGGACCGCTCACCAGGCTGACCGGATGGGGCGGCGCCCCGGCCCAGGCGCCCCGCAAGGCCGTGCGCAGCGCGGCGATCGACCGCGGCTGGCAGGCCAGCAGCTGCTCGGGCACCCGCATCGAAGCCTGCTGCACCAGCATGTCGCAGGTGGTGGTGCCGATGGCCACCGCATCGGCCTGCGCCAGCAGGCGCAGCAGCGGCTCGGGCTCGGTCTCGGCGTCGGGCAAAACAAGCAGCAGGCGGATCATCGGAGGCGAAAAGCGGGCGGAGGGTGCGCGCGCAGCATAGGCCAAGCCGGGTGGGCATGGGTCTTGCGTCAGGAACGGCGCGGTGTAACGAAGCACCGCTTTGGTGAAGCAACCCGGCCGCAGCGCCGGCACCTCACCGCCTCCAGCGCCGCCGGTTCCCGGCGGACACCTCCCCTTGCCATGTCTGTCCGCGCGGTCGCGCCATCGCCGCGCGGCGGCATGCCGCATTGACGAACCACCGCCATGTCCACCCGCTTCAAGACCTTCCTGAACTCGGGGCACTCGCCCACCCTCTTCGCAGCCTTCCTGTACTTCACGTTCTCGTGCTGCATCTGGGTGCTCAACGGCGCCATGGCCCCCTTCATCAGCGAGACCTTCCAGCTGACCCCGGCACAGAAGGGCCTGATGCTGTCGATCCCCATCATCGCGGGCGCGCTGATGCGCTTCCCGCTGGGCATCCTGGCGCAGTACATCGGCCGCAAGAACGCCACGCTGGTCGAGATGGGGCTGATCGCGGTCGCGATGCTGTTCGGCTTCTTCATGGTGCACAGCTTCAACGACCTGCTGGCCATGGGCGTGCTGCTGGGCATCGCCGGCGCCAGCTTCGGCGTGGCGCTGTCGCTGGGCTCGGGCTCGTTCCCGCCGCAGAACAAGGGCCTCGCGATGGGCCTGGTGGGGGCGGGCAACGTGGGCACCGCGCTGTCGGTGCTGGTGGCGCCGCCGCTGGCGCAGTGGCTGGGCTGGCAGGCGGTCTACGGCGTGGCGGCGGTGGCGATCCTGGTGCCGATGGTCGTGATGGTGCTGTTCGCACAGGAGCCGCCGGACGTCGACAGCCATGCCAGCCTGCGCGAGCACGTGGCCTGCCTGTTCGAGAAGGACGGCTGGGCCTTCAGCCTGATCTACGGCATTACCTTCGGCGGCTTCATCGGCCTCACGACCTTCTTGCCCTCCTACTACTACGACCAGTTCGGCGTCAGCAAGGTGCAGGCGGGCCAGTTGACGATGTTGGCCGCCTTCATGGCCGCGGCGGTGCGCGTGATGGGCGGCTGGATCTCCGACCGCTGGGGCGGTGTGAACACGCTGACCGTGGTGCTGCTCGTGGCGGCCGTGTCGCTGGCGTTGATCGGCTTGAGCTCCGGCTCGCTGGCCGTCACCACGCTGCTGCTGATCGTCTGCTTCGCGGCGCTGGGCGCGGGCAACGGCGCCCTGTTCCAACTGGTGCCGCTGCGCTGGCCCACCACCACCGCGGTGGCCGGCTCGATGATCGGCGAGATCGGCGCGCTCGGCGGCGGCCTGGTGCCCAACGCGATGGGCCTGTCGAAGCAGTATTCCGGCACCTACCTCTGGGGCTTTCTGCTGTTCGCGGTGCTGGCGCTGGTGATGCTGGGCGTGATGCGCTTCATGCAGATCCGCTGGACCCGCACCTGGGCCGAAAAGGGCGGCCGTGCGCGCACCGCGCCCGCGGCACCGGCGGTCGAACGCGGCCGGCCGATGCGCCGCGGCGTCGGAGGCTGAGCGCCATGCACCGCCGCCTTCCCTCCCCCCGCTCAGCGCGGCAGGAACAGCAGCCAGAAGATCAGCAGGGCGTTGAACAACAACGAGATGGCCAGCGCAATCTTCCACAGCGAGGCCGGATCGCGCCGGATCAGCGGCGTGGCGCCCGGGGCCCCGATCGGGCGGGCCGCGCCGCGCTCCAGCGCGAGCAGCATCTCTTCGGCGGTTTCGAAGCGCTGCCGCGCATCGCGCGCCACGGCCTTGCGCACCAGGTGGTCGAGCCACATGGGCACGTCGGGCCGGATGCGCGACAGGGCCACCGGGTCGCGCCGGTAGCGGGCACCCTGGTAGGGCTCGATCTCGCCGTAGGGCAGGCGCCCGCACAGCCACTGGTAGAGCACCACGCCGAGCGCGAACAGGTCGCTGCCGGCGTCGGGCAAGGCGCCCTCCCATTGCTCGGGGTTCATGTAGCTGGGCGTGCCCGCATGCAGTTCGCGCTGCGCCGCGCTCTCGCGGCCGGACAGTGCCACGCCGAGGTCGAGGATGCGCCACTGGCCGTCGTCGCCGAGGTGCAGGTTGCCGGGCTTGATGTCGCGATGCACCACGCCATGGCGATGCAGCCGGCCGAGGGCCTTGCAGACCTGGACCGCGGCTGCGACCACCTGCGCGACCGTGGGCCGCGCACCGCCCTGCGTCATCTGCTCGAGGGTGCGGCCACCATGCCAGTCGAACACGATGTAAAGCGCACTGGCGTCGCCGGCGCGGGGGTGGACGCGCACGAAGCCCTCGCCCTGCGAATTCATCGGAAGGCCTGCGCCCTGGCGGGCTCCGGCACGGGCGCCCTCGGGCGGCCGGGCGGCGCCCACACGCTGCCCCAGCCAGGCCTCGTGGGCCAGCATCGCCCGCTCCTCGGGATCGCTGGCGCGCGACGGGTGCAGTGTCTTGATCGCCACCAGGGCGCGCGTCTTCGCGTCGCGGGCCTGGTAGAGCCGGTGCACGCCGGTGTCGGCGACCCGTGCGGTGATCTGGTAGCCGTCCAGCACGTCCCCCACCTTGAGCGCCGCGGGCGGCGCGAGACGGCGCGCGTCGCCCAGCTCGTCCTGCAGCTGGCGCGCGTCCAGTCCGAGCACGCGGATCACCAGCGCGGTGGCGTTGTCGCGGGTGCCGGCGGCGATCGCGGCAGCGACCAGCGCGTCGCTGGCCTGCTGCGCGTTGCCGGCCAGCGCCAGCTCGGCCACGCGCGCCGGCTTGAGCACGCCGTGCACCCCGTCGGTGCTCAGCACGAAGCAGTCCCCGACGCGCAGTTCGCCCTGCATGTAGTCGACGCGCACGTGGTCGTCCAGCCCCACGGCGCGCGTCAGGCGGCTGCGCAGGTCCGGATGGTCCAGCGCGTGGTCCACGGTCAGCGGCGTGGCCGCGCCTTCCCCCTGGCGCACGCGCCAGGCGCGCGTGTCGCCCACATGGGCCAGCGTGTAGCTCTGCCCGTGCAGGGCCAGCGCAGTCAGCGTGGTCATGGCGCTGTCGTGGCGGCGCCGCCGGTTGTGGTCGGCCAGCCAGGCGTTCTGGGCGGCGATGAGGCGGTCCATGGCGACCGTCGGCTCCCAGGTGTCGGGCGTGGCGAAGTAATCACCCAGAAGGCCGATCACCGTGGTCTGCGCCGCCTCCAGGCCCTGGCCGCCGGTGGACACGCCATCGGCGATGGCGGCGATCAGCCCGCGCGACTCCTCGCCGCGCGGCGCATGCACCGCGCCGGCGAAGTCCTCGTTCTGCGGGCGCGGCCCGCGATGGCTGCTGTAGCCGATCTCCACCTCGAAGCTCATGGCGCGCGATTGTCCACGCCCGCCGCGATGCCTCCCCACTTTGCTTGAGTCCAGAAAGGTCCACCCCATGAAGAAGATGAAACTCGTGATGGTCGGCAACGGCATGGCCGGCGTGCGCACCATCGAGGAGCTGCTCAAGATCGAGCCCGAGCTCTACGACATCACCGTCTTCGGCGCCGAGCCGCACCCCAACTACAACCGCATCCTGCTGTCGCCGGTGCTGGCCGGCGAGCAGACGGTGGACGAGATCATCCTCAACAGCTGGGAGTGGTACGCCGAGAACAACATCACCCTGCACGCCGGCAAGAAGGTGGTGGAGGTCGACCGCGTGAAGCGCATCGTGCGCGCCGAGGACGGTACCGAGGCAGAGTACGACCGGCTGCTGATGTGCACCGGCTCCAACCCTTTCATGCTGCCGGTGCCCGGCAAGGACCTGAAGGGCGTGATCGCCTACCGCGACATCGCCGACACCGACTACATGATCGAGACCGCCCGCACGCACAGGAACGCGGTGGTGATCGGCGGCGGCCTGCTGGGCCTGGAAGCCGCCAACGGCCTGATGCTGCGCGGCATGAACGTGACCGTGGTGCACGTCATGCCCTGGCTGATGGAGCGCCAGCTCGACGACGTGGCCGGCAAGCTGCTGCAGAAGTCGCTGGAGGACCGCGGCCTGAAGTTCGCGATCGGCGCGCACACGCAGGCGCTGGTGGGTGGCGAGGACGGACGCGTCAGGGCCATCCGCTTCAAGGACGGCACCGAGCTCGCCGCCGACCTGGTGGTGATGGCCGTGGGCATCCGCCCGAACGTGGAGCTGGCACAGAAGATGCGCCTGCACTGTGAGCGCGGGATCGTGGTCAACGACACCATGCAGACCGTGACCGACGCGCGCATCTACTCGGTGGGCGAATGCGCC
This sequence comes from Variovorax defluvii, assembly GCF_039541515.1. Classification (NCBI taxonomy): domain Bacteria; kingdom Pseudomonadati; phylum Pseudomonadota; class Betaproteobacteria; order Burkholderiales; family Comamonadaceae; genus Variovorax; species Variovorax defluvii. Next base: position 92,914 of record NZ_BAABGJ010000008.1, read on the forward strand.
GCGCACCGCGGCATCGCCTACGGCCTGGTGGCGCCGCTGTTCGAGCAGGCCAAGGTGGCGGCCAACCACCTGGCGCAGTTCGGCATCGGCCGCTATTCGGGCTCGCTCACCTCCACCAAGCTCAAGGTCACGGGCATCGACCTGTTCTCCGCCGGCGACTTCATGGGCGGCGAGGGCTGCGAGGAGATCGTGATGAGCGACCCCTTCGGCGGCGTCTACAAGAAGCTGGTGATCAAGGACGACAAGCTGGTCGGCGCCTGCCTTTACGGCGACACGGTGGACGGCAGCTGGTACTTCAAGCTGCTGCGCGACGGCCGCAGCGTGCACGACATCCGCGACAAGCTGATGTTCGGCGAATCGAACATCGGCGACACCGGCCACGAGGGCCACAGCAAGGCCGCGAGCATGCCCGACGACGCCGAGGTCTGCGGCTGCAACGGCGTGAGCAAGGGCACCATCTGCAAGGCGATCAAGGACAAGGGCCTGTTCACGCTGGAGGAGGTCAAGAAGCACACCAAGGCGAGCGCCTCCTGCGGCTCCTGCACCGGCCTGGTGGAGCAGATCCTGATGTTCACCGCCGGCGGCGACTACTCGGCCGCGCCGAAGAAGAAGGCCATCTGCGGATGCAGCGACGCCAGCCACCAGGACGTCCGCGAGGCGATCCGCAAGGAGCACTGGCTCACCCACGCCGAGGTCTACCGCGGCATGGGGTGGCGCACGCCCAACGGCTGCTCCAGCTGCCGCCCGGCCATCAACTACTACCTGATCTCGACCTGGCCCAAGGAGGCGAAGGACGATCCGCAGAGCCGCTTCATCAACGAGCGCAGCCACGCCAACATCCAGCGCGACGGCACCTACTCGGTGATCCCGCGCATGTGGGGCGGCCACACCACCGCCGACGAACTGCGGCGCATCGCGGACGCGGTGGACAAGTACAAGATCCCGACCGTCAAGGTGACCGGCGGCCAGCGCATCGACCTGCTGGGCGTCAAGAAGGAAGACCTGGCGAACGTCTGGCAGGACATCGGCATGCCCTCGGGCTTCGCCTACGCCAAGTCGCTGCGCACGGTGAAGACCTGCGTGGGCAGCGAGTGGTGCCGCTTCGGCACACAGGACTCGACGCAGATGGGCAAGGACCTGGAGCGCGCGCTGTGGGCCATGTACTCGCCGCACAAGGTCAAGCTGGCCGTCTCGGGCTGCCCGCGCAACTGCGCCGAGGCCGGCATCAAGGACGTGGGCGTGATCGGCGTCGACTCGGGCTGGGAGCTCTATGTCGGCGGCAACGGCGGCATCAAGACCGAGGTGGCGCAGTTCCTGGTCAAGGTGAAGACGGCCGAGGAAGTGATGGAGTACTCGGGCGCCTTTCTGCAGCTCTACCGCGAGGAGGGCTGGTACCTGGAGCGTACGGTGCACTACATCGGCCGCGTGGGCCTGGACTACGTGAAGAAGCGCATCCTGGAAGACGCCGAAGGCCGCCGGACCCTGTGGGAGCGCCTGCAGTTCGCGCTGGACGGCGAGCCCGACCCGTGGTTCGAGTCCAGCCAGGCCGCGGTCGACGTGCGCCAGTTCCAGCCCGTCGCCGCCGTCGAAGCCGCCACCCCCCAAGCCGCCTGAAAGGAGAAGCAGCCATGAGCGAATGGAAAGCCATCTGCCGCATCGACGACATCCCCGTGCTCGGCGCCCGGCGCGTCGCCCGGCCCGCGGGCCTGGAAGTGGCGGTGTTCCGCAATGCCGAAAACCAGGTCTTCGCCCTGCTCGACCGCTGCCCGCACAAAGGCGGGCCGCTGTCGCAGGGCATCGTGTTCGGCACCAGCGTGGCCTGCCCGCTGCACAACTGGTCCATCGGGCTGGACGACGGCTGCGCGAAAGCGCCTGACGAAGGCTGCACGCCGCGCTTCGCGGTCAAGGTGGTGGACGGCGTGGTGCACCTGGACGGCGAGGAGCTCGCGAGCCACGCCACGGATCTGGAGCGGCCGATCGCAGGGCCGGTTTCGCGCAAGGTCGCCGCCTGATGAAACAAGAGACACGCTCCACCTGCCCATACTGTGGTGTGGGTTGCGGCGTGCTCATCGAATCCGATGGCGCGCACATCACCGGCGTGCGCGGCGACCCCGATCACCCGGCCAACTTCGGCCGGCTGTGCACCAAGGGTTCGACGCTGCACCTGACTGCCGCGGCTGCCGTGACGCGCCAGACGCGCCTGCTCCAGCCGATGCGTCGCCCAACCCGCGGCGCCTCCCTCGAGGCGGTGGCCTGGGACGAAGCGCTGGACAGCGCCGCCGACCGCTTCGCCCAGGTGATCCGCGAGCACGGCCCCGACGCCGTCGGCTTCTACGTCTCCGGCCAGTTGCTGACCGAGGACTACTACGTCTTCAACAAGCTGGCCAAGGGCCTGATCGGCACCAACAACATCGACACCAACTCGCGCCTGTGCATGAGCAGCGCGGTGGCCGGCTACAAGAAGACGCTGGGCGCCGATGCGCCACCGGTCTGCTACGAGGACTTCCAGCACGCGCAGTGCCTCTTCATCGCCGGCAGCAACACGGCCTGGGCGCATCCGATCCTGTTCCGCCGCATCGAGGATGCCAAGGCCGCCAACCCCGCGATGAAGATCATCGTGGCCGATCCGCGCCGCACCGACACCTGCGAGATCGCCGACCTGCATCTGGCGCTGCAGCCGGGCACCGACGTGATGCTCTTCCACGGCATGCTGCACCTGATGTTGTGGGAGGGTTGGACCGATGCCGCCTACATCGCGGCCCACACCAGCGGTTTCGACGCCCTGAAGGCCACCGTGCGCGAATGCACGCCCGAGCGGGTGGCGCAGGCCTGCGGCATCGCCAGGGAAGACCTGCTGGAGGCCGCGCGCCTCTTCGCCACCTCGGCCGCGACGCTGAGCCTGTACTGCCAGGGCCTGAACCAGTCCGCCTCCGGCACCGCCAAGAACGCGGCGCTGGTCAACCTGCACCTGGCCACCGGGCAGATCGGCAAGCCGGGCGCCGGCCCCTTCTCGCTGACCGGCCAGCCCAACGCGATGGGCGGGCGTGAGGTCGGCGGCCTGGCCAACCTGCTGTCGGCGCACCGCGACCTGGCCAATCCGGCCCACCGGGCCGAGGTCGCCGCCTTCTGGGGCGTGCCCTCGGTGCCGGAGAAGCCGGGCAAGACCGCGGTCGAGATGTTCCAGGCCGCCGCCGACGGCGAGATCCGCGCGCTGTGGATCGCCTGCACCAATCCGGCACAGTCGATGCCGGACCAGGCCACGGTGCGCCGGGCGCTGCAGCGCTGCGAATTCGTGGTGGTGCAGGAGGCCTTCTCCACCACCGCCACCTGCGGCTTCGCCGACCTGCTGCTGCCGGCCACCACCTGGGGCGAGAAGGACGGCACCGTCACCAACAGCGAGCGGCGCATCTCGCGCGTGCGCAACGCGGTGCCGCGTCCCGGCGAGACGCGCGACGACTGGGTGATCGGGGTCCAGTTCGCGCGACGCCTGGAAGCCCGGCTCGGACGCGCGGGCACGCTCTTCCCGTACGCCGACGCCGAGTCGGTCTGGAACGAACACCGCGACAGCACGCGCGGCCGCGACCTCGACATCACCGGCATGAGCTACGCCATGCTCGAGGCCGCGCCGCAGCAGTGGCCGCTGCCCGAGGGCGCGCCCAGCGGCCGCACCCGCCTCTACGAAGACGGCGTGTTTCCCACGCCCGACGGCCGCGCCCGCTTCGCCGACGTGGCCTACAAGCCGGCGGCCGAGGCGCGCGAGGCCCGTTATCCCTTCTCGCTGAACACCGGCCGGCTGCGTGACCAGTGGCACGGCATGAGCCGCACCGGAACCCTGGGCCGCCTGTTCGGCCACGTGCCCGAGCCGACGGTGCAGATCCATCCGCAGGACATGGCACGCCGCCAGCTGAAGGACGGCGACCTGGTGCACGTCACCTCGCGCCGGGGCTCGATCCTGCTGCCGGTTTCGAGCAGCACCGAGCTGGGCCTGAGCCAGGCCTTCATCGCCATGCACTGGGGCAGCGAGTTCATCGGCGGCAGCGCCAGCACCGGCGAGCCGCTGGCCGGCGTGAACGCGCTGACCACCTCCGCCTTCTGCCCCGATTCGAAACAGCCCGAGCTCAAGCACGCGGCGGTGAAGATCCTCAAGGCCGAGATGCCCTGGTCTCTGCTGGCCGTCGCCTGGCTGCCGCAGGAGACGGCGCTGGAGGCGCGCGAGGCCCTGCGCGCGCTGATGGCTGCGTTTCCCTTCGCGAGCTGCGTGCCTTTCGGCGCCGCGGGCACGCTGCAGGACGGCGCGCCGCAGCGCGTCGGCGTGCTGTTCCGCGCCGCCGCCTACGAGGCACCGCCCGAGGAACTCCTGGTCCGTGTCGAGCGGCTGCTCGGACTGGCGGGCCACGACAGCCTGCGCTACGTCGATCGCAAGCATGGCCAGCGCCGCACGGCACGCCTGGTGCGCGAAGGCCAGGATGCCCGCCTGGAGGCCTTCCTGCTGGCTGGCGACACCCGCGCCGAGGCCTGGATCAAGGCCCTGCTGCAGGAGCGCCTGCCGGCCCAGTCCTATGGCCGCCAGCTGCTCAAGCCGGGCGCGGCCGCACCTGTCGGCGTGGCCACGCGCGGCAAGGTGGTGTGCAGCTGTTTCGGCGTGACGCAGACCGCCATCGCCGACACCCTGGCAGGCACCTCGGGCACCGAGGCGCAGCGCCTCGCCGCGCTGCAGGGCGCGCTCAAGTGCGGCACCCACTGCGGCTCCTGCCTGCCCGAGCTCAAGCGCATGGTGCGGGCCGCACCCGTCGGCACAGCCGGCCCCCTGGGCACATCGGCCCTGGTGCTGCAACCATGAGGGCCAGTGCACTTGCGGCCGGCCGGGGCATAAGCGGCCTCCCGATCCGGCATAAGCCTTGCGGGACAATCCGGGCACCCATGGGAATCAGCCACTACATCAAGGAGATCGGGCGCGGCGCGCGCGGCGCCAAGCCGCTCGATCGCGAACAGGCCCGCGACCTCTTCGGCCAGGTGCTGGACGGCAGCATCAGCGACCTCGAGATGGGCGCCTTCTGCCTGGCGATGCGCATCAAGGGCGAGACGCCCGAAGAAATGGCCGGCTTCCTCGATGCCACCCACGCACGCCTGGCGCGCATCCCGTCCGCGAGCCGCCCGGCGGTGGTGCTGCCCAGCTACAACGGCGCACGCAAGCTGCCGGTGCTCACCCCCCTGCTGGCGCTGCTGCTGGCGCGCGAGGGCTTGCCGGTGCTGGTGCACGGCGCGGCCACCGAATCGGCGCGCGTGCTCGCGTCCAACGTGCTGGCGGCGCTCGGCGTGGCGCCGCTGCGCGCGGTCCGATCCATCGCCGATGGCGAAGTGGTGTTCGCACCCACCGAGCTGCTCAGCCCCGGCCTCAAGCGCCTGCTCGACGTGCGCCGCGTGGTCGGCCTGCGCAACCCCGGCCACAGCGTGGTCAAGCTGATGCAGCCCTGCGAGGGCGAGGCCGTCGTGGTCGGCAGCTACACCCATCCGGCCTACGCCGAATCCATGGCCGCCACCTTCGAATTGATGGGCATGACCGCCCTGCTCTCCCGCGGCCTCGAAGGCGAGAGCGCGGCCGATCCGCGCCGCACCGCCCAGGTGGACGGCTTCGTGCGCGGGCGCCGCATCGCCCTGCAGGCGCAGCAGCCCGGCACCCTGTCCGAGGTGCCCGGCCTGCCGGCCGAGATCGACATCGCCACCACCGCCGACTACACCCGCCGCGTGCTGGCGGGCCAGGCGCCGGTGCCCGACGCCATCGCACAGCAGGTCCGCCAGGTCCTGCAACTGACCCACGAGCTGGAGAGCGCATGAACGACCCGTCCCATCACGGCCATCACGGCCGTTGCACCCTGGTCGGTGCCGGCCCGGGCGACCCGGAATTGCTGACCGTCAAGGCCGTCAAGGCGATCCAGTCCGCCACGGTGCTGCTGGTCGACGACCTGGTGAGCGAGGAGATCCTGCAGGCCTACGCACGGCCCGGCGCGCGCATCATCCACGTGGGCAAGCGCGGCGGCTGCAAGAGCACGCCGCAGGCCTTCATCGAGCGGCTGATGATCACCGCGGTGCACGAGGGCGAAACGGTGGTGCGCCTCAAGGGCGGCGACCCCTTCATCTTCGGGCGCGGCGGCGAGGAAGTGGAGCACCTGCGCGAAGAAGGCATCGAGGTGCGGGTCATCAACGGCATCACCGCCGGGCTGGCCGCCGTGACGAGCCTGGGCGTGCCGCTCACCCACCGCGACCACGCGCAGGGCGTGGTCTTCATCACCGGCCATGCCAAGACGGGCCATGCCGCCGCCGAGCACCCGACCGACTGGCGCCTGCTCGCGGCCACGGCGCGCGATGCGCGGCTCACGCTGGTGATCTACATGGGCGTCTCGGGCGTGGCCCACATCCAGACGCAGTTGCTGCACGGCCTGCCGGGCGAGACGCCGGTCGCGGTGATCCAGCACGCCAGCCTTCCGCAGCAACGCCACGTCTCGACGACCCTGTCGCGCCTGCCCCTCGACCTGGCGAGCGCCGGCCTGGGCAGCCCGGCCGTGATCGTGGTCGGCGACGTGCTGCGCGGCCTCGCCGCGGCGGGCCTTCCCGCCACGCGTTTCGGCACCTGAGCCGACCGGCACGCTGCCGCTCTGCCGCTCTGCCTTTCGGCCGGTCGTCGTGCGCGAGCGTGCGACCTAAAATCCTCGCCCGGAATAACAACACCGGAGAAGGGGCATGCTGGAGCTCGAGAAACTCAACGAATTCGTCGACAGCCACGGCGAGCTGCAGCGCGGCCGGGGACTGGTCACCGGCACCATCGCCCTCTCGCTGGCCATCCTCTGCTTCCTGGGCGTGCTGGTCTTCCACTTTCCGCAGTACCTGAGCACACCCGAACTGCGCCGCAGCTACAGCGTCGACGTGATGCGCATGGTGCTGTTGGCGGCGTTGGTGATCGCGGGCGGGCTGTCGCTGGTCAACATCATCTTCAATCGCTCGCGCTGGCTGTCCTCCTTCGCCTTCCTGCTGGTGGCGGCGGCCGCGCTGCTCGGCGGCCACAAGGTGCCGGTCAACGATTTCGCGGACAACACGCCCTACATCGGGCTGGACTGGTTCATTCTCGACCTGCTGGGCTCCTCGCTGATCTTCATCTTCATCGAGAAGCTGTTCGCCCACCGCAAGGACCAGCCGGTCTTCCGCGCGGAGTGGCAGACCGACTTCCACCACTTCGTGGTCAATCACATGATCGTGGGCTTCGTGCTGCTGGCCACCAACCTGCTGGTGCACAAGCTCTTCGGCTGGGCCGCCAACGACGGCATCCGCGGCTGGGTGGCGGGGCTCAATTTCTGGGTGGCGCTGTTCCTGATCATCCTGGTGGCCGACCTGGTGCAGTACTGGACGCACCGGGCCTACCACGAGGTGCCGCTGCTGTGGCGCCTGCATGCGGTGCATCACAGCGTGAAGAGCATGGACTGGCTGGCCGGCTCGCGCCAGCACATTTTGGAGCTGCTGATCACGCGCACCCTCGTACTGGCCCCGATCTACGTGCTGGGCTTCAGCAAGGAGGTGATCGACGCCTACATCGTGGTGGTGGGCTTCCAGGCCGTCTTCAACCATGCCAACGTGAGCGTGCGCCTCGGGCCGCTGCGCTACGTGATCGTCACACCCAACTTCCACCACTGGCACCACAGCCAGGACGACGAGGCGATCGACAGGAACTATGCGGCGCACTACGCCTTCCTCGACTACCTCTTCGGCACCGCGGTGAAGAGCACCAAGCTCTGGCCGGAGCGCTATGGCGTGGTGGGCGACTACGTCCCGAACGGCTTCTTCAGGCAACTGAAGTTTCCCTTCGTGTGGAAGGGCTGATGGCAGCGCCCCCAGCGGGCGTGGGCCGGTGCCGAACCAGAGGCCCAGCGCAATTGACAGATCTGCTTTCATCCTCTTACATTCGCGGCTCCTAAAAACAAGCGATCAGGGATCAAAGAATGAGTCAGGGAACGGCGCTCCAGCAGGAGCGCGCATGCGCAGTGTTCGATTGCGCCGCTTCAAGCACCCACAAGGCCACGCGCAGGCACTGGAAGCCCTTCTTCCGGCGGTGCGTCCTGCTGCCGCTCGTCCAGTCCCTGCTGCTTGGCCCTGCGCATGCAGCGCCCACTGCAGTCGTCGAGCCCGCGCCCTCTTCGTCACATTCCGCCACCGCCGTCGTCGGCCTGGCGGTCGGCAACCCCATCCTCCCGGCCACCGCCGAGAAGTTCCAGTCCGAGACCGACTTCACCGACGCCGGGTCCGCCCCGCTGTCCTTCGGTCGCTTCTACCGCAGCACCTGGGGTGCCGATGCTACGCGTCCTGCCGGAGCCCTCAGCTTCGGCTGGACCCACACCCACAGCGCCAGCCTGCGCACCACCTCCGCCACCACCTTCACCGCCGTCACCCTCACCAGCGCCGAAGGCTAAGTTCGCACCTTCACCCAGCCCGCAGGTGCATCCTCATGGAGTCCGACCAACAGTGCCGACACCCTCACCTGGACCCCCACCGCCTGGATCTGGCAATGGTCTTACAGCGCGTTTGGCGACACCAAGCCCATGACGGCCCACAACCGGTTCGCCGACCTCGCTGTCACGCCAAATCCTGGCGTCACAAGCTTTGCTGAGCTCGTCTTCAACCTGCGGGGAGCAGGCCAGTATTTCGATGTGGAATCAGGGCTGCGGTACAACTACTTCCGCAGCCTGATAGACATTGGGCGCTATACGCAGCCTGACCCGCTTGGGCTGGGCGGCGGGCTTCATCGAATTGAGCATGTGCGGGGCAATCCGCTGAGGTACAGCGATCCCAGTGGCCTCCTTAACTACGAGGCGCAGCGCCAGCTTGACCATTGGTTCGGCCCCATGACCGATACATCAAGGTGCGCGACGCCAGAGTGTGCCGCAGGGCTGTTGCCAACATTGAAGGCGAATCCGACGGCTTGCGAGATGCAATGCGGCATGGGCTCGGATGATGCAAATGGACGCGCACTTGCGTGTGCGGCAATTTCTCAGTTTGGCAAGCTCATGGGTGTGCCTGGGATTCCGGTGACGCTGGCGTGCAAGGCCATTGACAAGCATGCTTGCGTGAAATCTTGCGAGGAGAAGCGGCAATGCAACTAGGAACGGCTTCGGCTGTCAGTCTGATCGGTGTCTACCAGCGATGGATATCACCCCGCAAGGGCTATGCTTGCGCGCATCGCGTGCACCATGGCGACGTGTCGTGTTCGGAGTTTGCGAAGCAAGCCATCGCTGCCGCCGGTCTCTTCTCAGCGCTGCCCTCTATCAGGCATCGTTTCATTGAATGCCGCGAGGCGTATGGCGCGATACAGTATGGATCGTCTAAGGATGGGCCAGAGGGCAGCAAGGATCGGGCACCTTCTTCCCCAACGCAGGGCGACACCTGTGTGAACATTTGCACGCTTCCTTGCATGTAGCGCTCGAAGCTCGAAGATGACAACCAAAAGGATTCCCCGCAGCGATTCGAGATGTTCGCGCGCTGTGTTGTCGGTCTTCACCGATGTGGCGCGCACTGACCATCAAGAACACTCGGGGGCAAGCGCCTTACTTATCGGCGGATTGACGCGTAGGAATTCAACATGATCCCGTCCATGGAATGGTTGGCCTTCAACAATGCTTTAGGCCAAGCAATTGCCCAATGGGGTCATGTTGAGGGACGACTACTTGACGTAGTGAGCCACTGCACGATGGGCGATGGCGACTCCATTGCAGCAGCGTTCTTGTCTATAGAAAACTTCCGATCAAAGTTAACTTTCGCGGATAACCTTCTTAAGGCGAAGATCAATCGGCAGGCCATCCTATCGTATTGGAACAACGTGTACGACGAATGCGCGCGCCTATCCTCCAAGCGGGATAAGTTGGCGCATGGTTGGCATCATCCGTACCTTCACCGGCTATCCGGGCAACGATTCGCGATCACGCCGTTCCTTCAGAAAGACGGGAAACTCATTCATCGGGATGGCGAGAAGCCTCCGAGCGGTTCGCTATTTCTTCGTGACGTTGTCGGCTCAAAACTTGAGTTTCACAAATTGACTCAGAAGCTTGTAAATCTTCGTTGTTTGATGGCGCACACGCCAAAGCCGTTTCCAGAAGCTGACGAGCCAATCCGCGCTCTACCGACGATTCGCACCATAGAAAGCCAGATTCGCGCAGAACTCGGGCTGCCGCGCCAACCAGTGCCGAAAAAACCGAAGCATTCATGACCACACCTCAAAAGCAGCCTCGGCCGCCCACACAGAACGAAGACGAAGCCGCATGCGGACAAGCGTGCGCCAATGAAGAGGGCAGCGCCGACGAAGAAGAAGTGACCGTGCGCAAATCGACTTGGTCGAAAGCTGCAAGCGAGTACGTGTCGAATTTGGATGCCGCGATCGAAGATATCGCATCGTCATTGACACACTCCTAGCGTCTTATTTGGCCTTCGCCACCGCAGCCCGGCTGAATGCAAATCTCACCTTAAGTCCGCGGGGAGAGACAAGCCCCTGCCGGAATACAGCAGCGAGCTCGGCGTCTCGTCGGCGTCAGGCCTGCATCCGGACTGGATCCCCCCGGGGCTTTGAAAAGGCCCCGATCTTTGAGAGCATGAGCCATGAGGAAGTCAGTAGCGTTTTCAACCAAGGTCCGCCAGCGCATGTTGCTTCTCTGCGTGTGCAAGGGCTGATGCAGGCGGCGGGCGCGTTCGACGCGGTCGTCATCGGCGCCGGTGCCGCGGGCCTTTTCTGTGCGGGACTGGCCGGCCAGCGCGGCCTGAAGGTGCTGCTGCTGGACCACGCGGAGCGCATCGCCGAGAAGATCCGCATCTCCGGCGGCGGCCGTGCCAACTTCACCAACCGCGACCTGGACGTGCGCGCGCCGCACCGCCACTTCATCGGCGACAACCCGCACTTCTGCCGCTCGGCGCTGGCGCGCTACACGCCGCAGCAGTTCATCGCGCTGGTCGAGCGGCATGGCATCGCCTATCACGAGAAGCACAAGGGACAACTCTTTTGCGACGGTTCCTCGCAGCAGATCATCGACATGCTGCTGGCCGAGTGCGCGGCCGGCGGCGTGACGCACTGGCAACCGTGCGGCGTGGACGAGGTCGGCTTCGCACCCGGCGAGGGCTATCGCCTCCGGACCCGCCGCGGCGAGGTGCGCACGCCCCGCGTGGTGGTGGCGACCGGCGGGCTGTCCATTCCCCAGATCGGCGCCAGCGACTTCGGCTACCGGATCGCCACGCAGTTCGGCCTGCGCGTGGTCACGCCGCGCCCGGCCCTGGTGCCGCTGACCTTCGGCGGCGAGGCCTGGGCCCCTTACGCCGACCTGGCCGGCCTGGCCCTGCCGGTGGAGATCGCGACCGGCAGCAAGAAGGAGCGCATCGCCTTCCTGGAAGACCTGCTGTTCACGCACCGCGGCCTTTCGGGCCCGGCCGTGCTGCAGATCTCCAGCTACTGGCAGCCCGGCGCCCCGCTCACCATCGACTTCGCGCCCGGGGTGGACGTGACCGCCGCGCTGGCCGAGGCCAAGCAGCGCTCCCGCAAGCGCATCGCCAACGAGCTGGCCGGCCTGGTGCCGGCGCGGCTGGCCGATGCCTGGGTGGGCGAGGACGCCGCACTGCAGCGCCCGATCAACGAAGCGGCCGACCGCGCGCTCGCCGCGCTGGCCGAGCGCATCGCCCGCTGGCAGATCACCCCCAGCGGCACAGAGGGCTACAAGAAGGCCGAAGCCACGGCCGGCGGCGTGGACACCCGCGACCTGTCGTCCCAGACGCTGGAGTCGAAGCAGCAGCCCGGCCTGTACTTCATCGGCGAGGTGGTGGACGTGACTGGCTGGCTGGGCGGTTACAACTTCCAGTGGGCCTGGGCCAGTGCCCATGCCTGCGCCCAGGCCCTGGCGGCCAAGCCCGGTTCTGACGCTATAATGCCGGGCTAACTTTGGCCACCCCTCAACGGCCCACCCCCTTTTCGTGTTGAGGAAACCCGGCCCGGGGCCCGATCTTCCCCAGGCCAACATTCAAGCAACCGATTCATCAATGACCACCATCCGCGTTAAAGAAAACGAGCCCTTCGACGTCGCCCTGCGCCGCTTCAAGCGCACCATCGAAAAGCTCGGCCTGCTGACCGACCTGCGCGCCCGCGAGTTCTACGAAAAGCCCACCGCCGAGCGCAAGCGCAAGAAGGCCGCCGCGGTCAAGCGCCACTACAAGCGCGTGCGCAGCATGCAGCTGCCCAAGAAGCTGTACTAAGCAGCTGGCACGCTGAACCGGCCACCACGCCGGAACCAGTTTCGAGCCGCGCCAGGGACATCCTGCCGCGGCTCTTGTCATTTCCGCCCACCGAGAAAGAGAACGCCATGAGCCTCAAGGACCAGATCACCGAAGACATGAAGACCGCGATGCGCGCCAAGGACTCGGAACGCCTGGCCACCATCCGCCTGCTGATGGCCGCGATGAAGCAGAAGGAGGTCGACGAGCGCGTGGAACTGGACGACGCCATGATCGTCGGCGTCATCGACAAGATGGTGAAGCAGCGCAAGGACTCGGTCGCCGCCTTCACCCAGGGCGGCCGCGCCGACCTGGCCGACAAGGAATCGGCCGAGATCAAGGTGCTGGAGGTCTACCTGCCGCAGCGCATGGGCGTCGAGGAAATCACCGCGGAAGTCAAGGCCATCGTCGCGGAACTGGGCGCCAAGGGCCCGGGCGACATGGGCAAGGTGATGGGCGCCGTGAAGTCCCGCCTGGCCGGCAAGGCCGACATGGGCCAGGTCAGCGCTGCCGTCAAGGCCGCCTTGTCGGGCGGCTGAGCGTGTCACCGTCGCCGGTCCCTCATCGAGGGCAAGTGGAGCGCCACGCCCAGCGCTGGCATCTGTTCCTGATGCGTGCGCAGCAACGGCTTCGCGCCGCCGTATGTGCGCGCCATCGCCGTGCTGCGTGCGGCACCGCCGGCACGGCTTTCCGCCGCGTCAGCGCTCCTCTATAGTCCGGGGCCGGACCCCTGGGGCCGCTGGCCTGGCCCCGACCACTCGAGGAGACGAACATGGCGGACACCTACGTTCTCGTTCACGGCGCATGGCACACGGGCGAGTTGCTCGAACCCGTGGCCGAGACCATCCGGGCCCAGGGCCACACCGTCCACTGCCCGACGCTGGCCGGCAACCGGCCCGGAGACTCGCGCGCGACCACCGGCCTGGCGGACGCCGTGCAATCGCTGGCCGACTTCATCCGCGAGCGCGACCTTCGCGACGTGCGGCTGGTCGGTCACAGCTATGGCGGCATGGTGATCTCCGGCGTGATGGACCTGGTGCCGGAGCGCGTGCGCCGGCTGGTCTACTGGAACGCCTTCGTGCCGCTGGCCGGCCAGTCCCTGGTCGACCTGGTGCCGCCCCAGTACAAAGCCATGTTCGACGCCATCGCAGCACAGAACGGCGGCGCCATCACGCTGCCCTTCCCGATCTGGCGCGACGCCTTCATCAATGACGCCGACCTGACGACGGCCGAGCGTGCCTACGGCCTGCTCAACCCGCACCCCTATCGCACCTTCACCGAGCCCGCGACGCTGCGCGCCGAACTGGCGGCGCTCCAGGTCGGCAAGTCTTACCTGAACTGCCAGCAGGACATCGCCCTGCCCCACAGCCTGCCCTGGCATCCGCGCCTGTCGGAGCGCCTGGGCTTGTACAGGCTGGTCGAGTGCCCCGGCAGCCACGAGCTGTGCTTCACCGACCCTGCACTGCTGGGGCGCAAGATGATCGAGGCCGGGCGGGACTAGAAGGCAACTAGCTGCCCGCCACCTTCATCCGGTTGACCAGCACGGAGCCAGTCGTCTTGGCGCCGTAGTTGTAGGCATCGGCGCCCACCGCCTCGATGCCCATGAACATGGTCTTGAGGTTGCCGGCGATGGTGATCTCCTGCACGGGGTAGGCGATCCTGCCGTTCTCGACCCAGAAGCCGCTGGCGCCGCGCGAGTAGTCGCCGGTCACGTAGTTGACGCCCTGGCCCATCAGCTCGATCACGAAGAGGCCGGTGCCCAGCTTGGCGAGCATGGCGTCAAGGTCGTCGCCCGCCTTCGTCAGGCGCGAGCTCAGCGTGAGGTTGTGCGAACCGCCGGCATTGCCCGTGGTCTTCATGCCCAGCTTGCGGGCCGAGTAGGTGCTGAGGAAGTAGCCCTCCAGCCGGCCACCGTCGACCACCTTGCGCTTGCGGGTGGCCACGCCCTCGTCGTCGAAGGCGGAGCTGCCCTTGCCGCGCGGGATGTGCGGGTCCTCCGCCACGTCGAGGTGCGGTGCCAGCACCGGCTTGCCCAGCGAATCAAGCAGGAAGCTGCTCTTGCGGTAGAGCGCACCGCCGCTGGTGGCCTGCACCAGCGCACCCAGCAGGCCCGCCGCCAGCGGCGACTCGAACAGCACAGGGCATTCGGTGGTCTTGATCTTGCGCGCCTTGAGGCGGCTGAGCGACCGCTCGGCGGCATAGCGGCCGACCGCCTTGGGGCTGGCCAGCTCCTTGGCCGAACGCATCGAGCTGTACCAGGCGTCGCGCTGCATGTCATCGCCCTTGCCGGCGATGGGCGCCACCGAGATCGAATGGCGCGAACTCGCGTAGCCGCCGCGGAAGCCGCGCGTGTGGGCGCTGAAGAAGTGGCTCTGCTGGGCCGAGACGCCGGCGCCCTCGCTGTTGGTGATGCGCTTGTCGGTCGACAGCGCCGCGGCCTCGCATTCCAGGGCCAGCGCGGCGGCCTGCTCGCTGCTGATGTCCCAGGGGTGGAACAGGTCCAGGTCAGGCTGTTCGGTGGCGATGTCGGCTTCGTCCGGGAGGCCGCTGACCGGGTCCTCGGCCGTGAAGCGCGCGATGTCGAAGGCGGCCTGCACGGTCTGGGCGATGGCCGCCTCGGAGAAGTCGGAGGTGCTGGCATTGCCGCGGCGGTGGCCCACGTAGACCGTGACGCCGAGCGACTTGTCGCGGTTGCGCTCCACGTTTTCCAGCTCGCCCTTGCGCACCGAGACGCTCAGGCCGCAGCCCTCGGAGGCCTCCGCGCCGGCGTCCGTGGCACCGAGCTTCCTGGCATGCGCCAGGGCGGTGTCGACCAGGTTTTCGAAGAATGAACGGCTGTAGGCGAAGCCGGCGGCGGCATCGGCGCGCGAGGAGGATGTGCTCATGTGGAGGGCTATGATACTTGCGCCCCCCTGAGAAGCTGTGAACGAATCCGCCACGCCCGCTCAACCCGCCCAGGCGGCCCCACTCTGCGTTGCAAATGCTCGCCGTAGCCCGAGCTGCGGCTGCGCTTTGCGCCTTGACTGGAGCCGCCTGGACGGGCTGCTCGGGCGCGCCGGATTCATTCACAGCTTCTGACCCCGAGGGAGCGACAAACGAGGTCTATTGACGCGACCCCTTCCAATAGCACCCACAGGCCCCATCCCATGCCCCGAAAACCCAAGAAAGGCTACTTCGTCCGCGGCACCTTCGTGGCCGAAGGCAGCGA
This sequence comes from Variovorax defluvii, assembly GCF_039541515.1. Taxonomy (NCBI): domain Bacteria; kingdom Pseudomonadati; phylum Pseudomonadota; class Betaproteobacteria; order Burkholderiales; family Comamonadaceae; genus Variovorax; species Variovorax defluvii. Next base: position 108,407 of record NZ_BAABGJ010000008.1, read on the forward strand.
CCTCGACCTCGAACTCAAGCGCGAACTCAAGGGCAGCGAGACCGCCAGCAAGACCGAACTCAAGCGCGAAAGCGCCGAACTGCAGTCCCTCGGCGAGGCGCTGCTGAACTTGCGCGCCGGCCTGTTCGACAAGCTGGGCCTCGAGGATCGGCTGGTCGAAGCGATCGAGCAGGCCCGGCGCATCACCAACTTCGAAGGCAAGCGCCGCCAGATGCAGTTCATCGGCAAGCTCATGCGCGGCCTCGATGCCTCCACGCTCGATGCCATCCGCGCGGCCCTGGACGAGCAGGCCCGCGGTCCTGCCATCGAGGCGGCCGTCCTGCACGACGCCGAACGCTGGCGCGACCGCCTGATCGCCGACGACGACGCGCTCGGCGGCTGGATCGAGACCCACCCGGGCACCGACGCCCAGCAGCTGCGTGCGCTGGTGCGCCAGGCCCGCAAGGACTTCAAGGACGGCCCGCCCGGCGAGGCGCAGCGCCAGGGCAAGGCCTACCGCGAACTGTTCCAGCTGCTGCGCGCGCAGCTCGAGGTGCACGGTACCGAAGACCATGCGGCCGAAGCCGCCGCCCAGGCCCGCGAGGAAGACGCATGACAGTACCCGCCTTCGACCCCGTTCGCATCGGCATCGTCTCCGTCAGCGACCGCGCTTCGAGCGGCGTCTACGAGGACAAGGGCCTGCCCGCGCTGCAGGACTGGCTGCAGCGGGCGCTGCGCAATCCCATCAACTTCGAGCCACGCCTGATCCCCGACGAGCAGGACCGCATCAGCGCCGCATTGATCGAGCTGGTGGATGCGGGCTGTTCGCTGGTGCTCACCACCGGCGGCACCGGGCCCGCCCTGCGCGACGTGACGCCCGAGGCCACGCTGGCGGTCGCGCACAAGGAAATGCCGGGTTTCGGCGAGCAGATGCGGCAGATCAGCCTTCGCTTCGTTCCCACGGCCATCCTGTCGAGGCAGGTGGCGGTGATCCGCGACAAGAGCCTGATCATCAACCTGCCGGGGCAGCCCAAGTCCATCTCCGAGACGCTGGAGGGGCTGAAGAACCCGGATGGCACGCAGGTCGTGCCGGGCATCTTCGCGGCGGTGCCCTACTGCATCGACCTCATCGGCGGGCCCTACCTGGAAACGGACGAGGCCGTGTGCAAGGCCTTCAGGCCCAAGTCCGCGATCCGGGCCCGCTGAGACGGCGGGCCGTGCCCGTCACTTCCCGACCAGTTCGGTGAGCCGCTGCTTCTCGAAGCACTTCGTGGTGGCGGCATCTTCCGGGACGCAGTCCCGGCTGCCCTGACCCTGCATCGACAGCGTTTCGATCGCCTGCCACAGCAGCGCGATCTGGTGCTCCTGGCTGGCCGCGTTGTCGATCAGCCCGCGCATGGCGAGCGACAGCGGATCGTCCTGCTGGGTGATGCCGTAGGCGGCGAATTTTCCGCCGGCCTCGTTCGCGTCCGCAGCGGCCGCCGTCTTGGGCGGGATGATGCGCGCCGGGATGCCGACGGCCGTGGCGCCCGCCGGCACCGGCTTGATCACCACGGCGTTGCTGCCGATCTTGGCGCCGTCGCCGACCACGAAGCCACCCAGCACCTTGGCGCCGGCGCTGACCACCACGTTCTTGCCCAGCGTCGGATGCCGCTTCGCGCCCTTGTACAGGGAGGTGCCGCCCAGCGTCACGCCCTGGTAGATGGTGCAGCCATCGCCGATCTCGGCCGTCTCGCCGACCACCACGCCCATGGCGTGGTCGAAGAACACGCAGTCGCCGATGACGGCCCCCGGATGGATCTCGATGCCGGTCAACCAGCGGGAGACGTAAGACACCAGGCGACCGATCCACTTCAGGCCACGCTTCCAACACCAGTGGGCCACGCGGTGAAGAACCAGGGCATGCAGTCCCGGGTACAAGGTCAGCACTTCCCAGCGCGAGCGGGCCGCCGGATCGCGGTCGAGGATGCACTGGATATCGGAGCGCAGGCGCGAGAACATCAATGTTCTTGTGATAACGATATGGGCTGCGCAGTCTAAGGGCTGCCCTCATCGCGTACCGGCGATGGGGTTTTCTTGTATGTCCCGCCCTGCGCCGCGTCGGCCATGGCCTTGGCGATGCCGCGAAGGATGTGGATCTCCTCCGGCGTCGGCTGCGCGCGGTTGAAGAGCTGCGCAAGCCTGGGCATCAGCTTCTTGGGCGCGTCCGGGTCCAGGAAGCCGACCTTCACCAGCGAGCGCTCCCAGTGTTCGAGCATTCCCGCGACCGCCCGCGCGTCGGCCAACTGCGCCGGCGCCGTGGCCTCGCGCACCGCGAAGCCGCCCAGCGCCATCCGCCATTCGTAGGCGATCACCTGGATGGCGGCACCCAGGTTGAGCGAGCCGAAATCCGGGTCCGTGGGAATGCTGAGCGCCACGTGGCAACGGTAGACGTCTTCGTTGCGCATGCCGAAGCGCTCCGAGCCGAACAGGAAGGCCACGTGCTGGTCCTGCTGCTGCGCCAGCGGCCCCAGGTGCTCGCGCGGGCTGCGCGTGGGCGGCCCGAAGTCGCGCGGGACCATCGCGGTGGCGCACAGGTGGGTGATGCCGTCGAGTGCCTCGTCCAGCGTGTCGACGATGCGCGCCCGGGCCAGCACGTCGAGCGCCCCGCTGGCGCGCTGGATGGTCTCCTCCCGCCGAAGCACGTTGGCCCAGCGCGGCGCCACCAGCACCAGGTCGTCGAAGCCCATGGTCCGCATGGCGCGCGCGGCGGCGCCGACATTGCCGGCATGGCTGGTCTGGATCAGGATGAAGCGGGTACGCATGGAAGGGCCAGGGAGCGAAGAGCCGGGGGATCAAGACCCGACCCGGTAAAATCCACGATTCTCGCCGCCTGCATCGCCGGGCAGCCTCCATGGGCACCGCCCGCCGTTCTTCCCCCCATCCGATGCCGTCTCCCAACCTGCACCCCATGCTCAACGTGGCCGTCAAGGCCGCCCGCGCCGCCGGCGCCATCATCAACCGGGCCGCGCTCGACATCGAGGCGGTGCGCATCTCGCAGAAGCAGGTCAACGACTTCGTCACCGAGGTCGATCACGCCAGCGAGCGGGTGATCATCGACACCCTGCTCGGCGCCTACCCTGGACACGGCATCCTCGCCGAGGAATCCGGCACCGAGCACGGCGCCAGGGACTCGGACTACGTCTGGATCATCGACCCCCTGGACGGCACCACCAACTTCATCCACGGCTTCCCGGTCTACTGCGTCTCGATCGCCCTGGCGATCAAGGGCAAGATCGAGCACGCCGTCATCTACGACCCGACCCGCAACGACCTGTTCACCGCCACGCGCGGCCGCGGTGCCTTCATGAACGAGCGGCGCATCCGCGTGAGCAAGCGCACGCGCCTGACCGAGTGCCTGGTCTCCACCGGCTTCCCGTTCCGCACCGGCGACAACTTCAAGCAGTACCTGGCCATCATGGCCGACCTGATGCCGCGCGCCGCCGGCCTGCGCCGGCCCGGTGCGGCGGCACTGGACCTGGCGTACGTCGCGGCCGGCTTCAGCGACGCCTTCTTCGAGACCGGCCTCAACATCTGGGACGTGGCGGCCGGCTCGCTGCTGGTGACCGAGGCCGGCGGGCTGGTCGGCAACTTCACGGGCGAGCCCGACTTCCTCGAACAACGCGAATGCCTGGCGGGCTCGCCGCGCATCTACGGCCAGCTGGTGCCGCTGCTGGCCAAGTACTCCAAGTTCGCCAGCGTGGACGACAAGCTCGCCGCCAGCGAGCGCGTGCGGGCGGTCGACCCCTCCGTGGGCAGCGTGTATGCCCGCAGCACGGTGGGTCTGTCGGAGCCAGCCGAATCCACGGCCGAGACCCCGGCCCCGCGCAAGCTCACGCGCCTGCGCCGCGAGGCGCCCGCTGCCGCGGCGCCCGCCCCGGGCGACGCCTCCAGCGAATGATGCAGGCGCAGCGCGGCGCCCTCACGGCCACCGCCGCCGCCACCGAACGCGGCAAGGCCGCGCTGCGCGCGGCGCTGTCCTTCTACGTCGCCAACGGCGTGTCGGTCGCGCTGGGGCTGCTGCTGATCTCCGGCGGCGTGCACCTGGTACTGGGTACCGCGGCGGCGTCCGCGGCCGGCGTCGGCGTCATCGTCACCGCACCGCCCGACCTGCCCGGTCCGCGGCGCGGCAAGTTCTGGCAGATGGTGCCGTCGCCCCTGATCGGCCTGCCGCTTTTCTTCCTGGTGCAGTTGCTGCATTCGGACCCGCTGCGGCTCGGCCTGCTGCTGGTGCCCGCCACCTTCCTGGCCTTCGTGGCGATGGCCTGGGGCAAGCGCGGCATCCCGATCGCCATCGCGATCATGTTCTCGATGATCTTTTCGATGGCCACGCCCGCCCCCAGCGGCATGCACGAGGCCCTCGAGCGCACCCTGCACCTCGGCCTGGGTGCAGCGCTCTACGTGCTTTACGCGGTACTGGCCAACCATCTGCTCAACGCGCGCTACCGGGTGCAGGCGATGGCGGACCTCCTGCTGTCCCTCGCCGCGCTGATGCGCACCGAGGCCCGGCAGTTCACGCCGCGGGACGAGGCCGGCGACGTGCGCGAGGTGCCCGCCCCGCTGCTGGGCCGCCTGCTGGGCGCGCAGGCGGCGCTGGCCGACCAGCTGCAGGCCACGCGCGACATCGTGCTGGAATCGCCGCGCACCCCGCGCCGGCAGCGCATTGCCGGCATGCTGGTGATGGTGCTGGAGCTGCGCGACATGCTGCTGGCCTCCGAGCTGGACGTGGACGCGCTCAAATCCCACCCCGGCCATGCGGCGGCGCTGTGCGAGATGCAGCGCATCCTCGAGGCGCTGGCCGACCAGACCGCCTCGCTCGCCGACGCGATGCTGCTGGGGCGCCTGCCCGATCCCGCGCCCGACCGCCGTCCCGAGCTGGCGGCGATTCGCCTGGAGGACGATCCGGCTCATCCCGCGACGGCCCCTGGCGGCCCGACGCCGGCCATGCTCGCGCGCGGGCTGGCCAACCGCATCGGCCACATCAACGACGAGGTGCTGCGCCTGGTCGCCCTGGCGCGCGGCGAACAGGAGCCCGACCTCGCGGTGGTGCGCGCCAACTGGCAGATGTTCGTGAGCCCGACGGAGTGGTCGCTCATGCCCTTCCTCACGCTCTGGCGCTGGGACGCGCCGCCGCTGCGGCACGCGATTCGCGCCGCCCTGGCCATCGCCACCGGCTACGCCATCGCGGTGTTGATGCCCTGGGGTTCGCACGACTACTGGATCCTGCTGACCATCGTGGTGGTGCTGCGCGGCAGCCTGTCGCAGACGCTGGAGCGGCGCAACAGCCGCGTGGCCGGCACGCTGCTGGGCTGCGTGGTCGCAGTGGCCCTCCTGTCGGCGCACCCCGGGGCGCTGGCGACGCTGGTCGCCATGACCCTGGCGCAGGCCGTGGCGCACGGCTTTGCCGTACGCAAGTACCTGATTACCTCGGTGGCTGCCACGGTGCTCGGCCTGCTGCAGGCCCACCAGCTCAACGTGGGCATGAGCCCCACCTTCGCCCTGTTCGAGCGCATCGCCGACACGCTGATCGGTGCCGGCGTGGCCTGGGCCTTCTGCTACGTCCTGCCCTCGTGGGAGCGCAGCCAGATCCCCTCGCTGGTGGCGCGCTGCCTCACGGCGCAGGCCCGCCATGCACGGCTCGCGCTCGGCCTGGGCCAGTTGCGCGCCGTGCAGAGCAGCCCGGAACTCGAATGGCGCCTGGCACGCCGAGAGGCCTTCGACAGCCTCTCGGCGCTGGTGCAGGCCACGCAGCGCTCGCTCTCCGAGCCGCGCGCCGTGCAGCCGCCGCTGGAGCCACTGGAGCACCTGCAGGCGCACAGCTACCAGCTGCTGGCCCAGTTGAGCGCCGTCAAGTCCATGCTGGTGCTGCGGCGCGACCGGCTCACGCCGGCGGAGATCGAGGGCCCGCTGCAGCGCGCCGCGGCGCGCATCGAGGCTCTCATCGGCAGCACGCCGACCACCGGCCCCTCGATGCCCGAGAGCGTCGCCGCCACCACCGTGGCCGAATCGATTCCCCTGCCGGACCCCTTCGAGAACGACGTCAGTCCCTGGCTGCTGCGCCGACTCGACATGGCGATCGGCATCTCGGCGCAATTGCGCGACGACGCGGCCCGAATCCTTCAAGCGCCTACACAGGAAGCGGCCCTGACTGCTTAAGGTCGGGGTCATGAATTTGGACATCCTGCTCACCCAACCTTGGTTCGCTCCCTGCCTGGCCGCACTGATCGCCGTGCCGCTGGCCCTTCTCGTTCACCGCATCGGCGGCATGGTGCTTCGGCGCCTGGCGCGGCCCATGCCGGTCCTGCACACCATGCTGGTCAAGATCCAGGCCCCCGCGCGCTTCGTGTTGCCGCTGATCGCGCTGCAGATGGTGTGGCAGGCCGCACCGGACGACCTGCGCTTCATCGCCGGCGTGCGCCACCTCAACGGCCTGCTGCTGATCGCGGCCGTGACCTGGCTCGCGATCCGCGCCGTCAATGGCATCGCCGACGGCGTGCTGGCCAAGCATCCGCACGACGTCGCAGACAACCTGCAAGCCCGGCGCGTGCTCACCCAGACGCGCGTGCTCTCGCGCACCGCGGCCACCATCCTCCTGGTGGCGGGCGCTTCCTTGATGCTCATGACCTTCCCGGGCGCGCGCCAGGTCGGCGCCAGCCTGCTGGCCTCGGCCGGCGTGATCGGCATCGTGGCCGGCCTGGCCGCCAAGCCGGTGTTCAGCAACCTGATCGCCGGCCTGCAGATCGCGCTGGCGCAGCCCATCCGCATCGACGACGTGCTGGTGGTGGAGGGCGAGTGGGGCCGCGTCGAGGAGATCACCGGGACCTTCGTCGTGCTGCGCATCTGGGACGACCGGCGGCTGATCCTGCCGCTGTCCTACTTCATCGAGAAGCCCTTCCAGAACTGGACCCGCAGCAGTTCGCAGCTGCTGGGCTCGGTGTTCATCTACGCCGACTACGGCATGCCGCTGGCGCCGCTGCGTGCGGAGGTGGAGCGCATCGTGAAGTCGGCGCCCGAGTTCGACGGCCGCTTCTTCAACCTGCGCGTGACCGATGCCAGCGAGCGCACGATGCAGATCCGCGTGCTGTGCACCGCGGCCTCGTCCTCGCAGGCCTTCGACCTGCGCTGCACGGTGCGCGAAGGGCTGATCGATTTCATGCAGCGCGAGTACCCGCAGCATCTGCCGCGGTTGCGCATCGAGGGCGAGGCGGCACCTGCCGCGCCCGAGGCGGCCGGCGCGCCCGCGGTGCGCGGGGAACCCGCGCCGGCCTGAAGGCGCACTTCAGGCGCCGCGCCGGCGTACCGCCTCATGAATCGCCTCGATCAGGAGGCGTGCCCCCTCCCCCACGTCGCCACCGCGCCGCACCGTCAGGCCCACCGGCCCCTCGGTGCTCGCGGTATCGATGGCCAGGCGGCGCAGCTCGCCCCGCGCCAGAAAGCCTTCGACCGCGCCCTGGGGCGCGAACCAGACCGCGTCCGCACACTGCAGCAGGCCCACCGCGAAGCTGGTGTCGGTCGCCTCCACCAGGCAGCGTGGCAGCGCGATGCCCTGCGCGAACAGGAAAGCATCGGCGGTGTGGCGGATCGAGGTGCCCGACACCGGCATCACCATCGGATAGCCGGCCAGGGCATCGAGCTTCGGGCGGCGCTGCGCAGAGAGCGGATGGCCCGCCCGCGTCACCAGCAGCAGCGGCTCGCTGTAAAGCTGCTCGAACGCCAGGTCGGCCATCGCCGAGGCTTGCGCAAGGCGGCCGAGCACGAGGTCGATCTCGCCCTGGCGCAGTTGCGTCATGAGCTGTGCGTTGGTGCCACTGGCCACGCGCACGCGCAGCGCGGGCGCCCTGTCGTGCAATGCCGCGACGGCCACCGGCAACAGGTGGGCCGCCATGTTCGGCAGTGCGCCGACCGCCACCTGCAACTGGTCGAGCTCGGGCTGTTCGAGCGCGAGGCCGAGGCCCTCGCGCAGGCCGCGCAAGGCTGCCACCGCGTGACGCACCAGCACCTCCGCGGCCGGCGTCAGTTCCACGCCGCGGCGCCGGCGCAGCAGAAGCCGTCGGCCGACGATGTCTTCCAGCTCGGCGATGGTCTTGGACACCGCCGGCTGCGTGAGCGCGAGCGCCTTGGCTGCGCGGACCAGGTTGCGCTCCTGCGCCACCATCGCCAGGCATTGCAGATGCCGAAGCTTGAGTCGAGCAAAGTTCATGGCTGACAACAGACTCTCCCTATGGCATGCCTGCAGAAATATAACCGTCCGGAATAGCTGGCAGAAGAGCTTTCAGTTGTGCCGTGGCGGGCAGCCCCCTAGAGTCGACTCTGAATCCGGAGACAAGCCACCATGACCCTGCCCACCTTCTTCGACGCCCTGCGCCGCCTCGGCCTGGGGGCCACCTGCGCTGCGCTGGCCTTCGGCCCCGCCGCCCATGCCGACGCGGCATATCCGGCCAAGCCGGTCAAGTTCATCACCAACTTCCCGGCCGGCGGCCCGCTGGACATCCTGGGCCGCGCCCTGGGCGACGTGCTGCAGAAGGAACTCAAGCAACCCTTCGTGGTCGACAACCGGCCGGGCGCCGGCGGCAACATCGGCGCCGACGTGGTGGCCAAGAGCCCGGCCGACGGCTATACGGTGCTGCTGTCGATCGACACCACTTTCACCATCAACCCGCATCTCTACGCATCGATGCCCTTTGCGGCCAAGGACCTGAAGCCGCTGATGATCTTCAGCTCCTCGGGGCTCACTTTCGGTGTCGGCCCCTCCGTGGGTGCGAAGACGCTGCAGGACTTCGTTGCGGCAAGCAAAGCGCAAGCCGCCACCTTCGCCTCGGCCGGCAACGGCAGCCCGGGCCACATCGCGGCCGAGATTTTCTCGAACGCCACCGGCGCGAAGATCACGCACGTGCCCTACAAGGGCAACGCGCCGGCCGTGATGGCGATGCTGTCGGGCGAGGTGCAGGCCGGCATCGTCGCCACGCCCGGCCTGCTGCCGCAACTCCAGGCCGGCAAGCTGCGGCCACTGGCCGTGACCGGCCGCCAGCGCTCGCCGCTGCTGCCGCAGGTGCCGACCGTCGGCGAACTGGGCCTGAAGGACCTGGAGTTCGAGGTCCTGTACCTCGCGATGGTCCCCGCCGCCACCCCCGAGCCGGTGATGCAGACGTTGCGCACCGCCCTGTCGTCGGCGCTGGCACAGCCCGACATCCGCTCGCGCCTGTCCACGCTGGACATGGTGCCGCTCGGCGAGACCGGACCTGCCGCAGTCCAGCGCCTGGCCACGAGCCATGCGCGCTATGGGCAGATCGTCAAGGCCACGGGCATGAAGGTCGATTGAGGCTAACGTGTCTGCTGCACTTCAAAGGCGCCCGCCCCCGCGCCGTCGACGATCGGGCAGCACGGCTTCACCCGACAGCTGCCCGGCGCGCGCCTGCAGCCGCCGCAGCGCGTCGTCCAGGCAGGCCGCTTCCTCGGCATCTCGTCCAGCGTTCTTGGCGGGGAGGATGTCATTGGGGTAAGTCCGGGGAACGGTTGATTTGATCAATCGAATGCCGCGACTCTAAAGTGGATCGGGCTGCGGTCCCGCCGGGCGCCGCCCGATTGCAACGCACCGCACCCAACGACGACACCCGGAGACATCCCTCATGACCCACCTCACACTCGACCGCCGTGGCGTCCTGGCCCTGCTCGGCGGCATCGCGCTCGCCCCGCTCGCGCACGCCCAGGCCTCCGCGCCGGCCCAGCCGCTGGACGGCCCGCTGCGCATCATCGTGGGCTACGCGCCCGGCGGCGCCACCGACCGCGTGGCCCGCATCGTGGGCGACAAGCTCGGCCCCAAGCTGGGCGTGCCGGTCGTCATCGACAACAAGACCGGCGCCGGGGGCCGCCTCGCCGCCCAGCAGGCCAAGGCCGTGCCGGCCGGGCAGAACGTGCTGATGGTGGCCAACCCCGCCGTGATGGTGGTGGCACCCCTGGTCTTCAAGGACAACGGCTACGACCCCGATCGGGACTTCGTGCCGGTCTCGCACGTCAACGACTACGAGTTCGCGCTGTCGGTGTCGACCGCGGTGCCGGTGCGCGAGCTGCCGCACCTGCTGGCGTGGATGCGCGCCAACCCCGACAAGGCCAACGTCGGCGTGCCCGCGACCGGCAGCCTGCCGCATTTCTTCGGCCTCATGGTGGGGGAGAAGGCCAAGGTGCGGACGCAGGTGATCGGCTACCGCGGCTCCGCACCGCTGCTGACGGACCTGATCGGCGGGCAGGTGCCGATCGCGGTCGACACGCTCGACGTGGCGATCCCGCAGTACCAGGCCGGCAAGGTGCGCATCCTCGCCATGTCGGGCGCCAAGCGCTCGGCATTCGCGCCGGATGTGCCGACCTTCAAGGAAGCCGGGCTCGACCTGACGGCCCTGGGCTGGAACGCCTTCTTCGCGCCGGCGAGCATGCCGCGCGACAAGGTCGCGCGCCTCGCGCAGGCCATCCGCGAAGTGATGCAGGACCCGGAGACCCAGCGTCGCTTCAAGGAATCCATGATGACCCCGGTGGTCAGCACGCCGGAGCAGACCGCCGCCATGCTCAAGGCCTACCGCGCGCAGTGGGCGCCGGTGGTGCAGAAATCCGGCTACCAGCCCTGAGATCCATGCAACGACCCAACATCATCTTCATCGTCGCCGACGACCTCGGCTTCGCCGACCTCGGCTGCTATGGCGGCCGCGATGCCGCCTTCGGCCCGGTCTCGCCGGTGCTCGACCGGCTGGCCGCGAACGGCATCCGCTTCACGCAGGGCTACGCGAACTCGCCGGTGTGCTCGCCAACCCGCTTCGCGCTGATGACCGCGCGCTACCAGTACCGACTGCGCGGCGCGGCCGAGGAGCCGATCAACAGCAGGAGCCGCGGCAGCACGACCCTGGGCCTGCCGCCGGAGCACCCGACGCTGCCCTCGCTGCTGCGCGATGCGGGCTACCGCACGGCGCTGATCGGCAAGTGGCACCTGGGCTTCCCGCCGGCCTTCGGGCCGCTGCGCTCGGGCTACGAGGAGTTCCTCGGGCCGATGTCGGGCGGGGTCGACTACTTCACCCACTGCGACTCGAGCGGCCGGCACGACCTCTGGTCGGGCGAGGAGGACCGGCAGGAAGAGGGCTACCTCACCGACCTGCTCTCGCGCCGCGCCGTCGACTACGTGGAGCGCATGGCCGCGCAGGAAGCGCCCTTCTTCCTGAGCCTGCACTACACCGCGCCGCACTGGCCCTGGGAAACGCGCGAGGACGCGGGCCGCGCGCCGGCGGTGAAGAACAACCTGTTCGACCTCGCCGGCGGCAACATCCACATCTACCGCCGCATGATCCACCACATGGACGAGGGCATCGGCTGGATCATGGACGCGCTCGAGAAGCAGGGCCTGGCCGAGAACACGCTGGTGGTCTTCACCAGCGACAACGGCGGCGAACGCTTTTCCGACAACTGGCCGCTGGTGGGCGGCAAGATGGACCTGACCGAAGGCGGCATCCGCGTGCCCTGGATCGCGCATTGGCCGGCCGTGATCCGCGCGGGCGGCGAGAGCGCGCAGCACTGCATGACCATGGACTGGTCCGCCACGATGCTCGACGCAGCCGGGGCGGAGGCCGATCCGGACTATCCGCTCGACGGCCGGTCGCTGATGCCGGTGCTGCGCGATGCGTCGGCGGGCTTCCACCGACCGCTGCACTGGCGCATGAACCACCGCGGCCAACGTGCGCTGCGCGACGGCGACTGGAAGTACCTGCAAGTCGACGGCAACGAGTACCTGTTCAACATCCCGGCCGACGAGCGCGAGCGCGCGAACCAGGCGGAGCGCGAACCGGACCGGCTGGCGGCGATGCGGGCCGCCTGGGAGGCATGGAACGGGAGCATGCCGGCCATTCCGGAGGATGCGACGGTGAGCCTGGGGTACTCGGTCAAGAATATGCCCCAGCGCTGACCCCGTCACGGAAGACTACCCCTCCAACGGCCGCAGGGTGAAGTACGCACGCGCCTCGTCAATGAACCCCGGGCGATCGTCGAACTTGACCAGCGCGACCTGGTCTGGCGAGGGGAAGTGCGCAGGATAGGAAAACTCGAAGGCATAGCCCAGGCAATTCGCGAGCGCCTTCACGGTCATTTCGTCGATCGATGCTTGCCCTCGTCTGAATAGGGTCATTTGCGAACATTCGAAGAAGATGGACGCGAGCGTGTCTTCGAGTTCGTCGTGGTTGTCTTTCAAGAGGAGCGCCGCAGAAAAATCCTTGGGCAGCACCGATGCAGGCGAATGATGATATTGACTCGGATGATGGCACGTCAAATCGCTGATTACCAGCGGCGCCTGAGGCGGCCCCTCCATAGACCACTTGAACCTGTAACACACCCTCTCCTCGCAATCGTCCTTTTCATAAAATCGACCCACTCTCTGGCCGTAATAATAGAAAAGAGCCAGCCTGGCATTGACTTTCTTGCAAACAATTCCGTCCGCCGAAATAAAATCGTGCGGGGACGCATTCGGGTTTTTTTTCTTGAAATCCAGATAGCGAGGAGTGAAGACCCCCGTCATTTTTTCGATGAGATGGTTCTGCCATTTCGGCCATCTAGGGACAGGGTCCATCATTACCGCATGGCAATCGGTGAACTCCCCAAAATCGTGGCAAAGGTCGCTGCCAGTCAGCATTGCAATCTGGCCTCGGGCCTCTCCGGCGAGCTGAAAATACGCACTCAGACATCCCTCCATGGCAAGCAGCCGTTCGCCATGATCGCAATGGTTCGCCGTGCTATTGAATTGCGCCCAGAACGACGAGAGCATCGGGATCATGTAATCTTGCGTGAGCACCTGATAAATACGGTTCCCCAGCGGCCCGCCATAGTGCGAAATAATTTCGTCTCTGTTCTTGGAGTTGAGTTCTTTGACGATGACTGATGTGAAATCGGCAAGCCGTCTCGCGACGTCTGGCATGTCGACGTCATCGCAACCTCTGGCGGCGGACAGAATTGCATCGATCTGATGCAGACCCGGCTCCTTGACGGGCAGAAGATCAGGAGGAATGGATTCCTTTATCAAATCACGGACTTGCGCCAGCTTGAGAAAATAAATCTGTCTGAACTCCGCCTTCACCTTCTGCGCCACGGCTGTCCAATAGCGCTTGTCGAGTGTTGCAGCCGGCACGCCGGCGCCGGACGTGTCGATCTTGAAAAAATGGGGTGGAACCGCCGATCCCCCGATTTTGGGCAGCATGGTGCGCTTTCCTTGAGTGCTGTTGCGGTGACACTTCAGTCACCGCGTGGCGCTGCCGGTTCCGCGCTCCACAGAGGTGCCGCAAGATCCGGCTGGCTGGGGCCCGTGCCGACGAAGAACGACGCCGCCCGCAACTGTCCGAACGCGCTATGCCCCGCGGTGGTTTGACACCCCCGGACCTCGCCACGAGAATTTGCGCTTGGCCTGAGTACTTAGTGACTATCTTGGCAATTGACGACAAGGGAATTCCGCCATGGTTGGAGGCTTTGCGCGCTGGCAGTTGCTGGCGCTGGCGGCAGGCGCGCTGGTACTTTTCCTGGTGATGTGGATCACCTGGGGTCGGATCGCGCAACGGCGCGAAGTTGGACGCCGCATTGCTGCGGCGCGGGTGCGTTCGGGGCACGTGCCGCTGGAAATTCCGACAGTGCGCGGCGGCATGGCCCATGCCAGTGACGCCGCCCCCGACACCCTGCCCGAGTGGTTCATCCAGGGCAAGGGCGAGCATTCCGTGGTCGACGAGCAGCCGCGCATCCGGGTGCGCTATGTCGATCCGAGCGGCCGCAAGGCGGAGTGCACGATGCAGGTCTCACACCTGGACATCCAGAAAAAACTGCTGACCGGGCATGGCGAGATGCCGGGCGACATGTACCGGATCCCGCTGCACGCCATCACCGGGGCCCGCATCGCGGAATCGGGCCAGCGCTTCAACGTCGACACCTGGGTGGACGCCGTGCGGGTCGCGCGGCGACGGCGCGGACAGGTCTGAGGCGGTGTCGGTGGCCGCCCGAGGGGGCTGATCGGGGGCCAGGCTGGCTGCCGGCCAGGTGCGCGTCCTGGCGACGAGCGCCTTCTTTATGATGCGGGGCCCGCTGCTTCACCGGCGGCGCATTCGCCCTCCCCTGCCTGATGACCTCCCCCGCGACAGCCCCTCACACGCCGATGATGGCTCAGTACCTGAGCCTGAAAGCGCACCACCCCGACACCCTGCTGTTCTACCGGATGGGTGACTTCTACGAGCTGTTCTACGCCGACGCCGAAAAGGCCGCACGCCTGCTGGACATCACGCTCACGCAGCGCGGCCAGTCGGCCGGGCAGCCGGTCGTCATGTGCGGGGTGCCCTTCCACTCCGTGGACACCTACCTGGCGCGGTTGATCAAGCTGGGCGAATCGGTGGCCATCTGCGAGCAGGTGGGCGAGGTCGGTGCGGCCAAGGGGCCGGTGGAGCGCAAGGTGGTGCGGGTGGTCACGCCGGGCACGCTGACCGATGCCGAACTGCTGCAGGACAAGAGCGATTCGCTGCTGCTGGCCGTGCATGCCGGCACGCGCAATTTCTGCGGCCTGGCCTGGCTCAGCGTCACCGGCGCCGAACTGCGCCTCGCAGAATGCCCGGCCGATGCGCTGGAAGCCTGGATCGCACGCATTTCCCCCAGCGAACTGCTCTACAGCGCCGAGGTCACGCCCGGCTTCGAACAGCGTCTCAAGGCCGCACGCAACGGCGCCGCGTTCACGCTCTCGGTGCGGCCGGCCTGGCAGTTCGACGGCGGTCTGGGCGAACGCAAGCTGTGCGAGCAGATGGGCAGCAGCAGCCTCACGGCCTGGGGTGCCGAGTCGCTCGCGAACGCGCATGCAGCCGCCGCCGCGCTGCTGGGCTACGCGGAACACACGCAGGGCCGCTCGCTCTCGCACGTTCAGCGACTCGCGGTCGAGCGCGACGGCGAACTGATCGAGCTGCCGCCCACCACGCGGCGCAACCTGGAGCTGGTGCAGACCCTGCGCGGCGAGGAGGCACCCACGCTCTTCTCCCTGCTCGACACCTGCATGACCGGCATGGGCAGCCGCGCGCTCAAGCGCTGGCTGCTGGCACCACGGCGGGACCGCAGCGATGCACAGGCGCGCCTGGAAGCCATCGCGGCGCTGCAGACCACACCGTCCGGCGCGACCGTGGCGCCCTGGCGCGCGCTGCGCGAACGGCTGAAGAACACCAGCGACGTGGAGCGCATCGCGGCGCGCATCGCGCTGCGCCAGGTGCGGCCGCGCGAGCTGGTCGCCCTGCGCATGGCGCTGGCCAAGGCCGAGGCGCTGGCGCCCGCCCTCGCCACGGCAGATTCGGCGCTGCTGGCCCAGATGGCGTCGCAGCTCTCGCCGCCGCCCGGGTGCGTCGAACTGCTGGTGGCAGCCATCCACCCCGAGCCTTCCGCGCTGGTGCGCGACGGCGGCGTGATCGCCAACGGCCACGATGCCGAGCTCGACGAGCTGCGCGCCATCAGCGAGAACAGCGACGCTTTCCTGCTGCAGATGGAGGCCAGCGAGCGCGAGCGCACCGGTATCACCAACCTGCGGGTGCAATTCAACCGCGTGCACGGCTTCTACATCGAAGTCACGCAGAGCGCGTTGTCGAAAGTGCCGGACAACTACCGCCGCCGCCAGACGCTGAAGAACGCCGAGCGCTTCATCACACCTGAGCTCAAGGCTTTCGAGGACAAGGCGCTCTCTGCGCAGGACCGCGCCCTGGCACGCGAGAAGTGGCTCTACGAGCAGTTGCTCGACGGCCTGCAGGCCTCGGTCCCCGCGCTGACCCGCCTGGCCGGTGCGCTGGCCACGCTCGATGCGCTCTGCGCCCTGGCCGAGCGCTCCCACACCCTGCACTGGCGCGCACCGACCTTCGTGAGCCACCCCTGCATCGACATCGAAAAAGGCCGCCATCCGGTCGTGGAGGCGCGGCTGGCCGAGAAGTCATCGGGCGCCTTCATCGCCAACGACACGCGCCTGGGGCCTCAGCAGCGCATGCAAGTGATCACCGGCCCCAACATGGGCGGCAAGTCCACCTACATGCGCCAGGTCGCGATCATCGTGCTGCTGGCCTCCATCGGCTCGCACGTGCCGGCCGCTGCCTGCCGCCTCGGGCCCATCGACGCCATCCACACCCGCATCGGCGCGGCCGACGATCTGGCCAATGCGCAGTCCACCTTCATGCTGGAGATGACCGAGGCCGCGCAGATCCTGCACGGCGCCACGGCCCACTCGCTGGTGCTGATGGACGAGATCGGCCGCGGCACCAGCACCTTCGACGGCCTGGCGCTGGCAGCGGGCATCGCCGCCCAGTTGCATGACCGCACGCGTGCCTTCACCCTGTTCGCGACGCACTACTTCGAGCTGACGGAGTTTCCCGCGACGCACCACGCCGCGGTCAACATGCATGTGAGCGCGACCGAGGCAGGCCGCGACATCGTGTTCCTGCACGAGATGCAGCCCGGCCCGGCCAGCAAGAGCTACGGCATCCAGGTCGCGCGGCTGGCCGGCATGCCCGCCGCGGTCGTCAACCACGCGCGGCAGGCGCTGGAGGCGCTCGAGAGCCAGCAGCAGCAAGCGCGCGCCCAGGTCGATCTGTTCGCGCCTGCGCCGGTGGCCGAGGCGTCGCCGGTCAGCGCCGTAGAATCCGCGCTGACTGCGCTCGACCCGGATGCCATGAGCCCGCGCGAAGCACTCGAAGCGCTCTACACACTCAAAAAACTCCAGACGCGCGATCACGGCTGATACCGATGGCCCGATTCGTGCGAGACGACATCATGACGTACTGCGTAGGCATCAAACTCAACGCCGGGCTGGTGTTCCTCTCCGACTCCCGCACCAATGCGGGCGTGGACCACATCAGCACCTTCCGCAAGATGATCGTCTACGAGCAGCCGGGCGACCGCGTCATGGTGCTGCTGTCGGCCGGCAACCTGAGCATCTCGCAGTCGGTGCGGGAGATCCTGCAGATCGAGGAGCTCCACGAGGCCCGGGAAGACGGCGACGACAGCGAGCCCATCACCATCTGGAACGCCAAGAGCATGTTCGACGCCGCGCGCGTGCTCGGCTCGGCCGTGCGCCATGTCTACGACCGCGACGCCGAGGCGCTCAAGCATGCCGGGCTGGAGTTCAACGTCTCCTTCATCTTCGGCGGGCAGGTCAAGGGCGAGGGCATGCGCCTGTTCCTCGTCTATGCGGCCGGCAACTTCATCGAGGCGACCAGCGAGACGCCTTACTTCCAGGTCGGCGAATCCAAGTACGGCAAGCCGGTACTCGACCGCGTGCTCACGCCCGACACGCCGCTGGACGAAGCTGCCAAGTGCGCACTGGTGTCGATGGACTCGACCATGAAGTCCAACCTCTCGGTCGGCCTGCCGCTGGACCTGGTGGTCTACGAGGCCAACCGCCTGGAGACCGACAAGGTGGTCTGCATCGACGCCGACAACCCCTACTACCGCATGGTGCACAACAGCTGGGGCCAGAAGCTGCGCGAGGTGTTCGACAGCATCGAAGACCCCGTCTGGGACGACACCTATGCGGAGCATCCCCTGAAGATGCCCGCGACGCGGCACAGCCCGCTGCGCAAGATCTCGACGCCCGAAGAAAAGCTCATCTGAGCACCCGCGGCGGGCCACTGCGCCGCCGCCCGCCGGAAGCGCCAATCCGGCCACACCCCCACCGAGCCACCTGGTCCATTGCGCCGCAGCGCCAACGCAGGCCGCGCCACGCGGCCGGCCGGGCTATTCGCCTGCGCACCGGGGCCCAA
This sequence comes from Variovorax defluvii, assembly GCF_039541515.1. NCBI lineage: Bacteria > Pseudomonadati > Pseudomonadota > Betaproteobacteria > Burkholderiales > Comamonadaceae > Variovorax > Variovorax defluvii. The sequence goes on from NZ_BAABGJ010000008.1 coordinate 126,199, forward strand.
AAACAGTTGGCCCATCGCGATCGGGCCACTTGGCTCCTCCGGATCTATTCGAATTCTTCTTCACCGACAACACTGACAACAGAAGAAACGATCTTTTAAACAGATTGAATCGGATTTGATCAGGAGACTCGTGATGCCTTGTACGCCACTCGAAACGGAACTGATGCAACGTGCCCTGCAGAGCATCGAGCAGATGCTGACGGGGTTGCAGTACCAGGCCACGCATCAACAGTGCCTGCCAGGGGACGAGTTCACTGCACTGCCGTTCCAGCAAACGGATTACCGGGAACATCCAGCACCGTCGGCCGTGTACTTCTGCCTGACGTCTGCAAGTGCGTTGCTCGAGGTCAGCCGATCCTTGATGCAGCAACTCGACGTCAGTCCCACCGAGGGCCATTGGCTCGGCTGGGCCAAGTTGAGTGAAGTTTCCAAGGCGGCGGGCCAGTCCGCATTCATGGCCTCGATCATGCTGGCCAATCCCGAGACCCGCCTCGCGGCCTCGGGGCGTCATGAAGAAGCCTGGGCTCCGACGCAGCCCTGCACGCCCCGTGTCATGCCGGCACGGCCACGCCGCACGCCGGTTGGCACGAGAGTCAAGACGATGCTCAGAAGTCTGATCCATCCCGCCGCTGCCTGACGCAGCCCGCATCCCCGGCCGCACCAGGCCCACACCCGCACCGGATCCGGCACGCCTGACGTGCTGAGTCCGCGCTGGCCCCTGCACGGGCCAGTCCTTTTCGCCCTTCAGTTCTTCACCGGATTCCATGCGCATTTTCTGCGGCGCAGGGATTTCCTTTTTCTCAACTTTTTCAGGTCAATGAGGAGTCAGTGTGAGAAAGATCGAAAAAAGCGCTCTTCTGCTGTTTGTCGCAGCAGGCGCACTCGCCGGTTGCGGCGGCGGCGGAAGTGGGTCAGGCGGCAGCTTCGGGGCTGCGCAAGGTACAGACGGAAAGGCTTCTTCCTCCACGGCGGCAGGGGCTCCATCGACTGCCGAACCGACCGTCGCGGGCAAGGAAGTCGAGTCGCTGAGCAAGCTTGACTCGAGCTGGGTCAAAGTCGCCAACGAAGACCAGAGCTTCACCCTCGCCACGACGACGGTGGTGCAGTACGGCGCGAACTCCTCCTGGACCAGCAAGAAGCTCTCCGGCAAAGTGGTTTGCAGCAACGCCACCTTCGGTGACCCGTTGCCGTATGTGGCGAAGGCTTGCTATGTGCAGGTTGCACCTGCACCTGCACCTGCGCCCGCGCCTGCGCCCGCACCTGCGCCTGCGCCTGCGCCGGCTCCTGCACCGGCAACAGCCCCTCCGGCGGGCACCGTGCTCGCGACAGAAGGCGCCTCGTTCACCGTGGCCGCCCCGACGCTGGTGAAGTACGGCGCGGACACGCGTTGGACAACGAAAACAGTCTCAGGTACGGCGGCGTGCACCAATGCTTTCTTCGGCACTGACCCGGCATTCATGACGATGAAGTCGTGCGTGTCGGCCGGTCCTGCACCCGCACCCGCACCCGCACCTGCACCTGCACCTGCACCCGCACCTGCACCTGCACCTGCACCTGCACCTGCACCTGCACCTGCACCTGCACCCGCACCCGCACCTGCACCTGCTCCTGCTCCTGCGCCTGCACCTGCTCCTGCACCTGCACCTGCACCTGCACCTGCACCTGCACCCGCTCCGGCACCCGCTCCGGCACCCGGAACGGCCCTGACCGGCGACATCGTGGACAGCGCCGGCACCGTGGTGCCCAGCGCCTACGCCGCCATGGCCTACAAGTTCAACTCCGACGCGGGCGTGACCTACAAGTACGGCGCTCCCGCCAGCAAGAGCGGCGTGGCCACCCTGCCCGAGCGGGCGGACGTCGGCGTCATGTCCGGCATCGGCTCGGTCTACCAACTTGGCCACGAGGACCCGACGAACAACATGTTCGTCTCGATCCACGCCGCCACCATCGGCGTGCCGGCCTCGAACCAGAGCGTCACCGCCGCGGTGGGCTGGCTGCAGAACTCGGCCACCGACCGGCGCACCTTCCAGCAGCGCCCGCAGTTGCTATGGCAACAGCCCCGACTGCTGCCCACCTCCATCGATGACTACTTGGCGCAGGGTGTACTGGCCACGAACGACCCGGCCGATCTGCCGGTGGCCGAGCACCGCGGCGAGAACGCCGCCGACTCCCCGGCCACACGCCTGTCGCTGGTGGCGACGCAGGGCAGCCCGACCAAGCCCGCGAAGATGTTCACCGTCGGCACCCTGACGGCACAGAACCGCGCATCGACGTCCTTCAAGCTCGGCTTCGTCCCGACCGCGGTCGCCGTCACCGGCGGCGGTGAATTCGCGCTGGTCTCGGGATGGGACGTGACGAACACCAAGGGCCAGGTCGCCATCGTCTCCCTCGGCGCAGCCCCGCAGGACTGGAAACCGGGCCAGGCGCGCTACGACTGGTGGCACGGCTGGATGGACATGATGCACCCGGGCTTCGTCGACCAGGGCAATTACGTCTTCATGAAGGTCATCGGCTATGTCGATCTGCCTTCGGACATGAAGGCCCCGACCGGCATCGCCGCAACCACGGGCATCCATCCCTACACCACGCTGCTGAAGTACGACGCGAGCGGAAACATCTCCAGCTTCCAGTACCTCGACTCGCCCATGGCGAACAACCGGGCGAAGATGCTGCCCGGCGGCGAGGACTACGAGCGGTATGCCAAGGGCGGGGTCGCAGTCGTGGTCTCCAAGAGCGAGAAGCGCGCCGCATTCATCGACCTCGGCCCGCTGTTCAAGTACACCAACGACATGTACCTGGGCAGTGCCGCGTCCAACCTGGAGACGCAGAACGTCGGGCTGGCCGCCAGCCAGTGGCCCTACCTGCTGACGGACAAGCCGCAGGCCATGCCGGTGGTGGTGAAGACCGCCACGCTCGCCAATCGCCCCACCGCCGTGTGGACCACCGCCAACCGGAGCTACTGGAGCAAGGACGACCAGGCGCGGATCTCCGCCTACCCGTACTGGGTCGCCGACCCGCACTACTCTCGCGCGGCCATCGCCACCGAGGGCGGCGAGCTGCAACTGTTCTCGCTGGGCCGCTATGCCGCCGGCATCAAGCCGACGACACCCGCACCCACCGACATCCAGCAGGTCGGCACGGTCACCGGCCTGGGCGGCAACATCACGCACCTGGCGGCCGCGAAGGACTACCAGGGCGTGGCGGATCCGATCAACGACATGATCCTCTTCACCGACCGGGCCAACCGCCGGTGGGGCTGGGTCAAGCTCACGAACACCGGCGACACCCAATCGACCGGCAGCATCGTGCGCACGATGGAGGATTCGCGGGTCGACCCGATCATGGTGACCATGGCCGACAACTACTCGACCCAGGGCGATGTCCTGAGTGTCGCGGACTACGCGGGTGCGAGCATTGCCAACTACCGCTTCGGCGACGTGATCTACCCGGACCCGAGCAGCAACTTCTGCACCCAGGCCGGGGCCTGCCCGACGCTCACCGCCCAAGGCGAATTCGCCGGCAAGTTCGCATTGCCCTTCAAGCCGACGTCCGTGCACAGCTCGAACGTGCCTTGATGCGCGGCTGAGTTCAGCGAAGCAAACGCCCCGGCTCCGGCCGGGGCTTTTCCTTTTGCATGTCAGCCAGTTGCAATCGTTAGTGAACACAACCTTAGTAACAAGCCGCAGGAAACGTTTAGGCACAACAGAAAGAGAATGCAATAGGCGTTGTCCTACAAAGGGTTAACACCTATAACCCTCGACTTCTTCACTATTTGAAAGATTTGAGTGAAAGTGGTCGATAAAAGCGCGCTTCTGCTGTTTGTGGCAGCTGGCGCACTCGCCGGTTGTGGTGGAGGTGGCAGCAATGGTGGCGGATTTGCCGCTTCAAGCCTGGGGGGCGAGTCGGCAGACTCGGCGGCGGCAACTGTCTTGTCATCAACGGGACCTGCGGGCAGCACGAAGGAGGCCGGGTCGGCCAACAAGCTCGATTCATCCTGGACCCAAGTCGCCAACGAGGGCCAAGGCTTCACGCTCGCGTCCGCGAAGGAGGTCCGCTTCGGTGCCAACGATACGTATGCGAGCAAGACGCTGTCGGGTTCGCTGAACTGCAGCAACACCACTTTCGGCGATCCGCTGCCGTACGTGGTCAAGGCATGCTATGTACAGACAGGGGTGGCGACAGCCCCTGCCCCCGCGCCCGGCCCTGCTCCTGCTCCTTCGTCTGGCGCCCGCCTGGCTGCGGAAGGCGCGTCGTTCGCCGTTGCATCACCGACGCTGGTGCGCTACGGCGCCAACAGCGCCTGGGTCAGCATGACAGTGAGCGGTACCGGCCAGTGCACCAACGCCTTTTTCGGCCGCGATCCGGCGCCTTTTGTCGTCAAAGCCTGTTATGCCGATGGCACTGCCACGGCACCCGCTCCAGCGCCAGCGCCGACTCCCGCGCCAGCTCCAGCGCCCGCGCCCGCGCCCGCGCCCGCGCCCGTGGCCGGAGATGTCGTCAACGCGGATGGCAGCCTGAACGCCGCCAACTGGGATGCGCTGTATGCCGCCGCCGGCACGGATGCGTGGATCGACTACACACGCGGCAAGGCCGCTACCGACGCCGGCGGCGTGAAGCTTTATGAGCGTCCGCACTTCACGATCCAGCGGGGCGGAACTCAGAACCTCGGCCAGATCGGGGGCATCTACGAGCACGGCAGCGCAACCGGCCAGGACGGCGGCTCCTATTCCACCTCCCAGGCGGACGTCGTCACCTTCGGGGCGACTTCAGGCTCCGGCGTGGTGTCGCTCCAGACTTCGGCGTACACCAACAACACCGGGCAGTTGAAGCCGCAGCCCCAGTGGCAGCGCGGCTACGAGGTCGAGCATGCGAACTTCGGCAGCTATCGCTCTTCGGGCGTCCTTCCCGCCGGCAACGTCAAGCCGATGTTCGTGGCCTCCAGCAACGACATCAGCAGCGAGAACGGCACGTCTCGCCTGATCGGCACCGCCGACGGCACGATCTTCGGCGTAGGTTCCAACACGGCCGCCAACAAGGTGAGCGTCAAACTGGCGCCAGGCAAGCTGCCGGTCGCAGGGGCGATGACCAACAAGGCGGAATTCCTGTTCGTCCCGGTGTGGGACAAGGCCACCCGCAAGGGGCAGGTCGCGGTGATCATCACCGCCGGCATGGCGGAAGGTGTGCCATGGACGGACACGAACCTGGCCTACCGCTGGTGGGAGGAATGGCGCGAAGCCTACCCCGGCCTGCCGAACCAGGGCAACACCGCCTTCCTGAAAGTGCTGGGCTACGTGGACATCCCAGGCATGTCGGCGCCGACCTCGGTGGCGGTGAACACCGGCATGCACCCCTGGCAGATGCTCGGCGCCGATGCTCGCGCCATCGGCTATGCCAGCTCCCCGATCAAGGACCACTACCTTCAGCTGCGCGACGGCGGCGTCAACGGAGGGCGTATCGCCCGTGGCGGCCTGCTGGCCGTCGGCAGCAAGAGCGAGAAGAAGGTCGTGTACTTCGACCTGAAGCCACTGTTCACCTGGGTGTACGACAGCTACTTCGGGGCCGACCACACCCGCGGTGAGCGCGCGAACCTCGGCCTCGGTGACAGCCAGTGGCCGCAGACGATGGCGCTGTCGGGCGTCACCCTGCCGGTGGTGAAGACCGTGCCATTTGCAGACCAGGTCGCTGCCATCAAGTTCACGGGCACACGGCCGGCGCCGCAAACGCCCGGCGAGCCGTTCAACTGGGTGGTGACCAACAGCGCCGCGGGCCAGGGCACGGTGCACGTGATGGGCGTGGGTGGCTGTCTGCCGGGAACAGCCAACAACAAGAGCTGCGCGGCCGGCGACATCTCCGAGCGCTCCACCGTCGGGGGCCTCCCGTACGTGTCTTCCATCGCCACGATGCTGGGGATGAAGCGCACCGGCAACGTCGACCTGAACACGGGCTTCTGGTTCGTCGGCCGTCCGGGTCGCGACGTGGGCTTCGTGCGCTTGAACGCCAGCGGCGCGGGGGGTGCCATCGGTCTCCAGTACAAGACCCATCCCGAGCAGTGCGCCGACCCGGTCGGGTTGGCGGACATCGACAACTACAGCAACGTCACGAACGCGCAGTTGCTCATGTGTCACAACGACCGGAAGGTGGCGACCTACCGTACCGACACCTTGTTCCACAACGGCAGCTGGACCGCCTGGCCGCAGAGCACGCCGGTGCAAGGAACCAATGGCGTCGCCGTCGAGTACTACGGCTCGCTCTCGACATCGGGCAAGCCGGTGCATGCGCTGACTGCCAACGTCCCCTGAGCGCACGCAGTACAGAAGCCGGAAGCAAGGCCCCTTTCGAGGGGCCTTTTTCTTGGCGCATGACGCAGGGCCCCGGCTTGGGCCAGGGTGCATCCTGCGGCGCTACTCGGCCCAGACCACCGCCCCGCTCCACGCAGTGGCCAGCACCACGATCCCGAAGACGATGCGGTACCAGGCAAAGGGCACGAAGCTGTGGCTGCTGATGTACTTCAGCAGCCAGCGCACACAGAGCCAGGCGCTCACGAAGGAGAACAGCAGGCCGACCGCGAACATCGGGATGTCCGCCACCGACAGCAGCGCCCGCTCCTTGTAGAGGCTGTAGGCGCCTGCACCGATCAACGTCGGGATGGCGAGGAAGAAGGAAAAGTCGGTGGCCGCCTTGCGCGACAGCCCCAGGAGCATGCCGCCGATGATGGTGGCGCCGCTGCGGCTGGTGCCCGGGATCATCGCGAAGCACTGCACCAGCCCGACCTTGAGCGCGTCCCAGGGGGTCATGTCGTCCACGTGCTCGATGCGCACGGCGCCGGGCGGGCGCTTCTCGGCCCAGAGAATGATGAAGCCGCCGATGATGAACGTGCTGGCGACCACCACCGCGTTGAACAGGTGCGCCTTGATCAGCTTGCCGAACAGCAGGCCGAGCACCACGGCCGGCAGGAAGCCGATGAGGACGTTGAGCGCGAAACGCTGCGCCTTGTGCTGGCGGGGCAGGGCCACCAGCGTCGAATGGATCTTCTGCCAGTAGACGATGATCACCGCCAGGATCGCGCCGGTCTGGATCGCGATGTCGAAGACCTTGGCCTTGTCGTCATCGAACCCGAGCAGTGCCCCTGCCAGGATCAGGTGGCCGGTCGACGAGATGGGAAGAAACTCCGTCAGGCCCTCGACGATGCCCATGACGGCGGCCTTGGCCAGCAAAACGATATCCACGCGCGCTCCTTTGAAGAGCGCCGATTATCGCGAGGACGCCGGTCAGTCTCGGTTCGGCACGCTGATCGTCAATGTGAAGCTTGCGGCCGACTCGACCAGTGCCGGCATGGGTCAGTGCGGCAATGCGCTGTTGCCGGTCGGTATGACACCGGTGCCTCCGGAGCCAGGGATGAGTCCAAGCCACTGGCGCCCGACGTGCCGGTCAGTTGGCGCAGCAGAGGTAGCCCCCCTCCGAAGGCTGCGACGTGTTCTGTTCATGAAAAACTCCGCCCGATTCATGCAGACCCCCTATGCTTGGGATGCGGAGGGTTGGTCGAATGCCTACCAGCGCACCCGCAAGCCCGCCGAGGCGTTGAGCTGCGACTTCACTTGCTGGTCCCCGCCCGAAGCCCACAGCGTTCCCGCTTCACCGTAGAGGCTGGTCGCGTCGTTGATCGCCAATGTGAAGCCCGCGGCCAGTTCGGTAGAGCGGCCGCCTGTGCTGCTGACGATCGACGTGCTGGCCGCCGGGTTGATGAAGCGCGTGCGGTCGTTGCCGCTCGAACTGCGATACAGGTTCATCCGTGCATAGGGCTGCAGACGGCCTGCAGAGGTGGCGATGTCGCCCTTGATCCGAACGCCCAGCCGGGCGAGCCAGTTGCCCTCGCGCGCCTGCTGCACGCGCGCACCGGCGATGTCGACATCGTCCACGTCCAGGCGCTGGTGCACGAGTTGCGCCTGCGGCTGGATCTGCCAGCCCTGGCCGAGGTCGAAGGATTGGCCCAGTTCCAGGGAAGCACTCAGGCTGCCGGCCTTGCCCTTGGCCCGCGGGCCCACCCGGAGATCGAACTCGTCGAGAGGCTGTCCGGCGCGCAGCACGGCTTCCTCGCGCTTGGCACGGGTTGCGGCCTGCGGCTTGACTTCGTAGCGATGGCGACCCGCCTGCAGCACGCCATCGGCGTAGAAGCCGCTGTCATCTCCGTAAGTGGCATAGCCGCCGAGGAACTGGTTGCGCAGCTCGTTGCTGCCCACGGCGAGGTTGGCAACGCCACGGGCAAAGCCTTTGACTTGCATGTCGCCGTCGAGCTGTCCGACGTAAACGCCGGCACGCCAGTGCGCATCTGTCCACAGATCGGTGCCCGCTTGCAGGCCGCCGAGGCGCCCTTCGCTGCGCGGGCTGACGGTGCCGCCTTGCCGGATGTCGCGGCCGGTGCTGAGCACGCGGCCCCACGCACGACGCTCGCCGGCGGCAGGCGTGGCCGCGCCGCCTGCCTTCGCATCGTCCTCACCGATGCGCTGGTGCAGGTTGCCCAGCATGGCCAGATTGCCCTGTCGCAACTGCTCGGGCAGCGCCGCGAACAGCGGCACCTCGGCGCGGTAAGTGGGGACCTGGAGCGTCGCGGGTGGCGGTGCGGAGGCCGATGCAGGCGCCGGCGCAGGGACGTCGGGTACGGGTGGTGCAGGAGGTGCAGGAGACGGAGAAGGCGCAGGAGGTCCAGGGACGAGGGGCGGGATCACCACCGTGCTGGTCGAGCGCAGGTACCAGTTCTCCCCGGCGCCCTGGGCATCGCCGGGCTGCAGGCGGTATTCGTAGGCGCCTGCATCCACATGGCCACCCTGCAGGGCGAAGGCATCCTTGGTGCTCTGGGCCGTGGTGCTGGCGCCATTGAGCGCACTCACCAGTTCGATGCCGTTGCCCATGGTCAAGGCACCCAGGCCGCCGACATTGACGACCTGCACGGTGGTGCGCCCGCTCGCCGTGGCCGTGGGGCCGCTCAAGACCAGGCGATCGCTCGCGCCGGCGCCGTCGCCCAGGACGGCACCCAGGCGCAGCAGGCCGTTGTTGCCGACATAGCGGCCCGTCACCGTAAGGGTGGTGCCGGGCGCGTTGCCGAGGAGGGACACGGTGCCGGCGTTGTTCAGGCCGGCGATGCGTTGATTGAAACCGGCCAGGTCGAGAACAGCCCCTGCAGCGACGCTGTGGGCCGAGGCCGGGCTGAAGGTGTTGGCGTCTCCTGCGCGCAGGGTGCCTTCGGTCACGGTGGTGGCACCGGTGTAGCTGTTGGCGCCCGACAGCACGAGCGTGCCGCTTCCGATCTTGCTGAGGTCGCCAGGGCCCGTGATGGCGCCCGTCAGCGTCGATGTGAAGGCGCCCGTATCGATGGTGGGATCGACAGCGTCGGTGAAGACGATCGGGTTGGCCAGGCTCAGGCCATCGGCGGCGAAGCGCAAGGTGGTGCCTTCGTGCATGGCCAGCGCGCCGGTGCCCAGGGCCTTGTTGTTCGTCACGGCCAGCCGCCCTTGCTTGAGGTCGGTACCTCCAGTGAAGCTGTTCTCGCCGCTGAGAGTCAAGGTGCCGGCGCCCGTCTTGGTCAAAGCGCCTGCGCCCGAGATGGCACCGGTCGAGCCGATATCGGCATCGGTCTGCCAGGTGCCGCCGTCCGCGCCGAGGCTGACGTTGCGCGCGGTGTTGAAGGCCCCGATCGCGCGGAGGGTGCCGCCATTGAAGTTCAATGTTCCCGATGCATGTCCCAGGTTGGCATCGGCCGAGACGACCAGCGTGCCGGCGTTCAGGCGGGTGTCGATGTAGCTGTTGGTGCCCCCGAGAACGACCGTGCCGAGCGTGGTCTTGGTCAGTGGCGCCCCTCCGGTCAGCACCCCGTTCACCGTGCCTGCTTGAAGATCGAAATGGGTTCGCGCAGAAACCGTCGCATCGCTCGCCAGCGTGCCTCCGGTGAGTTGGTAGGTATCGACGTTGAAGATGCCCTTCTGGACGATGCCATCCGATTGGTAAAGGGCCAACTGGGTCTGCGTCGTCCCGCCGAGGTCGAGGGTGCCGCCGGAGACGGTGGTCGTGCCCGTCTCCCTGCCGAGTGTCCCTGCATCTGTCAATGCCAGCGTCCCCGCCGTCACGGAAGTGCCACCGCCATAGGTGTTCGCCCCGGACAGGCTCATGGTGCCCAAGCCCCTCTTGATCAACCCGCCGGCGCCGCCGATCACGCCGCTGAAGACGGTGCTGCTGTTGTCCGTCCCGGCCGTCAACGTGCCGCTGCCCAAGTTGACGAGCCCGGCCCCGGCAAGACTGCCGATGGTCTGATCGAAGCCGTTCAGATCCAGCGTCCCGCGATTGGACACCCTCACGGCGCTGCCGATGCCGAAGGCGTTGGTGGGACGTCCCGCCTGCAGCCTCCCGGCCAGGACGTCCGTCATGCCGGTGTAAGAATTGGCACCGGTCAGGATGGTCGTGCCCGTTCCGGGATGCCAGATGGCGCCCGCACCACTGATATCGTTGGCCACACCGAGGAGATCGCTGCGGTTGAATATCAAGGCGGCTCCCTCGGCAATCGACACGGCGCCGCTTCCCAGCGTGCCGCTCGTGCCGGCAGCGCCGATCTGCAACAGGCCGGCGTTGATGGTGGTCGTCCCGCTGTACGTATTGTTGCCAGTGAGAACCAGCCAACCGTTGCCGTCCATGATGATGCCTGCGCTGGCGGCGTCGGCACCGGTGCCTCCGGAGCCGGTTTGATCGGCGATCACATCGGCGACAGTGTGGCGGCCGGTGATGGCGAACTTCAGCACCGCGTTGTTGCCCTGAAGAAAAATGCCTGAACCGAATGCCGATCCACGATGAGCTTCGGTCCCACCGGGGACCTCGACGGTGCCGACGCCACCGGCCACGGTATTCCCGTTGATCGCGAGCGAGCCGGTGATCGTGACGGTGGCGCCATCCATCACGAAGACCGCGCCGCCCATCCCTGCGCCGCCGCCTCCGCCATTGCGCCCACCAGCGGCACCGCCGAAACCGCCAGCGCCTGCGACGTCCGTGCCGCTGCCGCCACCGCCGCCACCGAAGCCGCCTGCGCCACCCGGTCCGCATGCGCCACCGCCGCCACCGCCAAAGCCGCCGGCACCACCCCCATGGGTCAAAGAGCACCATCCGCCGTCGCTACCACCACCTCCGCCACCAAAGCCGCCGGCGCCTCCAAAGGCGCTGCCGTCGAATTGGCCAGCAGTGCCCGCACCACCCCCACCGCTGTAGTCGAGCCCCGGGGAACCTGACGCCGCACCGGGGACTGCCCTGCCCCCGGCGCCGCCATACGGCCCGCCGCCCGCCGCACCGTCTGACGTGATGCTGAAATTCCCCGACGCATACAGTCCGCCACCCCCTTGCCCCGCGCTGCCTGGTGATCCTGCGGGCGCCCCCCCACCTGCGCCACCCAGGCCACCTCCACCGCCGCCATGAACAAAGCCGGTGCTACCCAATACGCTGTTGCCCCCCACCGCCGCATTGGAGACCAGCGACACGTTGTTCAAGGTCAACTGCACACCGCTACGCGCAAACACGGCGCCCCCTGCGCCCATGCCGCCACCCCCCGAGATCGTGTCCGTACCGCCATCGCCACCTGCGGCCTTCAGGTTCTGCAAGGTCAGGTTGCTGATGGTCACCGTGCCGGACTCGATGAAGAATCCGCGGTAGGTGTTGGCGCCATCCAGGGTGTAGTTGTTGCCGCCGTTGATCGTGGCGTTGCCGGCGAGCACGCCGATGTTTCGGTCGAGCGTGATGTTGCCGGTGAGATTGATGGTGCTGTCACTGGAGACGTTCGCAACGCAGCGGGCCAACGAGGCGGCGTCGCCGGCATCGCAGGCGAAAGCCGAGGGTGCTGCCCAGGCGAGCATTCAGGCACTCGCAAGCAAGCGAAGTTGGGGCAGGCCATGCCTGGCGATGCTGCCGCGTTTGCCTCGCAGATGAATGTTCTCCGGGACGGCCACCCAGGCTTCGAGGGCGGGATTCCAGAGGCTGCGATGCGTTCTGTTCATGGAAAGGACTTCGGGTCATTCACGAACCCCCGCACGCAGCGCGCGCGGAGAGGGGCAAGGCCGCCTGGCGGGCGCGCTGCGTGAAGGCCGGGAATGCGGGCTCCAGCGCGTGGAGCCCGAGGGCTCGCGGCCGCCAAATCCTAGTAACGACGGATCGCACCGTCGGTGCGGCGCGATAAAAAGCGGGATTCCGCTGTGACGATGTCAGCCGTCCATGGCCCCGGCCTGCCATCCCCCGCCGAGCGCCTGGATCAGGGCCACGGCCGCGTTCTGGCGATTCACCTGCAACTGCAGCAGGGCGCGGCGTGCGTTCAGCGCCGAGACCTGCGCCGTCACCACGTCGGTGAAATCCACCTGCCCCTGCCGGTACCGATTGAGGAACTGCTGCTCGGTCCGGTCCGCCGCCAAGGAGGCCTCCCGCCGCAGGCGCTCCTGCTGCGCCAGGCTGGCTCCGGCGGTCAGCTGGTCCTCGACGTCCTGGAAGGCACCGAGCACCGTCTGCCGATAGCGCGCGACGGCTGCCTCCTGCCTGGCCCTGGCCTGGTCGACACGCGCGCCGATGGCGCCGGCATCGAAGACCGTTTGCGCCACCGAGAGCCTCAGCGACCACAGCGTGCTCGAGGCCTTGAAGAGGTCGCCGACGCGGCTCGCGCTGCTGTCGAGCGCGGCGCTCAGGCCGAAGTTGGGAAAGTACGCCGAGCGTGCGACGCCGATCTGCGCATTGGCAGCGGCCACGTCGCGCTCGGCCGCGGCGATGTCGGGCCGGCGCTGCAGCAAGGACGAGGGCACGCCGGTGGGAATGCCGGGCACCACGGGTGTCCATTCGGCCGCGGGCAATTCGAACTCTGCCGGGGTGGCCCCCACCAGCACCGCGATCGCATGCTCCAGCGTGTCGCGGTTGCGCCGGAGGGCCACGCGCTCGGCCTGGGTGTTGACGTACAGCGTCTGCGCCTGCAGCACGTCGGTCTGTGCCGCGATGCCGGCGTTGTAGCGGTTGCGCGCGATCTCCAGGCTGCGCTGGTAGCCCTCCAGGGTGACATCGAGGATGCGAAGCTCGGCGTCGGCCTCGCGCAGCGAGAAGTAGTTGGTCGCGAGTTCGCCCACCGCCGACAAACGCGCCGAGGCCAGGTCGGCCTCGCTGGCCTGCGCGCTGGCCTGTGCCCCGCTCACCGCCTGTCGCAGCCGGCCCCAGACATCGGGTGCCCAGTCGGCCTGCAGGCCGGCGCCGGCGCTGGTCGCAGGCGTGGTGTTGCGCGCGCCGGAGCGGCGCACGCTGCCGCTGGCCGAGACCGAGGGGAACAGCGCCGCGCGCTGCTCGCGCACCACGGCCTGGGCCTGCGCATAGTTCGCGACGGCGGCGGCGATGTTCTGGTTGGAGATCCGGACGCGATCGGCCAGGCGATCGAGCACCGGATCGCCGAAGAGCTTCCACCATTCGCCGCGGTCCAGGGCATCGGCCGGCGCGGCGGGCAGCCAGCCCTCGGCGGGGGGCGCTTCCTTCCAGGCGGCCGGCATCGCGGAGGAAGGACGCTCGTAGGCCGGTCCGACCGCGCAGCCGGCCAGCAGGCAGGCCAGGGCCATGGTGGCGGCCAGGCCCGCGCGCCGGGGGTAGGTGAGATTCGTAAGCTTCATGGTCTCTGCGGTCATGGCTGCGCGAACCCCGGTCACAACAGCCCCTGCGAGGTTGGCGAGGGCGCGTGCTCGGGGTCGCTTGCGGCGCGGCTCAGGTATTTCTCGTTGGCGGGGCGGCGGCGCAGCTTGTCGAGCAGCACGTAGACCACGGGCGTGGTCAGCAGCGTCAGCAACTGGCTGGCGATCAGGCCGCCGATGATCGCCACGCCCAGCGGCTGGCGCAGTTCGGCGCCCTCGCCGAAGCCGATGGCCAGCGGCAGTGCGCCAAGGGCTGCGGCGAGCGTGGTCATGAGGATCGGGCGGAAGCGCAGCAGGCAGGCCTCGCGCACGGCTTCGACGGCGGACAGGCCGCGGGCGCGCTCGGCCTCGAGCGCGAAGTCGATGATGAGGATCGCGTTCTTCTTGACGATGCCGATCAGCAGGAACACGCCGATCAGCGCGATGATGGAAAACTCCATCCGGAACATCAGCAGCGCCAGCACCGCGCCGACGCCCGCCGAGGGCAGCGTGGTCAGCACCGTGACCGGATGCACCAGGCTCTCGTAGAGCACGCCCAGCACGATGTAGATCACCACCAGCGCCGCCAGGATCAGCATGAGCTGCTGCGCCTGCGACTGCTGGGCCGCCAGCGCCGTGCCCTGGAAGCTGCCGCGCACGTTGATGGGCATCGCGATGTCGGCCTCGGCCTGCGCCACGATGCGGCGCGCGTCGGCCAGGCTCACGCCTTCGGCCAGGCTGAAGGAGATGGTGCTGGCCAGCTCGGTGTCCTGGTGGTCGATGGAGCTGGGCACCGCGCGCTCGCTGATTTTCACGAAGGCCGACAAGGGCACCATCGGCGTAGCGGCCGTCGCGATCTGCTGGCCGGCCGACGACGTGCGCGAGCCCGGGTTCGCCGAGGTGGCGGTGGAGGTGCCGGTCGCCGTGTCGGTCTTCTGCTGCAGCGAGCTGGTGACCGTCGCACCGCTCGCGGTGGTCGCGGTGTTCAGGGTCGAGGGGACGTACAGGTCCTTCAGCGCGATCGGCGCACGCTGGAAGCGCGGGGCCCACTCCATGATCACCGAGTACTGGTTGAGCTCGTCGTAGATGGTGGCGACGGAGCGCTGGCCGTAGGCGTTGTAGAGCGCGCTGTCGACCGCGCTCGAGCTGACGCCCAGGCGCGCGGCCGCATCGCGGTCGACCTCGACGAAGGTCTCCACGCCATTGGCCGAATCGTCGCTGTCGATGTCGGTCAGCGCGGTCTCCTGGCGCAGGCGCTCGGCGAGGCGGGCGCTCCATCTGCGCAGGTCCCCCAGGTTGTCGCTGCTCAGCGTGTACTGGTAGCTGGAATTGCCGGAGCGCCCGCCCATGCGCAGGTCCTGCACGGGGAACAGGAAGACGCGCAGGCCGACCAGTTGGCTGAGCTGCGGCCGCAGGCGATCGATGACGGCCTGGGTCTTCTCGCTGCGCTGGCTGCGCGGCTTGAGGTTGACGTACATGAAGCCGCCGCCGGCCCGCCCGCCGCCGGAGAAGCCGACCACGCTGTCCACCGCCGGGTCCTTGCGGATGATCTCCACCGCCTGGCGCAGCTTCTCTCCCACCGCGGCGGAGGAGATGCTCTGGTCGGCGCGGATGCCGGCGTTGAGCTGGCCGTTGTCCTGCTGCGGGAAGTAGCCCTTGGGGATGGCGTTGAACAGGTAGACGTTCAGACCGATCACCGCGAGCAGCACGGCCATGACCACGGCCTTGCTGGCCAGCGCCCAGTCCAGGCTGTGGGCATAGCCGCGCAGCGTCCAGCGCCAGGCGCGGTCGAGGCTGCCACCGAGCCAGGCGCGCAGGCGGCCCGGCCTCTTCTTCGCGCCGCCCTCTTCCGCCTCGCTGCGCAGGAGCAGGGCGCACATCATGGGCGTGGTGGTCAGCGAGATCACCAGCGAGATCAGCACCGCGGCCGAGAGCGTGACCGCGAACTCGCGGAACAGCCGGCCGACCTGTCCGCCCATGAACAGCAGCGGAATGAACACGGCCACCAGCGACAGGCTGATCGACAGCACGGTGAAGCCCACCTCGCGCGCGCCGCGCAGCGCCGCCTCCACGCGCTTCATGCCGGCCTCGACATGGCGGGCGGTGTTTTCCAGCACCACGATTGCGTCGTCCACCACGAAGCCGGTGGCCACGGTCAGCGCCATCAGGCTCAGGTTGTTGAGGCTGAAGCCCAGCAGCTTCATGACGCCGAAGGTGCCGAGCAGCGACACCACCGTCGCCACCGCCGGGATGATGGTGGCGCGCGGCTTGCGCAGGAACAGGCCCACCACCAGCACCACCAGCACGATCGAGATCATCAGCGTGGTCTCGATCTCGCGCAGCGAGGCACGGATGGAGTTGGTGCGGTCGGAGGCGATCTGGATGCCGATGTCCTGCGGCAGCTGCGCGCGCAGTTCGGGCAGGAGGTCGCGCACGCCGTCCACCGTCTCGATGATGTTCGCGCCCGGCGCCTGCGTCACCAGCACCACCACCGCCGGTTCGCCATTGAACAGGCCCAGGGTGCGGGTGTTCTCCACGCTGTCGATCACGCGCGCCACGTCGCCCAGCCGCACCGCCGCGCCATTGCGCCAGGCGATCACCAGATCGCGGTAGTCGGCGGCGCGGCGGCCGGGCGCGGGGGTGTAGATCTGCAGCCGGCGGCCCTCGCTCTCGATCGCGCCCTTGGGCCGGTTCGCGTTGTTGGCCTGGATGGCGGCGCGCACGTCCTCGGTGCTGATGCCCATGCGGTTGAGCGAAAACGGCTCGAGCTCCACCCGCACGGCCGGCAGCGAGCCGCCACCGATCTCCACCTCACCCACGCCTTCGACCTGCGACAGGCGCTGGCTGACGATGTTCGACACCGCCTCGTAGATCTGGCCGGGCGTACGCGTCTTGGAGGTCAGCGCCAGGATCATGACCGGCGCCGAGGCCGGGTTGCGCTTGCGGTAGGTGGGGTTGCTGCGCAGCGTGGCGGGCAGGTCGGCGCGGGCTGCGTTGATGGCGGCCTGCACCTCGCGCGCGGCGCTGTCGATGTTGCGGCTGAGGTCGAACTGCAGCGTGACCCGGGTCGAGCCGTTGGAGCTGGTCGAGGTGAGCTCGTTGACGCCGGGGATGATGCCCAGCCTGCGCTCCAGCGGGGTCGCGACGCTCGAGGCCATCGTGCTCGGGCTCGCGCCGGCCAGCGTGGCCTGGACGGAGATGGTGGGGTAGTCGACCTGGGGGAGCGGGGAGACCGGCAGGACGAAGAAGGCGACGATGCCGGACAGGGCCAGGCCGATGGTCAGGAGGACCGTGGCGATGGGGCGGTCGACGAAGGGGCGGGAAAGATTCATGCGCGCGCCTCTTTCCCTCTCCCTTTGGGAGAGGGTCGGTGCAAAACCTCGAGCCGCGGACGCCGGATCATGCCGCTACGTTCAAAGGGTTCGCGAGCGCCGCCCGGGCCAGAAATTGGCCGCAAGCGGAATTCCGAGGCTGCACACAGATTTAAGATTTGCCATGGAACCATCCACAAAAAAAGTCCACACAGTACGCGCGCGCCGATACCAATAGTGGATAAATGGCACGCACAAAGGAAATCATCCAATGACCAACTCTCTATCCAGAAGCACACCCGCATCTGCATCACTGCGGAATCCAGACATTTCGATTGCCTTGAAAAGAGAAGACACGCACTTCAAGGACAGTCAAGATCCAAGCAAAAATCTTTTTGAACTGGTTCCGGTTCGGCGAGCCTCGACTGGAGAATTATCAGAAAGACTACCCGCGCCGCGCAAGATCACGCTTGTTGAAGTGCACCATGTGCAAACGGTGTCCATCAATCCAGCACCTGAAGTCGGCGACGCGGCAGTGACGTCTCCCCGACTGCAGGGAGGAAGAAGGAACAAGGCGGTTGAGTTTGGCGACGAAACGACAACCATCGTCTATCCAAAATCACCACGATCCAACTCCAAGCCATCCCGAGCAAATAAAAAGAAGATCGCAAAGATAATCAGCCCAAGAGGAAGAATCCAATCGACATCAACGCAGCCCACAAGTACAAAAACAATCAGCTCCTCCGCTGCAGTCGCTTTGAATGAATCACTCAACGCTCAAATACAGAAACAAAACGATCGTGTCACGATTGAATTGAGAAATCCTGGTCAACCTCAAAATCCCTCAGCAAGACCGCGCCTTCAAAGAACAAGCCATTTCACCTCAGGAGTTGACCACAACAAGGCAGCCTACCTGGCGGTGAATACGATCGAGAAAATAATCACAACAACAAAAGAACATTTTGCCGCCAGTCCGCCAAAGAGAATGCTGAACATTCTTTATTGCGCCACCGGCAGCAAAAGCCGGCTTGACGAGGAAACCTATCCAGAGGTTGTGGCTTTTGGCGGTCATCTGCAAGGACTGCTTTCATTGACCGACAGATTTGAGTATCTGGAAGGCTTGTACGGCAAGCTGAAAGAAAACCTATCTCCACGCCAACAAAACATCCTCGACACGGCATTTGAAAGTGCCAAGAAAACAAACGATGTCGAAATAATCCAGAAAGCGCTGAAAAACGAATTGAAGAAAATCAACTGATTTTCCAACGGGGCGGCCACTCCGGTTCCCTCATGGGACATGCCTCGCTTCATGCTCTTCCCCCGAACCGCCGCCCCACCCGATCGAAGGCCAGGTAGATCACCGGCGTGGTGAACAGCGTCAAGACCTGGCTCACCACCAGCCCGCCGAAGATCGCCAGCCCCAGTGGCCTGCGCAGTTCCGCCCCCTCGCCCCACCCGAACATCAAGGGCAGCGCCGCGAACAGCGCGGCCAGCGTGGTCATCAGAATGGGCCGGAAGCGCAGCAGCGCCGCCTGGTGAATCGCCTCCTGCGGCGCTTTGCCTTCATTCCGCTCCGCATCGATCGCGAAGTCGATCATCATGATCGCGTTCTTCTTCACGATGCCGATCAGCAGGATGATCCCGATGATCCCGATCACCCCCAGGTCGTGGCCTGTCAGCATCAGCGCCAGCAGCGCCCCCACCCCTGCCGAGGGCAGCGTCGAGAGGATCGTGAGCGGATGGATGTAGCTCTCGTAGAGCACCCCCAGCACGATGTACACGCACACCACCGCCGCCAGGATCAGCCACAGCTGGTTGGTCAGCGACTTCTCGTAGGCCCCCGCGGCCCCGAGGAAGTTCAGCCGCACGCTGGCCGGCAATCCGATCTCCTTGGCCGCCTCGCGGATCGCAGCCACCGACTTGCCCAGCGCCACGCCGGGCGCCGTGTCGAAGCCCACGGTGGCCGACGGGTACTGCGCCACGCGCGTGATCGCCAGCGGCGCCAGCTGTTCGCGGATGGTGGCAATGGAGGCCAGCGGCGTGGGCGCCCCCGACCCGGTGCGCAGCTGCAGGTTGCCCAGCGCCTGCGGCGAGGCGAGCGCCTCGCGCTGCGCCTCCAGGATCACGCGGTACTGGTTGGTCTCGGTGAAGATGGTGGAGACGATGCGCTGGCCGAATGCGCTGTAGAGCGCGTCGTCCACCGAGCTGGCGGTGACCGACAGGCGCGAGGCGGTGTTGCGGTCGACGTCCACGTAGGCGGCCAGGCCCTGGGCCCCGGCGTCGGTGGTGGCGTTGCGCACCTGCGGGACGCTGCGCAGCCGCTCCACCAGCTTCTTTGCCCAGTCGTTCACCACCGTCGTGTCCACGCCTTCCAGCGCGACGCGGAACTCGGTGGGGCCGGTCTCGGCGTCGATGGTCAGGTCCTGCGTGGGCTGCAGGTAGAGCGTCACGCCGGCCACGGCGCGCACGCGCTCGCGCAGGCGCTGCATCACGCTTGCCTGATCGCCACGGCCCGAGCGCAGGTTGATCAGCATGCGCCCGGTGTTTAGGGCGGTGTTGTTGGCCGCGTCCACGCCGACCACCGAACTCAGGCTGCGCACCTCGGGGTCGGCAAGGATGGCCTCGGCCGCCGCCTTCTGCAGCTCGGCCATGCGCAGATAGGACACGTCCTGCGCGGCCTCGATGCGGGCCTGCAGCTGGCCCGTGTCCTGCGTCGGGAACAGGCCCTTTGGTATGGCGACGTAGAGCAGCACCGTGAGCGCCAGCGTCAGCATCGCCACCACCAGCGTGGCGCCCTGGTGGCGCAGCACCCATTGCAGCCAGCCGTCGTAGCGGGCGATCACGCGCTCGAAGAAGGCGTGCACGCGCGCGCCGAAACGCCCCCCCTCCTCCGCCTGCGGCTTGAGCCAGCGCGCCGACATCATCGGCACCAGCGTCAGCGACACCACGGCCGAGATCAGGATGGTGATGGCCAGCGTCACCGCGAACTCGCGGAACAGCCGCCCCACCACGTCGCCCATGAAGAGCAGCGGAATCAGCACCGCGACCAGCGACACCGTCAACGAGATGATGGTGAAGCCGATCTGCGTCGCCCCCTTGAGCGCCGCCTTGAAGGGCGGATCGCCCTCCTCGAGGTAGCGCGCGATGTTCTCGATCATGACGATCGCGTCGTCCACCACGAAGCCGGTGGCGATGGTCAGCGCCATCAGGCTCAGGTTGTTCAGGCTGTAGCCCAGCAGGTACATCAGCCCCAGCGTGCCGATCAGCGAGATCGGCACCGCGATGCTCGCGATCACCGTGGCGCGCAGGCTGTGCAGGAAGAAGAAGATCACCAGCACCACCAGCAGCACCGCCAGCGCGAGCTCCATCTGCACGTGGCGCACCGAGGCGCGGATGCCGGTGGTGCGGTCGCTCAGCACCTCCACCTTGAGCGCGCCGGGCAGCGAGGCTTCCAGCTCGGGCAGTTGCTTCTTGATGGCGTCGACCGTGCCGATCACGTTGGCGCCGGGCTGTCGCTGGACGTTCAGGATGATGGCCGGATACAGATCGGCGCCCTGGTCCTCGCGCGACTCGGCCCGCGCCGCGGCCCAGGCCCCCAGCTGCGTGTTCTCGGCCCCGTCGACCACGCGCGCCACGTCGCTCATGCGCACCGGCGCGCCGTTCTTCCAGGCGATGATGAGGTTCTTGTACTCGGCCGCCGTGAGCAACTGGTCGTTGGCGTTGATGGTGTAGGCGCGCTGGGGCCCGTCGAAGCTGCCCTTGGCGCTGTTGGCGTTGGCCGCCGCGATCGCGGTGCGCAGCGTGTCCAGGCCGATGCCCACCGAGGCCAGCGCATTGGTGTCGGCCTGGATGCGCACCGCCGGGCGCTGCCCGCCCGAGAGCGAGACCAGGCCGACGCCGCCCACCTGGCTGATCTTCTGCGCGAGCCGCGTGTTGACCAGGTTCTGCACCTCGGTCAGCGGCATGGTCCGGCTGCTCACCGCCAGCGTCAGGATGGGTGCGTCGGCCGGGTTGACCTTGGCGTACACCGGCGGCGCGGGCAGGTCGGCCGGCAGCAGCGAGCCGCCGGCGTTGATGGCGGCCTGCACCTGCTGCTCGGCGACGTCCAGCGTCTGGTCCAGCGCGAACTGCAGCGTGACGATGGACACGCCGCTGGAACTCACCGAGCTCATGCGGTCCAGCCCCGCCATCTGGCCGAACTGGCGCTCCAGCGGCGCGGTGACGGTGCGGCTCATCACCTCGGGGCTGGCGCCCGGATAGAGGGTCTGCACCTGGATGGTCGGGTAGTCCACCTGCGGCAGCGCCGCCAGCGGCAGGAAGCGGAAGCCCACCAGCCCCGCGAGCACGATCGCGAGCATCAGCAAGGCCGTGGCCACCGGCCGCTCGATGAAGGGGCGCGACGGGCTCATCATGGCCTTGACGCCCTCATTGCGGCGGCGGGCGGCGCCGGCGCTCGCCCTGGGCCGCGCGCGGGCCGGAGGCGCCCGGCCGCGGGCCGGCGACCGGCTTCTCGCCCTGCAGGATCACCGGCGCACCGTCCTTCAGGCGGTCGCCGCCCTCGGTCACCACCAGCTCGCCGGCTTGCAGGCCCTCGGTGATCGCGACCAGCTCGACGGTCGCCTCGCCGCGCTTGACCGGACGCATCGAGACCTTGCGGTCCTCGTTGATCACGTACACGAAGCTGCCCTCGGGCCCGGTGCGCACCGCGGTGACCGGCACCACCAGCGCGTCGATGGTGCGCAACGTCATCTGGATGTTGACGAACTGGTTGGGGAACAGCGTGGTCCTGGCGTTGGCGAAACGCGCCTTGCCCTTCACCGTGCCGGTGCCGGTGTCCACCACGTTGTCGAGCGTGGAAAAGGTGCCCGCGTCCAGCTCGGTGGTGCGGGTACGGTCCAGGGCCTTCACCGGCAGGGCCTCGCCCTTGGCGAGCTGGGCCTGGATGTCGGGCAGGCGGTCCTGCGGCACGGCGAATTGCACGTCGATCGGGTTCATCTGCGTGATCACCGCGATGCCGGTGGCGGCATTGGCCGTGACCGTGTTGCCGGGGTCGACCGTGCGCAGGCCGATGCGCCCGGCCACCGGGGCCGTGATGCGGGTGTACTCGACGTTCAGCCGGGCCGCGGCCTCGGCGGCGCGGTCGGTGATCACCGTGCCCTCGAGCTGCTTGACCAGCGCGGCCTGGGTGTCGACATCCTGCCGCGCGATCGAATCCTGGCCCAGCAGGGTGCGGTAGCGGGCCAGCGTGACGCGGGCGGCCTCCAGTTGCGCCTCGTCGCGCACGCGCGTGCCCTGCGCCTGGGCGAGCGCCTGCTCGTAGGGGCGCGGGTCGATGCGCGCCAGCAGCTGGCCCTTGGTCACGGTCTGGCCCTCGGTGTAGAGCACCTCGGTCAATACACCGCCGACCTGCGGCTTCAGCGTGATGGTGGCCAGCGGCGTGACGGTGCCCAGGGCATCGATGGTCACGGCAAGCGGGTGCTGCCGAACGACCGCATGGCCGACCGTCGAGCCGGGTCCGCCGAAGCCAGGGCGGCCGGCGGCAGGCTCGTTCGTTCGTTGGATGAGGTACCAGGCACCGCCGCCGAGCGCCAGCACCACCAGCAGCGCCACCAGGCTGCCGAGCCAGATCCGGCGGCGCGACGGCGGCCGGGGTGCGGGAGGCTCGGTCAGGGAAGCGGTCGGCTCGGAAGTGGCGGTTGTCATTTCTTGGAGGCTGGGGCACGGCGCCGGCGGCAGCCTGTAGTGGAGCGAGGAATCGTAGCGCCCCGTCCCGACGAACCGTAAAGCCACGGTAAAGCACGCGTTGAGCCATGCATCCGGCGCTCGCGGACTGCAACTGGCGCCACCGGACGGCAGTTCGTCGCAAGCGCATGGCGGGCGCGGGGTCCGGCCGGCACAGTCCGGTCCATCGATCCACCTTCCAACCCCTGTCGGAGAAACAAGATGCAGATGCTGTCCCAGATCCTCCTCCACACCCCGCGCTGGGTGTTCGTGCTCTTCGCCCTGCTCGTCTGGCTGGGCATCAAGCAGATGCTGGCCGGCACCGTCAGCCTGACCCGGGTGACGGTGATGCCGCTGGCGATGACCGGCCTGTCCTTCTACGGCATGCTCTCGGCCTTCGGCGATTCGCCGGTCGCCCTGCTCGGCTGGGCCGGCGCCGCGACGGCGCTGCTGATGATGGTGCAGCACCGGCCGCTGCCGGCGGCTGTGCGCTTCGACCCCGCCACCCGGGTCTTCCACCGGCCCGGCAGCGCCGTGCCGCTGGCGCTGATGATGGGCATCTTTTTCACGAAGTACGCGGTGGCCGTGCTGATGACGATGCACCCGTCCCTGCACCAGCACACCGGCTTCGCGCTCGCCGTCGGGCTGCTCTACGGCGCCTTCAGCGGCTGCTTCGCGGCCCGTGCGCTGCGGCTGTGGAAGCTGGCCATCCGCGAGGACCGCGCCGCCCTGCCGGCCGCTAGGGCCTGTTAACGCTATGCAAGGGGTCGCGTTGCCCCGCAAAGGGGCTGGATGCCTTCTTCCGCAAGAATCCCACTCTCCGAGGACCACACCATGAACGACAAGATCCACCCCGAGGGCGACCGCATCGAGCGACTCGCGCGCCGCCGCGCCGGCGCCAAGATGGGCTGGTACATCCACGCGACCGTCTACCTGCTGGTCAACCTCTTCCTCGTGCTGCTGGCCAGCTCGCGCGGCCAGAACTGGGCGATGTATCCCTTGCTCGGCTGGGGGCTGGGCCTGCTGATCCATGGCGCAGTGGTGTTCTTCGTCGCGCCCGGCGGCCACCTGTACGACCGCCTGCTCGAGCGCGAGCGCCGGGCCATGCGCGACGAAGGACGCAGGTGAGCGACACGGTGGACCCTGGCCTGCCGCGCAGGTTATCGGCGCGCAACGTGCGCAGCGTGCTGCAGCACGGGGTGTTCACCGCGGTCTTCTGCTGCCTCATCGCCACGGCGCTGACGCTCTCGGGGCGAGGCCCGTGGCGCTCGCACCTGGTCTATTCGCTATCCATCGGACTGGTCGCCTGGCTGATCATCGACATCGGCCGCGTGCTGCTCGCCGGCCGCAGCGCCACCTCCTGGCCGCCGGGCTGGCGCGGCGTGGCGCTGATCGCCGGGGGCATCGTGGGCGGCTTCGTGGGCGGCAATGCCATCGGCAACGCCTGGAGCGGCAAGCCGATGCTCGACTTCCTGCGCTTCCCGGCCGACCAGTTCGCCTCCACCCTGCTGATCACGATCGGGGCGAGTGTCGCCATGTGCTACTTCTTCTACGCCCGCGGCAAGAGCAAGTACCTCGAAGGCGAGATCGCGCTGGCCCAGCGCGACGCCACCGACGCCCGGCTCAAGCTGCTCGAAACCCAGCTCGAGCCGCACATGCTCTTCAACACCCTGGCCAACCTGCGCGTGCTGATCGCCACCGATCCGCCGCGTGCGGTGGACATGCTGGACCGCCTGAACAGCTACCTGCGCGTGACGCTCGCCGGTTCGCTCGCCCTGGCCCATCCGCTTGCGTCGGAGTTTCAGCGCCTGGGCGACTACCTTGCGCTGATGGCGGTGCGCATGGGCCCACGGCTGCGCTTCCGGCTCGAACTGCCCGACGCCCTGCGCGAGCTGCCGGTGCCGCCGCTGCTGCTGCAGCCCCTGGTGGAGAACGCAATCCGCCACGGCCTGGAGCCGCAGATCGAGGGCGGGGAGATCGTGATCGCCGCCCGCCGCGAGGAAGGCCGGCTGTTCATCGAAGTGCGCGACACCGGCGTGGGCATCGACACCGATCCCGGTCCGCCGTCGTCGAAGGACGGCGGCTTCGGCCTGGCCCAGGTGCGCGAGCGCCTGAGCACCGTCTACGGCTCCGAGGCGAGCCTGCGCCTGGCCCCGGGCCCGGCCGGCGGCACCGTCGCCCTCCTCACCCTGCCCTTGTCCTCATGAAAGCCACCGCCCTCATCGCCGAAGACGAACCGCTGCTGGCCCAGGCCCTGCGCGCCGAGTTGGCCGCCGCCTGGCCCGAACTGGAACTGCTGGCCACCGTGGCCGATGGCGTCAGCGCGGTGCGCGAGGCGCTGCGCCTGCTGCCCCAGGTGCTCTTCTTCGACATCCGCATGCCGGGCCAGGATGGACTGGCCGCCGCCGCCGAACTGGCCGACGCCTGGCCGGCCGACGAGGCGCCGATGCCGCAACTGGTCTTCGTGACCGCCTACGACGAATACGCGGTCCGGGCTTTCGACGCCCAGGCCATCGACTACGTGCTGAAGCCGGTGCAGCCCGAGCGCCTGCGGCGCACTGTGGCGCGGCTGCAGCAGGCGCTGGCGCCGGCGCACAACGACGCCGCGCCCGCCGCACCCGACGAGGCGCTGGCCGCCACGCTCGCCCAGTGGCGCCAGTTGCTTGCCGCAGCCGGGGCCGGACCAGGCAGCCCGGCCGGCAGCGCCGGCCTCACCGGCACGGCGCCCCTCAAGCTGATCGCCGCCAGCGAGGCCGGCAGCGCCGGCAACACCGTGCGCATGGTGCCGATCGACGAGGTGCTGTATTTCGAAGCGGCCGACAAGTACGTGCGGGTGCTCGCCACCGACCGCGAGTACCTGATCCGGACCCCGCTCAAGCAATTGCTGCCGCAGCTCGACCCCCGGCAGTTCTGGCAGGTGCATCGCGCCACCGTGGTCCGCAGCGACGGCATCGAGTCGGTGCATCGCGACGAGGCCGGCAAATTGCACCTGGTTCTGCGCGGCCGCCCGGAGAAGATCCCGGTCAGCCGCCTTTACGCCCACCTGTTCAAGGCCATGTAGCGAGCCGCCCGAAGCCTCGACGCCCATGAAAAAGCCGGCCCGTTCGACGGGGCCGGCTTCGTCATGTGACAGCAGGCAATCGTGGCTGCCGGCGATCAGCGCCAATGGCCGTAGCCGTGGTGATGGTGGCGGTAGTAACCGCGCGGCGGACCATAGTAAGCGGGCGGCGGACCGTAGTAAACCGGGGCCGGACGATAGTAGACGGGCGGCGGCGGGGCGTAGTACACCGGAGCGGCCGGACGGTAGTAGACCGGCGGCGGCGGGGCGTAATACACCGGGGGTGCCGCAACGCCGACGGCCACGCCGGGTGCGCTGATGCCGACGGACCAACTGACGTCGCCACGGGCGTTGGCCGAGGCGGCGGTGAAAAGCGCACCTGCCGCAACGGCACCGGCGGCAGCCCATTTGAAAAAGGTGGAACGGGTGAGATTCATGGTGTAGGGCTCCTTGGGAGGGGGCGCGATGCACCCATGGCGTTATTGAACGCGCCAAGTGTCAACGAGGTTCACCTTCCTCTGTGAAGAAAGCTTCTAAAAGTAACACCGTGGCAGCGCCACCTAGAATGAAGAAATGACTTCCGCCGCCGATCACGACACCGCCAAACCCAGCCATTTCCTGCGCCACGTCATCGAAAACGACCTCCAACAGGGCCACTACGCCACCCGCCGTTGGGGCGGTTCGCCGGGGGATGCCGCCCACCACGCGCAGGGCATGCAGGACCCGGCCCGCGTGCGGCTGCGCTTCCCGCCGGAGCCCAACGGCTACCTGCACATCGGCCATGCCAAGAGCATCTGGCTCAACTTCGAACTGGCGCGCGAATACGGCGGCGTGTGCCACCTGCGCTTCGACGACACCAACCCCGAAAAGGAAGAACAGGAATACGTCGACGCCATCCGCGACGCCGTGCGCTGGATGGGCTACGACGTCACCCTGGCCGACGACCCGGCACATCCGGGGCAGCCCAGCGAGCACGTCTACTTCGCCAGCAACTACTTCGACTTCATGTATCGGGCGGCCGAGTACCTGATCGGCGCCGGCCTGGCCTACGTCGACGAGCAGAGCGCGGAGCAGATCCGCGCCACGCGCGGCGACTTCAACACCCCCGGCACCGACAGTCCCTACCGCAACCGCACGCCCGAAGAAAACCTCGCCCGCTTCCGCGCCATGCGCGATGGCCAACTGCCCGACGGCGCCGCCGTGCTGCGCGCGAAGATCGACATGGCCAGTCCCAACATCAACATGCGCGACCCGGCGCTCTACCGCATCCGCCGGGCGACGCACCACAACACGGGCGACCGCTGGTGCATCTACCCGATGTACACCTTCGCCCACCCGATCGAGGACGCGCTGGAGCAGATCACCCACAGCATCTGCACGCTCGAGTTCGAGGACCAGCGCCCCTTCTACGACTGGCTGCTCGACCGCCTGGCCGAGGGGGGGCTGATCGCCTCGCCCCACCCGCGCCAGTACGAGTTCGCGCGGCTCAACGTGACCCATGTGATCACCAGCAAGCGCCGCCTGCGCCAACTGGTCGAGGAAGGCCACGTGGACGGCTGGGACGACCCCCGCATGCCGACCCTGGCCGGCCTGCGCCGACGCGGCTACACGCCCGAGGCCCTGAAGCTCTTCTGCGAGCGATCCGGCGTCACCAAGTCCGGCGGCTGGATCGAATACGCCAGCCTCGAAGCGGCCTTGCGCGACACGCTGGACCCGATCGCCCCGCGCGCCATGGCCGTGCTGGACCCGGTCAGGCTGGTCATCACGGATTGGGACGAACGGATGGGCGCCGGCTTCCTCGACGAATGCACGGCCCCGGTCCACCCGCACCACCCCGAGATGGGCAAGCGCAGCTTCAAGCTGGGCCGCGAAGTCTGGATCGAGCGCACCGACTACGAGGACGTGCAGCCCAAGGGCTTCTTCCGCCTGTTCCCGGGCAACAAGGTGCGGCTGAAGTACGGCCACGTCATCGAGTGCACCGGCGGCACGCGCGATGCCGGCGGCAAGCTGGTCGAGGTGCAGGCCCGGCTGGTGCCGGACACCAAGAGCGGCACGCCGGGGGCGGACGCGATCAAGGTCAAGGGCAATATCACCTGGGTGGCGGCGGCGGACGCGGTTCCGGCCGAGCTGCGCCTGTACGAGCGCTTGTTCGCGGCCGCCCAGCCGGGCGCCGGCGAGGTTCAGGAAGAGCTCAACCCCAACAGCCTCGTCGTCACCCAAGGCTACGTGGAACCGGCATTGGCGCAGGCCGCGACCGGCAGCGCCTTCCAGTTCGAGCGGCACGGGTACTTCGTGCCGGACAGCCGCCAGGGCGCGGGCGGGCGCCTGGTGTTCAACCGGGCGGCCGGGATGAAGGACAGCTGGGGCAAATAGCCCCGGGCAGGACTACAAGGGCAAGGGCCGCGTCAGGTACACGGCCTCCCGCCCCACGATCGGCACGCGCGCCGGCATCAGCACGGTGCAGTCATCGCAGGGCGAGCGAATCTCTTCGTCGCCATCGACCGCGATCAGCGCGTCCTTCGCGAACACCTCGAATCCCACCAGCGGGCGCACGAAGCGGAACTCCGGCGTCTTCACCATCCGCGTTTGCAGCAGCTCGAGGCGCCGCTGCGGCGCCGGCGCGGGCTGGGGCTCGCGCTCGATCAGGCCGAAGTGCCCCAGGAAATCCAGCGTCACTGCCACGGCCATGTCCGCCGTGGCCTGCAGGAAGTGCTGGCCGCATTCGGCCACCAGGGCCGCGCCGGCCGTGCTCTCGTCCTCCCCGTGCCGGCCATGCTGGATCAGGGGCGTGCCCGAGCCCAAGCCCTTCGGCATGAGCAGGTGCACCGCCGGGCGCCCGATCGCCAGCGCCACGGCGGCATTGCGGGCGAAGCCGGGGTAGACCCAGAAGGGCTCGACGTCCTGGCTGGTGGAGTGCAGGTCGAGGATGTGGTCGGCCGCAGCCACCGCCGGCCGCAGTTCGCGGGCGCGGCGCAACTCGGGGCTGTACTCCGGACCGTCCAGCCATTCGTCCGACCAGATGCGGTTGAGGTTGTGCACCAGTTGCCGGTTCTCGAAGGGCTTGTCCGCATCGAAGGCGTCGTAGGCTTCCACGTGAGCGAAGCTCACGGTCAGCGTGCCGATCTTCGGCCGCACGCCCTGGTCCAGCAGGTGCCGCGCCGCCACCATGCCGCAAATCTCGTTGCCGTGGGTCAGGGCATTGATGAGCACGTGCGGGCCCGGGCGGCCCGATTCGAAGCGATGCACGTAGTCGACCCCCGTGTTGCCTTGGCGATAGGGGGAGAGATCTGCCTGAACGACTTCGAGGCGCGTGGGAGTGGATGGCATGGCGCAAGGGCACGGCGGCCCGCAGTTGCAAGAGACCTTTAGTTTGCAGCATGGGCGTTGCGCCCGGGGTCTGCAGAGTCTGAAGGCGGCGAATACCCCCCGTTTGCCTCTTAGACTCGCGGGCCACAACCAAAATATCCGAAGAGCGCCTCCCCCCATGCCCCTGACTGCCGAGATGCGACGGTCGATCGACCAGATCCGCGATTACCTGTTCGGAGGCGGCTACCCGGACCCCGTCAGCAACACGGAGCAGCTCTCCTTCCTCTTCTACTTCTACCTGATCCAGGTCCTGGACACGGAAGCGACCGAGCGCGCCCGTTTGCTGCATCTCTCGATCCGCAGCGTGTTCGAAGGCGAGTGGGAGCTGCGCAACCCCGCCAACGCGATGGTGCCGGGCACACGCGAGGGCTGGCTGCCCTCGGCCGCACTGCACACCGGCGCGCACTACATTCCGCGCAGCCGCTTCCGCTGGTCGGTGTGGGCGGAAGAACTGTCGGGCGATGCGCTGGTGCGCTTCGTGCGCGACGAGGTCTTTCCCTTCTTCGCGGAGATCAGCGAGGCCCTGGCGCACGACTTCATGCATGGGGCCCGCCTGGGCATCGACGAGCCGACCGTGCTGACGCAGGTGGTGCGCCTGGTGACCGGCCTGCGGCTGGACCAGGCCGACGCCGACACCAAGGGCGATCTGTTCGAGCACGTGCTGCGCCAGATGAAGCAGGCCGGCGAGCTGGGCCAGTTCCGCACGCCGCGCCACATCATTCGCACCATCGTCGAGATGGTGGACCCGAAGGTCGGCGAGACCGTCTACGACCCGGCCGCCGGGACTGCCGGCTTTTTGGTGGCGGCCTACAACCACATGCGCCTGACCCACTCCTCGCCGGACAAGATCGTGGAGGCAGAAATGGAGGGCAAGGTCCACCGCCGCGGCCTCGGCGACCGGCTCACGGACGGCCAGCTCGCCACGCTGCATGACAAGAGCTTCTTCGGCAACGACGTCGACCCGAAGATGGTGCGCCTGGCCACCATGAACCTGTCGCTGCGGGGCCTGGGAAACGTGCGCATCCTGCAACGCAACGTGCTGACCACGCAGCTCGACGAGCGCATCCGGGCCGAGCTGGGACAGCCGGCCGAGGGCTTCCACATCGTGCTCGCAAACCCGCCCTTCTCCGGCCGCATCGACAAGGACCGCATCGTCGACTCGGTGAAGGTCGGCGCCACCAGCGCGACCGAACTGATGTTTCTCAAGTACATGCTCGACAGCCTGCAGTCCGGCGGCCGCGCCGCGGTGGTGGTGCCCGAAGGCGTGCTGTTCGGCTCGACCGTGGCGCACCGCGAGCTGCGCCGGCACCTGATCGACCGGCACCGGGTCGACGCGGTGATGAGCCTGCCCGGCGGCGTGTTCCAGCCCTACTCGGGCGTGAAGACCTCGGTGCTCTTCTTCCGCCGCGACGGCCGAACCGACCGCGTGCTGTTCCTGCACGTGGAGAACGACGGCTACAAGCTCGATGCCAACCACGACACGCCCATCGCGGCCGACGACCTGCCCAAGCTGTCCCAGGTCTTCATCCGTCGCGACGAGGCCTGGGCACGGTGGGTGGCACGCGACACCGCCGAGGAATGGAACGAGAAATGGTGGTTTGCCGACGCAGCGGCGCTGCGTACCAACGACTTCAGCCTGTCGGCCAGCCGATACCGGCCGATGAGTCAGTCCCAGATGGAACATCAAGACCCGCGCACCTTGCTGGACGAACTGGCCGCGATCGAAGCAGAGATCGTGAAAGAGCTGGAGACGTTGCGCGGTCTGTTAGCGGAGGATGATGAATGAAGGAACCTGTACGTCTGGCCCGCCTGGGCGAAGTTTGCGAGATCAATCCGCGTCTGCCGCGGCCCCACGGCCTCGGGGACGACACCGAGGTCGGCTTCGTGCCGATGGCCGCGGTGGATGAAGTCTCGGGCACCATCCGGGAGTGCCGACCCCGGCCCTTCGCGGAAGTGCGCAAGGGCTACACGCCGTTCGCCGAGAACGACGTGTTGTTCGCGAAGATCACGCCCTGCATGGAGAACGGCAAGGTGGCCATCGCGCGCGACCTGCCCGGCGGCCTGGGCTTCGGCTCCACCGAGTTCCACGTGCTGCGCGCCGGCCCCCAGGTGCTGCCGGAGTGGGTCTACTACTTCCTGCGCCGCAAGCGCTTGCGCAACCAGATGCGGCGCTTCATGACCGGCACGGCCGGACAGCAGCGCGTGCCGGTCGCGGACCTGGCCGCGGCGCTCATCCCGGTGCCCGACCTGGCTCATCAGCAGCGCATGGTCGAGATGCTGAGCTGCACCGACAGCGCGGTGCGGCTGCGGCGCCGTTCGCGTGCGCTGCTGGACCGGTACAGCCCGGGCCTGATGCTCGAGATGTTCGGCGATCCGGCCGGCAACCCCAAGGGCTGGCCGGTGTTCACCCTGGGCGAGTTGCTCGAAGGCATCGACAGCGGCAAGAGCCCGCGCTGCCTCGATCGGCCCAAGACCGAGGACGAATGGGCGGTGCTGCGTCTGAGCGCCCTGCGCAACGGGCTCTACAACGAGTCCGAACACAAGACCCTGCCGCCCGGCGAGGCGCCGGACGCGCGCTGGGAGGTGCGCGCCGGCGACCTGTTGTTCGTGCGCAAGAACGCACCGGAGTTCGTCGGCACGCCGGCCTATGTCTGGCACACCCGCGGCCGCATCCTGATGCCGGATCTGATCTTCCGGTTGCGCCCCCGCCCCGAAGCCGGCCTGAATCCGCTCTACCTGTGGGCGCTGCTGCGGACACCGGCCGTGCGGCAGCGCCTGCGGGTGCTGGCCAGCGGCACGGCCGCGTCGATGCCCAACATCTCCAAGGAGCGTCTGCGTACGCTGAAGGTGATGCTGCCGCCCATCCACCTGCAGGAAGCTTTCGCCCGGCGGATGGCGGGCCTGCAGGCGCTGTCCGTGCAACACGACGATGCGTTGGCCGTGAGCAAGTCGACTTTCGAGGCCATGGAGGCCAAGGTCTTCGATGTCCACTTCGTCCATGGCGGCGGCATCACCGCCGGCCGCGGTGAGCCGGAAACCGTGTGAATCGGCTCAAGAAATGAGCCGCAACACCTAGAAGCGGGAGATGGGGGCTGGAAAGGCCGTACGCGACGACCTGTCCGTGCCGGGCTGGCAGCACGGGCGGGACGGCGGCGCCAGCAGCAGCGCTCAAGCGCCGGCCGGCGGCGCGCCCTCGCGCCTTGGCCCCCGCTTGCCGGCCCGCGCCTCCTTCTTCGCCTGGCGCTGCGCATCCAGCAGCTGCCCCGCCGCCAGCCACTGCGCGAATTCCTCCGGCGTCTCCAGGGTGATGCGCCCGAGCGTGCCGCTGCGGAACTCGTTCATCACGATCTCGGCCGCCTTCTGCAGGTTGACGCGGCCCTTGCCCAGCAGCGCGCCGCGCTGGCGGCCGATGGCCTCGAGCAGCGCCTCGTCGGCCAGGCCGGCGGCGCCTTCGATGCGGAAACGTGCCTCCAGCAGTCCGGCGTAGTGGCGCTTCAGGTAGCCCAGCAGTTCCAGCGCCACGATCTCCTCGTCGAAGGCATTGCGGCCGATGGCGCCGCTGGCCGCGAGGTTGTAGCCGCTCTGCGCCACGATGATGCGCGGCCATAGCACGCCGGGCGTGTCCCAGAGGTAGAAGTCGTCGGCCAGGACGATGCGCTGCTCCAGCTTGGTGATGCCGGCTTCGTCGCCGGTCCTGGCCTTGCGAGTGCCGACCAGGGTGTTGATCAGCGTGGACTTGCCGACGTTGGGAATGCCGCAGATCAGCACCCGCATCGGCTTGGCCAGCCCGCCGCGCTGCGGCGCCAGTTCGCGGCAGGCGTCGATGAGACGGCGCGCGGGTGCGGCCTGGCTGGCGTCCAGCCCGATGGCGCGGGTGGCCGGCTGCGCGTTGTAGTGCGCCAGCCAGGCCGGGGTGCGTTCCGGATCGGCCAGGTCCTGCTTGTTGAGCACCTTGAGCCCGGGCTTGTGGCCGGTGAGCTCGGCCAGCATCGGGTTGGCGCTGGAGCCGGGCAGGCGCGCATCGAGGAGTTCGATGACCACATCGATCTCCGCGACGCGCTCGGCAATGGCCTTCCGTGTGAGGTGCATGTGGCCGGGGAACCACTGGATGGCCATCGTGACTTCTTTCTCTCTGCGGGGTGACGGGGGAGGCGGGGATTGTCGCCGCTGCCGTTGCTCAGACGCGCAGCGCCTCGCGGTAGCGCCGGCTGCAGGGGATCTGCGTGCCGTCCTGCATGTGCAGGCGCGCGTCGCCGCCCTCCAGCGGCTCGATCTCGGCCACCCGGTCGAGGTTGGCGGCATAGCTGCGGTGCACGCGTGCGTAGCGCGCGGGGTCGAGTTGGGCCAGGAAGTCGGTCAGGGTGGCGCGCAGCAGGTAGTCGTGGCCCTTGACGCGCAGGCCGACGTAGTTGCCCTGCGCCTGCAGCCAGTCGATGTCGCTGGCCGCGATCAGGAACTCGCGCCGCAGCTTGCGCACCAGGAAGCGCTCGGGCCGCGCCGGCGTCTGCGCCTCCTGCACGGGCGCAGACACCGTCCCGGCAGGCGCTTCCGGTGGATCGAGCACCCGCGCCTCCCCCTGCAGGCGCAGCATGAAGAGGCGATAGCTCAGGATCGCGATCAGGAACAGCGCGTAGACGCGCACGTCCTTCAGGTATTCGTACAGCCACTGCTCGGCCCCGCCGAAGTCGTAGTGGCTGCCCGCCAGCGCGTAGACCGCCTTGCGCAGCCCCACCATGCCCGCCACGTGGAGCAGGCTGAAGGCCACGCTGGCCGCCAGGTGCCAGGGCAGGTGGCGCAGGAAGCCGGCAGCCCCGAGCGGAAAACGCCGCTCGAAGGCGAGCACGGCCGGCACCAGCGCCAGCAACACCAGGTGGCTGGACAGCTCCCAGGTCACCGGCTGCCAGGCCGGCAGCGCGCGCCCGGCGCGGTCGGCGTCGATCACGGCGACCACGCTGTTGAAGGCGGCCTGCAACGCCATCACCAGCACCCAGAAGCCGACCTCGGCGCGGCGCCGGTAGGGTTGGTAGCGCTCGAACAGGTTCTTCGGGTCGGTCGAGGAAGGGCCGGAGGGCGCGGGCATGGCGGCATTCTCCCGAATCCGGGCCGGATTTCGTCCCGGCGGGCCGCCGTTCGTCCCTGGCGCCCGGTGGCTCGTCACTTCGGCGGCCTCCGCGGCACGGCCGGCGACCAGCATGGGCGCCTCCCTTACCCCCCGGAGTTCCCATGCACCCCGACGACTCCCGACGCCACGACATCGACGCGCTTCGCGCGCTGGCCTTCGGCCTGCTGATCCTGTACCACGTGGCGATGTACTACGTGGCCGCCTGGCCCTGGCACCTGAAGAGCCCGCATGCGGCGGCCTGGCTGCAGGCCCCCATGCAGGTGGTGAACATCTGGCGCATGGACCTGGTGTTCCTGGTCTCGGGCGTGGCGCTGGGCTTCCTGCTGCGGGGGCGCCGCCCGCTGGCGGCGGTGGGGGAGCGGGCGCTGCGGCTGCTGCTGCCGCTGGCCTTCGGCATGGCCGTGGTCGTTCCCTACCAGGCCTATGCCGAGGCCCTGCACGGCGGGGCGGTGGAGAGGGGCTTCGGCACCTTCCTGCTGCGCTACTGGTCCATGGGGCCCTGGCCGCGCGGTGCCTTCGCGGGCTCGGACTTCGGCATGACCTGGAACCATTTGTGGTACCTGCCCTACCTCTTCGTCTACAGCGCGCTGGTGGCGCTGCTCCAGCCCTTGCTCGCCTCGGGCGCAGCGCCGCGGCTGCGCGCCGCCTTCACCGGGCTGCGGTGCTGGCGGCTGCTGGTGCTGCCCGCCCTGCCCCTGCTGCTCTACGGGCTGGTGCTGGCGCCGCGCTTTCCGGCCACGCACGACCTGCTCCACGATGGCTACCTGCACGCGCTGTACTTCACGGTGTTCGTCTACGGTTACTGGATGGGCACCGACGCCGGCCTGTGGGGCGCACTGATGCGCCTGCGCCGCTGGGCCGTGGCGCTGGCCGTGGCGCTGGTGGCGGTCTACCTGGCGCTGCGGGCCGCCGGGGCGCAGGCCTGGCTGCTGCGCACGCTGCGTGCCTTCTACCTCTGGGCCGCACTCGCGGCGATCCTGGGCTTCGCGCGCCGCTACCTGGATCGCCCCTGGCCCTGGCTGCGCTGGGCGAACGAGTCGGTCTACCCCTGGTACGTGCTGCACCAGACGCTGATCGTGGCCGGCGCGATGCTGCTGGCCCCGTGGGGGCTCGGACCGGCGGTGGAGCCGCCGGCGCTGCTGGCCTTCACCGTCGCCGGGTGCTGGCTCCTGACCGACGGGCTGATCCGCCGCATCGGCTGGCTGCGGCTCCTCTTCGGGCTCAAGCCGCAGCCGCCCGGCCCGGTTCAGTGGCCCGGATGGTCCCGGTGGCTCAGCCGCTCGCAGAAGTCGAGCAGCAGTTCGATCTCCGCCGACTTGTCGAAGAAGGCGTCCGCCCCCAGCGCCTTGGATCGCTCGCGCATGTCGGGCGTGGCGTAGTTGCTCAGCACGACCACCTTCTGGTGCGCCGCCCGGCGTCGGCAGGCGTCGATCACGGCGAGACCGTTGCCGTCCTTGAGGAAGAGGTCGACGATCGCGACGTCCCACGCGTCGCGGTGTCCCGCCAGCCATGCCACGGCCTCGCGCTCGCCGGCCGCGTGGGCCACGACGGTGGCGTCCGCGAGGTCCTCCAGAAATCCGGCGAGGTTCTCGCGGATCACCGGGTTGTCCTCCACCAGGTAAGTCTTGAAAGTCATGGCGCAGGGAATGAGCTAGGGTTGGGGTGACCGTGGATCATGGATCGATGGATCGGCTGAAGGCTTGATGCGATCATGTCCAGGGGGACAGATGCCGCACGGTGAGCCATCGCGGTCATCGTGGGTAGGTGAACGCCTACCTCCCTACAACGGAAGAAATATCGAGCACGCACCCTGGCAGCCATGGCATTGACACGCTTCGTCGACATCCACGCGGTGGCGGACCTGGTCCGCACCCTCGGCCCTCCGACCTTTCTGCAGGCGCTGGTCGAGTCGATCCGCGAGGACTTCCTGCGCTGGCCCGCGTTCGAAAAGTCCGCCCGCCTGGCCAGCCATTCGCCGGTGGGCGTGATCGAGCTGATGCCGGTGTCGGACGGGGAGCATTTCGCCTTCAAGTACGTCAACGGCCACCCCGGCAACACGGCGCGCGGCCTGCCCACCGTCATGGCCTTCGGCGTGCTGGCCGAGGTCGAGACGGGCCTTCCGCTGCTGCTGGCCGAGCTCACCCTGACCACCGCGCTGCGCACCGCCGCGATGTCGGCGCTGGCGGCACAGGCGCTGGCGAATCCCGGTGCGCGCAGCATGGCGCTGATCGGCAACGGCGCCCAGGGCGAATTCCAGGCGCTGGCCTTCCATGCACTGCTGGGCGTCAACGAACTGCGGGCCTACGATCTCGACCCCGCTGCCACCGACAAGCTGGTCCGCAACCTCGCACCCTGGCCCGCACTGCGCGTCCACCGCGCGGCCGACATCGCCGACGCGGTGCGAGGCGCGGACATCGTCAGCACGCTGACGGCGCGCAAGGCACGCGCCACCCTGCTGACGCCGGACATGCTGACGCCCGGCCTGCACGTCAATGCCGTCGGCGGCGACTGCCCGGGCAAGACCGAGCTGCACCACGACGTGCTGGCGGCCGCGCGCGTGTTCGTGGAGTACGAGCCGCAGACCCGCATCGAGGGCGAGCTGCAGCAGATGCCGCCCGACTTCCCCGCGGTCGAACTGTGGCGGGTGCTGGCCGGCGAGTTGCCCGGCCGCGAGGACCCGGGCCAGGTGACGGTCTTCGACTCGGTGGGCTTCGCGCTGGAGGACTACTCCGCGCTGCGCCTGTTGCACCGCCTCGCGATGGAACACGGCATCGGACAGGACATCGCGCTCGCGCCGGCCGACGGCGATCCCAAGGATCTGTTCCGCCTTACAAGGCCGCCGGCTGGCTGAGCGGCGTGCTGGGCGCGTCGATCCAGTGCTTCCTGAACCCCAGCCGCGACGGCGAGACGTATTCCTCGCGATACACCTCGAAGGGCAAGGTGTCGGCGGCCTCGATCTGCTTCTGCGCCTGGATCGAGGCCTGCGTCATGCGCTCGAATTCGGCCTGCTGTTCGGCCGAGAACGGCAGCGCCAGCAGGGCGGCACGCGTGGCCTCGGAACGAGCGGACACGAAGCCGAGGAAGGAGTCGCCGTGCGCGCGCGTCGCCTCCAGCACGCGGGCCGAAGGCAGGATGGCCGGGTCGGCCAGCGCCTTCTTCGCGGCACGCACGGCCTCGGCATGGTGCCCGACGCCATGGGCCGCATCGAGCGCGGCCGCGATCGGCTCGAAGGCCTCGAGCAGTTCGCCGCCCCAGTCGGTCAGCCCCACCTCGCGCCCGCCGCGCAGCAGGCGCAGGCCCGGCTCGCGGCCGCGCGCGGCGGTCAGGTGCTGGTTGTGGGCCAGCTCGGCGATCTCGTCGCGGGTATCGGGCGGACTGTCGGCCAGCAGGCAATGCAGCAGGAACACGTCCAGCAGGCGGATGGTGGAGGCGTTGATGCCGATGGTCTCGAAGGGGTCGAGGTCCATCAGCCGCACCTCCACGTATTCCACGCCGCGCTCGCGCAGGGCATGCAGCGGCCGCTCGCCGGGGAAGATCACCCGCTTCGGGCGGATGGTGCCGTAGAACTCGTTCTCGATCTGAAGCAGGGTGGTGGCGAGCTGGTTGTAATCGCCGCCCAGGTTCCGGATGCCGATGGCCTCGTAGGCCGGCCAGGGCCGCGTGAGCGCGTCCTGCAGCGAGGCGGCATAGCCGTCGAGGCTGTTGTAGCTCACCGCCAGCGAGGCCTGGGCTTCGCTCTGGTAGCCCAGCCGGCCCATCCGCAGCGAGGTGCCGTACGGCATGTGCATGGTGCCCTCGCCCAGCGGCAGCAGCTCGTGCTGGCGGCCCGCCACGAAGCTCCCGCACAGCGCCGGCGAGGCGCCGAACAGGTACAGCAGCAGGAAGGCGTGGCGGCGGAAATTGCGGATCAGCGCGAAGTACTGCTCGCTCGAAACCTCCGGCAGCGACCAGTTGTAGTGGATGCCCGAGATGGTCTGCATGCGACGCCCGTAGCGGTGGCTCAGGCCCATGCGGTAGACGCTCTTGGCTCGGCCCACGTTGGACGAGCCGTAGCGGCCGATCGGGATGGTCTCGTCGGTCGGCAGGCGGCAGGGCATGCTCGACACCCACAGCCGCTCGTCGCCCGCCTCGGCCAGCACCCGGTAGGTGTACTGGTGGATGCGCGTGAGTTCCGCCAGGCAGGCCTCGACGTCGGTGTGGACGCCGGTGATCAGCTCCAGCTGCGACTCGCTGAAATCGGTGGTGATGTGCGGATGGGTCAAGGCCGAACCCAGCGCGGCCGGGTGCGGCGTGGGCGCGAGCTGGCCGTCGGGTTGCGCGCGCAGGCTCTCTTTCTCGATCCCTCGACGAACTCCTTTCAGGCGCGCGGGTGTCAGCGCTCCCAGGCGCTCCTGCAATTTGCTCATTTCGTGATGACCCGTGAATTTGTGGGGCGGAAGGTAGCACGGCCGCGGACGGCATGCTCGCAGCGGTATTTTTGCCGGGCCGCCCGTTTCTGCTATAGCGCCAGTCCCTATGGCAACAGCGCCGCACCCGGCGCCGGTCCGGGGCGCTCAGGCCAGCACGCGCAGGAGAAAGGCGTTGAGGTCGGCGATTTCCTCCATGCACACCGAGTGCTCCATCGGGTACGCGTGCCACTCGACCTGATAGCCCAGCGCGGCCAGCGCATCGCGCGAGGCGGCAGCGCGCTCGATCTGCACCACGCCGTCGCGCGTACCGTGGGCCAGGAAGATCGGCACCTGGCGGTTGGCCTCGTGGCGCTCGGCGGCGGTCGTCGCGGCCAGCGGCAGGTAGCCCGACAGCCCGACGATGCCGCCGAGGCGCTCGGCATGGCGCAGCCCGGTCATCAGGGCCATCGCACAGCCCTGGGAGAAGCCGGCGACCACGATGCGGCCGGCCGCGATTCCGCGCTCTTTCTCCTTGGCGATCAGCCCCTCGATGGTGGCCTGCGAACGGCGCAGGCCGGCTTCGTCCTCGCGCTTGACCAGGTCGGCCATGGCGATGTCGTACCAGGCCGGCATGGGATAGCCGCCGTTGATGGTGACCGGAATCACCGGCGCATGCGGGAACACGAAGCGCACCGGCCCGGCCGCCGACAGGTCGAGCTCGCGGGCGATGGGCACGAAGTCGTTGCCATCGGCACCCAGGCCGTGCATCAGGATCACGGAGGCGGTGGGATGGGGGCCGGTTTCGATTTCGATGGGTGGGAGGGACATGCTTGGAACGGGGTTGCGTGAAGGGTTGCGAGCGCGCAGGCCCGAGTTTGCCCGATCCCGCAAAGCGGGCCTGCCCTGGGCACCTTCAGCTTCGCGGCCGTGCTGCCGATAGGCAGAGGAAGATGCGCGCCGCGTATCCTCGACCACTTTCACCCGACTCGAAATTCGCCCGCCGAACAATGAACGACACGAACCAGATGACGCAACAGAGCACGCCCCCGAGCCATCCGGTGAGCCGGCGCAAGACCATCGTCGCCACCACCATCGGCAACGGCCTCGAGTTCTTCGACTTCACCATCTACGGCTTCCTCGCACTGGTGATAGGCAAGTTGTTCTTCCCCGCCCTGGACAGCTACAACCAATTGCTGCTGACGGTCGGCACCTTCGGCGTCGGCTTCATCATGCGGCCGCTGGGCGGCATCGTGATCGGCGCCTACGCCGACCGCGCGGGGCGCAAGAAGGCGATGACGCTCACCATCTTCCTGATGGCGCTGGGCTGCGCCATGATCGGCTTCGCACCCACCTACGCCCAGATCGGCGTCTGGGCGCCGATCCTCATCGTCGCGGCGCGGCTGATCCAGGGCTTCTCCGCCGGCGGCGAAGTCGGCGCCTCCACCACCCTGCTGGTCGAACACGCGACGCCGGCCAACCGCGGCTTCATGGCGAGCTGGCAGTTCGCCAGCCAGGGCCTGGGCATTCTGCTGGGCGCGGCGGTGGCCGGGGGCCTGACCGCGGCGCTGGGGCCACAGGCCATGGAGGCATGGGGCTGGCGCGTGCCTTTCATACTCGGCATGCTGATCGCGCCGGTGGGCATGTACATCCGCCGACAACTGCACGAGTCGCTGGAGACGGCCGGCCAGCCGGCACGCCGCGAGGCGCGCAGCAGCCTGGCCGAGGTCTGCGGCGAACATGGCCGCACGGTGCTGGCGGCGACGCTCAGCGTTCTCGGCGGCACCGCGGCCGCCTACGTGGTGACCTTCTACATGCCGACCTACGCGGTGCGCGAGCTCGGGCTGCCGCCCACGGTCGCCCTGTTCGGCGCGGTGCTGACCGGCCTGCTGTCCTTCGCACTCTCGCCGCTGGTGGGCCTGGCCTCCGACCGGGTCGGGCGCAAGACGCTGATCGTCTGGGGGCGCGTGGCGATGATGCTGATGATCTACCCGGGCTTCCTCTGGATGATCGCTTCGCCGACCCCGGCCGTGCTCTTCACCGTGGTCGGCCTGCTGAGCGTCGCACTGGTGGTGCAGACCGTGCCCGCCATCACCATGCTGCCCGAGATGTTCCCGAAGCATGTGCGCGCCAGCGGCATGTCGCTGGTCTACAGCGTGGGCGTGGCCCTGTTCGGCGGCTTCTCGCCCTTCGTCAGCACCTGGCTGGTGGGCGCCACCGGCAGCAAGCTGGCGCCGGCCTGGTACCTGCTGGGCATGACGCTGGTGTCACTGCTCGGACTGCTATGGCTGCGGGACTTCACCGGCCGCGACATCGACGAGGCCGGCGCGCATCGAGCCGATGCCGAGCCTGTGTCCAGGCCTGCGCGCGCCTAACGCCGCGCCGCCAGCTCGCGGCACTTCCGGAGATTGGCGTCGAAGCTCGCCGCCAGGCCCGGATCGCAGGCGTTGCTGGTGGTCATGATGCGGCACATGCCCACCGGCAGAAAGTCGGAGACGGCCGCGGTGCACGCGCTGTAGCGGCCCAGCGCCGGGTTGTCCTGCGACTTGAAGCCCCAGCGCTCGGAGAAATCCAGCATGCGGCCCATGGCCTCTTCGAAGTAGTCGCGGTCGCGGGCAGCGATCGCCGCCTCCATCTGCGGCAACTCGGCGCCGAGGAAATTCATGGCGGCCTCGGGAAAGCGCTGGGCCGCCTCCTGCGGCGGAGGCTGCTGGGCGGAGGCCGTGGCGGCAAGCCACGACAGGACGAAAAGGCAATGGCGAAGGAATCCCATGGTTTGCAGTTGCGATGGCGGAGGCAGCGCCCGCCCGCGGCGGACGCCAAGGTGCTATTGGAACCGATCGGCGCCGAGGATCGGCCGCCCGCGTCTTTCGCGTCGGCAACCTGCCTCACCAGCGCAGCTTCAGGCCGACCGAGCCCTGCGCCGAGGACTTGACCCGCGCCTCGCCGCCCACCGCGAACACGCGCCCCAGTTCGCCATACATGCTCACCGCCGGCGACAGCGCCAGCGTGAAGCCGCCCGCCAATTCCGCGGCGCCGTAGCCGTTGCCGCTCGCGACGCGGGTGGTGCCGGCCGGGCCGATGAATTC
Source organism: Variovorax defluvii (assembly GCF_039541515.1). Classification (NCBI taxonomy): domain Bacteria; kingdom Pseudomonadati; phylum Pseudomonadota; class Betaproteobacteria; order Burkholderiales; family Comamonadaceae; genus Variovorax; species Variovorax defluvii. Next base: position 167,903 of record NZ_BAABGJ010000008.1, read on the forward strand.
GGCAACGTCGGCGCCCCCGTTCGCGCGGTACAGGTTGAGGCGCGCATAGGGCTGCAGCCGGCCGGCAGCGGTCGCGAAGTCGCCCTTGATCCGCGCGCCCAGGCGGCCGATCCAGCCGCCGTGCGTGTCCTGCCGCACGACCGCGCCGCCGACCGGCACGGCATCGAAGCGTCCGCGCTGGTAGACCAGTTGAGCCTGCGGCTCCACCGTCCAGCGCTCCGAAACGGCGAAGGATCGGCCGGTCTCGATCGAGGCGGTGAAGCTGTCGCCCCGGCCCGATGCGCTGAGATTGCCGTCCGGTCGCAGCGTGTACCGGTGGCTGCCGCCCTGGATCACGGCGTCGGCATAGAGGCCGCTGCCATTCATCCAGGTCGCATAGGCGCCGAGGTAGCGCGAGCGCAGATCGGTGCGGCCGACGCGGCCGACGGTGCCACGGGCATTTCCGCTCACATCCGCACCACCGTCCAGGAAGCCGACGTACAGGCCGGCGCGCCAGGCGCCGCTGGCCAGCAGGTCGGTGCCCGCCTGCAGCCCGCTCACGTGGCCGTGGCTGGCGGCATCGGCGATGCCGTCCTGGCGGATGTTCAGGTCGCCGTAGACCGCGCGCGTCCAGGCGCGGCGCGCCGCGTCGTGGCCAGCTACGGGCGCGTCCTCGTCGCCGATGCGGCGGTGCAGGTTGCCCAGCATCGCGAGATCGGCCTGGCGCTGCTGCGCCGGCAGTGCGGCGAACATCGGCACCTCGGCCCGATAGCTCGGCAGCTGGAGTGCCACCACCGGGGGCAGCTTGACGGTTTTCAGCCCTTCGCTTTCGACGGGGCTCGCCGGACCGTCCGGGGTGGCCGGCGCCTCGGGCGCGGCCTGCGGCTGGAACGCGGGCACGGTGGAGCGCAGGTACCAACTCTCGCCGGCGCCCTGCGCATCGGCGGCATGGAGGCGGTATTCATACGCCCCCGCATCGACGTGGCCGTTGGCCAGCGCGAAGGCATCGCGGGTGCTCTGCGCCGTGGTCGTGGCGCCGTCGCGTGCTGCCACCACTTCGATCCCGTTGCCCGTGGTCAGCGCGCCCAGCCCGCCGAGATTGGTGATGCGCAGCGTGGTGCGGCCGCTGGCACTGGCGCCGGGGCCGCTGAGCACCAGCCGGTCGCTCGAACTGCCGCTGCCGCCCAGCACCGTGCCCAGGTCGATCACGCCGCCCTGCCCCACGTAGGCGCCGGTGACGGTGAGGGTGGCGCCCGCGCGGCCGCTCAGCAGCCTCACCGTGCCGGCGTTGCGCAGCGCGGCCACGCGCTGGTCGAAGCCGCCGGTGTCGAGCGTGGCGCCCGCCATCACCGTGTGGGCCGACGCAGCGCTGAAGACCTCGGCCGCGCCGGCCTTCAGGGTGCCGGCCGCAACCGTGGTCGCGCCGCCGTAGGCCTGGCCGCGCGCGAGCACCAGCCGGCCAGCGCCGGTCTTCTCGAGGCCGCCGCTGCCGCTCAGCAGGCCGCTGTAGGTGGCATCGGCCGGCTGGGCGAAGCGCACCAGGCCGTTGTCGGTGATGGCCAGCGGCGCGAACTCGGCCCGCGTCTGCAGCGTGCCGGCGGCGTCGACGGTCATGCTGCCGGTGTAGTCGCTGGCGTCGGTGCCCAGGACCAGCGTGCCCCCTTCGACACGGGTGCGGGTGATGCCGCCGGCCTGCAGCGGGTTGTCGAAGGTCCAGGTGCCGGCGTCGCGCTTCACCAGGGTCTGGAAGTTCGACAGGGCCTGGCCGAAGCGGTCGGTGCCGGTGCCGTCGAGCGTCAGCACGTTGTGGCCGCCGCCCCCGTCGATGGCGCCGGTGATGGACGAGCCGGTGTGGATGTGCAGCGCATCGTCGGCATCGGCGAAGCCCAGTTTTCCAACCACCCGGCCCTGGTTGGTGAAGTCCAGCGCCATGGTGCCGGAGACCGACAGGACGTTCCCCGTGCCGTCCCGGTACTGGATGAGCCCCGCAGGGCCGTTGACCACCGTGTTCGAGCCGCTCGAAGCCTCGAACCAGATCGCGGAGCCGCCCGCCTGCGAGCGCACCTCGCCGTGGTTGACGATCAGGTTGCCGCTGCCGTGCGCGTTGATCGCCTCGGCATCGTGGGCGCTGCCGTTGGACAGCACGCGCGCGCCCTGCTCGATCGTGAGCGTGGTGTTCGACAGGAATTCGATCGTGTTGGCGCCGGTGCCGTAGTGGCCGGTCGCGCCCGGGGCGGCGTTGTTCTCCACCGTCGCGTTGCGCTGGATGCGGATCTCGCCGTCGCTGCCCATGCTGATGGCGGGGAGGTCGGTGGTGCTGATCACGGCACCGGGCCGGACATCCACCGTGCCGCCCGGCACCGGGTCGTAGCCGCCAATGACCACGAAGGTCTGCGCAGTGCCCGGCGTGCAGGTGATGCTGCCCGCACTGGGCGGGGCACAGTCGGCAACCGCGCTGCCGGCCAGGGCGAGCAGGGCGACGGCCGCCGCCGGCGCCACCGTGCCCGACTTGCAACGGCCACGGGCCAGTTCGGAGGCCACGGTCCAGAGTCCGTGGGTCGGGTTCCAGACGACCCTGAAGAGCCGGTTCATTAGAGTTCTTTCGTATTACATTGAATACTTAAGAATGTAGTTCTTAGGTTTTCATTTTCTAAGGAACAAAGTCACGGACCCCGGGCGACAGCCCTCCTCACCGGTGCGCGCGGCGATGGAGGAGCCCCCACTTACACTCGGGCATGGCTTCCAGACCCTCCAGGGCACCGCGCATGTTCGAGCGCGGACTGCTGTGCATCCTCATCGGCGCAGCGGTGCTGATCGCGCCCCACTTCCTGAGTTCGCCGTCCTGGCGCGACATGATCGGCGGGGCCCACGTGGTGGGCTGGTTCGCGCTGGTGCTGGGCATCGCGCTGGTGGCGGTCGATCTGGTCCAGCGCCTGCGCGGCAAGGAGCGCTGATGCGCGCCCCCGCCCCGGTGCGCGTGAGCGACCGGCACCGCTTCGACACCCTGATCGACGCACGCTCGCCGGGCGAGTACGCGATCGACCACATTCCCGGGGCCGTCAACTGCCCGGTCCTGGACGACGAGGAGCGCCGCATCGTCGGCACCCTCTACAAGCAGCAAGGCGCCTTCGAGGCGCGGCGCGTGGGCGGCGCCATGGTGGCGGCCAACCTGGCGCGCCATCTCAAGGAACACTTCGCCGACCGGCCGGCCGGCTGGAAGCCGCTGGTCTATTGCTGGCGCGGCGGGCTGCGCAGCGGCTCCATGGTCACCTGGCTGCGCCTGGTGGGCTGGGACGCCCAGCAACTCGCCGGCGGCTACAAGAGCTGGCGCCGTCACGTGATCGAGCAGTTGGCGGCGCTGTGCCCCCGGCTCGATCTGCGGGTGCTCTGCGGTGCCACGGGCAGCGCCAAGACGCGCGTGCTGCAGGCCATGGCGGCGCAGGGCCGGCAGGTGCTCGACCTGGAAGGCTTCGCAGCCCACAAGGGATCGCTGCTCGGCGCCCTGCCCGGCACCCCGCAGCCTTCGCAGACCGCCTTCGAGACGCGCATCGCCTCGCTGCTGGAAGGCATCGATCCGGCGCGGCCGCTCTATGTCGAGGGCGAAAGCCGCCGCATCGGCCGGCTCGACCTGCCGACGACCTTGGTCACGCGCATGCGCGAGAGCCCGTGCATCGAGATCCAGGCCACCCCGCAGGCCCGCGTGGCCTACCTGCTGCGCGACTACGCCTACCTGGGCGACGACCCGCAGGCGCTGGCGCGCCAGCTCGGCCTGCTGAAGGAATTGCACGGCAAGGCCGTGATCGGCCGCTGGCAGGCGTGGGCCGCCGCGCGTGAACTGCCCTCACTGTTCGCCGAGCTGACCACGCTGCACTACGACCCGGCCTACCGGCGCTCGCAGGCCAGCCATTTCGCGCGCTGGCGCGAGCGGCGCGTGGTGCCCGCCGACGACCTCTCCGATGCCGGCATCGAGGCGCTGGCGCGGCGGGTGTCGGAACTGGGTTAGGCTTTCTTGAGGAGCTTCTTGGCGAGCTCGACCCCCGCCAGCACGATCGCGCCGACCACGACACCCACGCCCGCGCTGGCGCCCATCGTCCCGAGGCTGCCGAGCAGCTTGCCCGCGTTCACGGCCCAGACTTCGACCGCATGGCCCAGCGCCGGCACGCCGTGCACCAGGATGCCGCCCCCGACCAGGAACATGGCCGCGGTGCCGGCGATGGACAGCCCCTTCATGAGCCAGGGCGCCATCGCCAGGATGGCACGGCCCAGCGCCTGCACCCCGGCACCCTCGCGCCGGCTCAGGTGCAGCCCGGCATCGTCCAGCTTGACGATGCCTGCGACCAGCCCATAGACGCCGAACGTCATCACGATCGCGATGCCGGCCAGCACGGCCAGCTTCGTCGGGAAGGGCTGGCCCTGCACCGTGCCCAGCGTGATGGCGATGATCTCGGCCGAGAGAATGAAGTCGGTGCGAACGGCACCCTTGATCTTGCTCTTTTCGGTGGCCACCACGTCGACCGCCTCATCGGCGACGGCCTGCTCGTGGCGTGCCCTCTCGGCTGCATGCTCGTCCTTGTGCAGGAACTTGTGGGCCAGCTTTTCGCAACCTTCGAAGCACAGGAAGGCGCCACCGAGCATCAGCAGCGGCGTCACCAGCCAGGGCAGCCAGGTGCCGATGGCCAGCGCCGCCGGCACCAGGATCGCCTTGTTGACGAAGGAGCCCTTGCAGACGGCCCACACCACTGGCAATTCGCGGTCGGCCTTGACGCCGGAAACCTGCTGCGCGTTCAACGCCAGGTCATCGCCGAGCACGCCGGCGGTCTTCTTGGCGGCCACCTTGGTGAGGACGGAAACGTCGTCGAGGACGGTGGCGATGTCGTCGAGAAGGAGCAGCAGGCTGGTCGCCATCAGACGTTTCTCTTGAGGCGGATTTCTTCGATCCTGACGTCACCCAGGGAAGTGGTCTTGGCGGTCTTCATCTCGCGCTTGAAGCCGGCGAGCTCGTGGAAGCGCAGCGCGCGGTCGTTGCGCAGAGGCACCCAGACCGTGACCACGGTGCAGCCCTCTTCCTCGAGGCCTTCGCGCGCGGCATCCCACAGCGCCACGCCCACGCCCTGGCCCCAATGGTCGGGCCGGACGTAGATCGCCCAGATCTCGCCGGTGGTGGAGGGCGTCTTGGGGTCGCGCGAACGGTCGAAGCCGACGAAGCCCACCACCTCTTCGCCCAGCACGGCCACGTGCACCTGCGGCTCGGCGTATTCGATGGCCTCGCGCCATTTGGCCTCGCGGGTGGCGGGTGCCAGTGCGCGCAGCTGGTCTTCGGGCAGGACGTCCGCGTAGGCTGCGCGGGCGGCGGCAGCATGGACTTCGGCGATGGCCTTGGCATCGCGCAGGACGGCGGGACGGACTTCGTAATCGGACATGGATCTACTGGGGAACGGTTCTTCGAGCGCCGTATTGTCGCCGCCCCGCTAAACTGCCTGCCCCGGATTCACGGAGTCAACACATGCCCAAGGGCCAGCAGCGCAGCAACAAGGAAGCCAAGAAGCCGAAGAAGGACACCGCGCCACCGAAGGCACCGCTCGCGGGGCTGGAGCCGGCGCGCACCATGACCACCGCGGTCATCCCGCGCGGCAAGCAGAAGAACAAGGCATGAGCGTCGAAGCGGTGTCGTCGCCCGCCATGGCCGAGGTCCAACCCGGCGGCTTCCGCTTCGAGGCCGAGGCGGGCCGCACCCTTCTGCAGTCGGCCGAGGCGGCCGGCATCGAGCTGCCCAGTTCCTGCCGCAACGGCACCTGCCGCACCTGCATCTGCCGCCTGCTCGAAGGCCAGGTGCGCTACCGCGTCGAATGGCCGGGCCTGAGCCGCGAAGAAAAGGCCGAGGGCTGGATCCTGCCCTGCGTGGCCGAGCCGCTGGGCGACGTCCGGCTGGACGTGCCCTGCGCCTTCTCGCACTTCTAGCCTTCGTCAGGCCGTGGTGACGTGCGTGGCCGGACGGCGGCCGTCGTTCCAGCGCCCGCCCAGGGCGCGCTCGATTTGCGCCGCGAGTTGCAGCAGCAGCCCGTCGTTCGCCTGCTTCGCCTGGGCGTGGATGCCGAAGGGCAGACCGTTCTCCTGCTGCGCCATCGGCAGCGAGATCGCGGGGATGCCGCACAGGTTCGACAGCGGGGTGTAAGCGAAGAACTTCCACAGGTTCTCGAACCAGTCGAGCACCTCGGGGTTGTCGCTGGTGGTGAGGTACTCGGTGGTGCCGATGCGCGGCGTGGGCAGCGCGGTGATCGGCGTGAGGATGATGTCCCAGTCCTCGAAGAAGGCGCCGAAGGCGCGCGCCGTGCTGTTGAACACCGCCTGCATCTGGTAGCGCTCGGTGTACGAGAGGTCCTTGCCCGCTTCCCAGATGCGGATGTTGATCGGCTCGATCAGCTCGGCCGGCGGCCGATCGAGCCCACGCGCGGTCAGCAGTCCGTTGATCACCTGGGCGAAGTTGCTGATGTAGCAGGTGGTCTGCGCACGGAAGGCCGCGCGCAGATCCGCCTGCGGCAGGGCCCACGCCACGTGGTGGCCCAGTTCTTCGAGCAAGCGGCCGGCCTTCTCGAGCTCGGCGACGATGTGCGGCGTGGCGCGGTAGTCGCCCCATTCGTGCGACAGCGCGATGCGCAGCGGCCGCGGGTCCTTGCGGATCAGCTCGACGTAGGGCTCGGGCGCGGTCCAGTAGGGCATGAACTCGCCCGGCGCCCCGCCCCGGCAGGCGTCGACGAAGGCGGCCGTGTCGCGCACCGTGCGGCTGTGGCAGCCCTGGATCGAGACGTAGCCGGTGATGTCCGACAGCCTGGGGCCGATCGAGAACACGCCGCGCGACGGCTTGAGGCCGATGTTGCCGTTGAAGCCGGCCGGGATGCGGATCGAGCCGCCGCCATCGGTGGCATGCGACATCGGCACCACGCCGGCCGCCACCATGGCCGCCGTGCCTGCGGAGGACCCGCAGGTGGTGTAGTCGGTGTTCCAGGGGTTGCGGGTGACGTACAGGGCCGGGTTCTCGGCCGAACTGCAGACGCCGAACTCGGGCGTCGTGGTGCGGCCCATCAGGTTCAGGCCCGCGCGGCGCATCTGCTGCGTGAGCCATGCGTCCTCGGCCGGGCGGTTGCCGCGCATGAAAAGCGAGCCCTGCTCCTGCAGGCGGCCCTTGAGCGTGGGGCCCAGGTCCTTCATCAGGAAGGGCACACCCGCGAAGGGGCCCTTCGGGTCGAGGCCGTCCTTGAGCGGATCTGCCACCACGTCATCGAACACTTCGACCACCGCGCCGAGCGCCGGATCGGTCATCTCGATGCCGGCCGCCGCCTGGCGTGCCAGTTCGGCCGCGCTGACCTCGCCCTTGCGCACGCGCTCGGCCAGGCCCAGCGCGTCGTGCGCGGCCCATTCGTCCCAACTCATTGCCAAAGTCATCGTCGTCTTTCTTCCGTCTTTCTCTTCGTCTTCTATTCCGCGATTCGGAGGCTGGGCTGCTGGGACTTCACCAGCCGGTCCCGCCGCGCCAGCGACGGAAAGAGCCGGAACCAGGCCAGCGCCACCAGCACGGTGCCCACGCCACCCGCCACCACCGAGCCCACCGGCCCGAGCAGCGCTGCGGTGGCGCCCGACTCGAACTCGCCGAGCTGGTTGCTGGCGCCGATGAAGATCGAGTTGACCGCGCTCACCCGCCCGCGCATCGCGTCCGGCGTCTCCAATTGCACCAGCGTCTGCCGGATCACGACGTTGACCATGTCGGCGCCGCCAGAGACCGCCAGCGCGATCAGCGACACCAGGAAGCTGCGCGAGAAGCCAAACACGATCATGCAGAGGCCGAAGGCCGCCACCGCCAGCAGCAGCGCGCGCCCGACGTGGCGCTCGATCGGCCGCCGCGTCAGCGCGATGGAGGTGACGAGCGCACCCGCTGCCGGCGCACTGCGCAGCAGGCCCAGCCCCCAGGGCCCTGTGTGCAGGATGTCCTTCGCGAAGATCGGCAGCAGCGCGACCGCGCCACCCAGCAGCACCGCGAACAGGTCGAGCGAGACGGCGCCCAGCACCGGCTTGCGGTGCCAGATGAAATGGACGCCCGCCAGCACGGTGGACAGCGACACCGGCTCGCGCGGCGCCGGCGCGTGCTCGTAGCGCACCTGCATCACCAGCACGCAGCCGGCCGCGAAGCACAGCAGACCCGCCGCATAGACGACGCCGGTGCCGGCGGCGAACAGCAGGCCGCCCAGGGCCGGCCCGCCGATGATCGCGCCCTGCATGCCGGCCGAACTGAAGGCCATCGCGCGCGGCAGCATCAGCGGCGGCACCAGCAGCGGCGTGAGCGCCTGCTGCGCCGGCATCTGGAAGGCGCGCACCGCGCCGAGAATCAGCGACAGCCCGAGGAGCAGCGCGCGCGAGTCATGGCCCGCCTGCACGGCCAGCAGCAGCACGAGCGCCACTCCACCCTGCACGCCCAGGCAGGCGGCGACGATGCGCCCGCGGTGGTGGCGGTCCACCACGTGCCCGGCCAGCAGGGCCAGGAGCAGGGCCGGCACGAACTGGTACAGGCCCACGAGCCCCAGGTCCCACGCGCTGCCGGTCAGCTCGTACATGTGCCAGCCGATCGCCACCAGCAGCATCTGGCTGCCCGCGGTGCCGAACAGCCGCGCGATCCACATCCGCATGAAGGGCCGCTCGCGCGTGAGATCGGAAAAGCTCGGCGGGGCGGCGGCGCGGACGGACATTGCATCGAGCATAGCCCAGGCCCGAAGCCTCATAGACTGCACCGGGACATGACCGACTTCGCGCTGATCCACGAAGACGCCGACCTGCTGGTGCTCGACAAGCCGGCCGGCCTGCTGTGCGTGCCCGGCCGCGGCGAAGACAAGCAGGACTGCCTGAGCGCCCGCGCGCAGGCACGCTGGCCCGATGCGCTGGTGGTGCACCGGCTCGACATGGCGACCAGCGGGCTGGTGCTGATGGCGCGCAGCCCGGCGATGCAGCGCGCTCTTGGTGATGCCTTCGCGGCGCGCCGGGTGTACAAGCGCTACGAGGCCATCGTCAATGGCCTGATGCCGCTGTCGGAAGACTGGTCGCTGATCGATGCGCCCCTCATCGCCGACTGGCCGCGCCGCCCCTTGCAGAAGATCGATGCGGAACACGGCAAGCCCAGCCGGACCCGCTGGCGCGTCAAGCGACTGCTGCCCGATCGCGAGGCCACGCACCTGTGGCTCGAACCCCTGACCGGGCGCAGCCACCAGTTGCGGGTGCACCTGCTGTCGATCGGGCATCCGATCCTCGGCGATGCGCTCTACGGCAGCGAGGCTGTGCGCGGGCGCGCCGGGCGCCTGCTGCTGCATGCGAGCGTGCTGGAATTCCCCCACCCGGACGATGGGCGTGTGATGCGCTTCGAGAGTCAGCCGCCGTTCTCTGCCTGGTGAGCGCCTGATCTGTCGCTGCTGCTTCGGGGCCCTGCCCCTCAGCCTTTCACGACGAGGACGGGCACCTTCGCGTCCTGCAGCACGCGCTGCGTCACGCTGCCCAGCAGCAGCTTCTCGATGCCCGAGCGCCCGTGCGAGCCCATGACGATCAGGTCGGCCCCGATGGCCTCGGCCGTGTCGACGATGCCCTCGTGCACCACGTGGCCGTCGATGACGCGCTGGTCGCTGTGCAGGCCCTCCGCGGCCAGCGCCGCGACGCCGCGTGCCAGCGCCGCATTGGCGCTGCTGGTGGCGGCGGCGAGGTATTCGTTCTGGCCCAGCGCGTAGTCGGCGCCCACGCCGATGAAGGGATAGTTGTCCACCACGTGAATCAGGGTGATGCGGCTGCCGAAGGCCAGCGCGAGACCACTGGCCTTGCTGACCGCGAGCATCGACGTTTCAGACCCGTCGATCGGAACCAGGATGTGATTGAACATGCCAGACCTCGTTTGTTCACATGCGGCTCGCAGCCGAACCGGGCCTTGAATGTACATCCAAGGTGCGCCGCCGGGCTGTAGGACTGCTACGGCCCGGCCGTGCTCAGCCGCCCTGGAAGCCGCCCGCGCGGCAAGTCACGACCAGCGTGTCGCGCCAGCCCGGCTGGCTGTCCACCAGCGGCTGGATCGGCGTCGTTTCGTGGATCACGCGCGCATCGTCGGCGAGCAGCAGCGTCCAGGGCTCCGTCATCGTGAAGCGCTCGCCGCGCCGTCCGCCGGCCTCGAACACGCGCGTCTCGCCGCCCTTGATGTTGTGGCGGCCGACCAGCGCCACCGCCACCAGGTCCACGCCATCACGGTGCGCACCCTCGGGTGTGGGCCGTCCGATGCCTTCGGCCGTGTCGATGCGGAACTGGTGCGCCTCGACGTACCAGCGCTGGGCGCCGCGCATGCCGTCGGCCACGCCGGCCAGCGCCCGGATGAGCGCCTGCCAGGACGGCTGCACCAGCGTGCCCGACTCCATCGGCGCGAACCAGCGCTGCATGCCGCCGTGCAGCGCGTTGTATTCGACGGGCTGCCAGTGCGCGCGGTGCGGCACCTGAACGATCTGGCCGCTCTCGACCGTGAAGCAGGCATGGCGCCGCGTGCGGTAGCGGCCGCCGTCCTTCAGGTATTCGTCCAGCGGCAGATGGTTCCAGTCGCCCTCGAGCTGCGCGAGCTCCGCCAGCGGGAAGCCCAGCCATTGGGCCACGCCCTGCGGGCTCAGCACGGCATAGCCGTCCTGCCGGATGGCCGGGGCGAGCCGGTCGACGGGCGTGAACGGTGGATCGAAAACGCCCGTGGTCACAGGGCAGCCTCCCCCAGGTTCGCCACTGCGCGCAGGGCGCCCGCTCGAGCACCTTCGCCTTCGGCTCCGGTGCCATTCGCCTTCGCAGCGGCCGTGCGGCTCATTCGCTCACCTTCACACCCTTCCAGAAGGCGACCCGGTCACGCACCATTTCGGCTTCGGGCTTGGGGTCGGCGTAGTACCAGACGGCGTCGGCGTTGAGTTCGCCGTTCACCAGCAGCGAGTAGTAGCTGGCGGTGCCCTTCCACGGGCAGGTGCTCTTGTGGTTGCTGAAGCTCACGTACTCGCGCTTGAGCGCGCTCGCCGGGAAGTAATGGTTGCCTTCGACGAGCACGGTGTCGTCGCTCTCGGCGATGGTCACGCCGTTCCAGGTTGCTTTCATCAGGTCTCCAGGCCCCGCGGCACGCGGGGGGGAGCCTATTGTGCCGCGGGCGACTGCAGCCAGTGCACGCTGAACAGGCGCTGCGGGTCGGTCCACACCGCGGCCGGGCGCAGCCCTGCCTTCACCGCCAGCGCACGCAGGCCGTCGACGGTGAACTTGTGCGAGTTCTCGGTGTGGATGGTCTCGCCTTCCTCGAAGTCGAAGCGCTGGCCGTCCAGGGTCACGCCCTGCGCACGGCGGCTCACCAGGTGCATCTCGATGCGGCGCAGCGGCGCGTTGTAGAAGGCCGCATGGGAGAAGTTGTCGAGGTCGAAGTCGGTGCCGAGCTCGCGGTTGGCGCGCCGCAGCAGGTTGAGGTTGAAGGCGGCCGTCACCCCCTGCGAATCGTTGTAGGCGGCATGCAGCAGCGCAGGGTCCTTGACCAGGTCCACGCCCACCAGGAGGCCGCCGCCGCGCAGCAGTCGCTGGGCGAGCTGCAGGAAGGCCAAGGCTTCGTCAGGGCTGAAGTTGCCCAGCGTGGAACCGGGAAAGAAGCCCACGCGCTGCCCCAGGCCTTCGCCGCGCGCCGGCAGCACCAGCGGCATGGTGTAGTCGGCCACCACCGGCTGCACGGCCAGTTGCGGGTAGTCCGCGCGCAGGCGCTGCGCCGCCGCCCCCAGATGCTCGCCCGAGATGTCGATCGGCACATAGCGCCGCGGCGAGCGCAACGCATCGAGCAACAGGCGCACCTTGGTCAGCGAGCCGGCGCCGAATTCGATGACCTCGGCATGCGGACCGATCTGCTCGGCGATCTCCGCCGCGTGCTCGGTGAGGATGCGCATCTCGGTGCGCGTCGGGTAGTACTCCGGCAGTTCGCAGATGCGGTCGAACAGCTGCGAACCGGCCGCGTCGTAGAAGAACTTCGGCGAGACGCTGCGCGTCCCACGGCTCAGGCCCATGAACAGCTCGCGGCCGAAATCGGACAGGGGCGCGGCCCGCTGAGCGGTGCGAAATGCATGGAGGCTGACTGCAGGAATGGCCATCAAAGATCCTTTGCGAGCCGCAGGCCCGAGAACTGCCAGCGGGCGGCGGGCGGAAAGAAGTTGCGGTAGCTGGGCCGTGCGTGGCCCTCCGGTGTCGCGACGCTGCCGCCGCGCAGCACCAGCTGGCCCACCATGAACTTGCCGTTGTACTCGGCCGCCACGCCGGCCAGCGGGCGGAAGCCCGGATAGGGGTCGTAGGAGGAGCGCGTCCACTGCCACACGTGGCCGCTCATCTGCGAGATGCCGGGCAGTTCGTGCGCAGCTTCCCATTCGAATTCGGTGGGCAGGCGCGCGCCGGCCCATTCCGCATAGGCGGCGGCTTCGTAGAAGCTCAGCTGGGCCACCGGCGCCTCGGGATCGAGGGGCCGCACGCCATGCAGGCCGAAGACCTGCCAGCCGCCGCCCGGGTGCGGCTGGTGGGCCAGCCGCGGATCGTCCGCCGCCAGCCAGTAGGCCGGATGGCGCCAGCCCTGCGCCTGCACCGCAGCCCAGCCGTCGGACAGCCAGAGTTCCGGGCGCCGGTAGCCGCCGTCGGCGATGAACTGCGCGTACTCGCCGCAGCTCACCAGCCGGTCGGCGATGGCATAAGGCGCCAGCAACACCGCATGGCGCGGTGTCTCGTTATCGAAGGCGAAGCCGTCGCCGGCATGCCCGACCTCGGCCGGGCCGCCGAGCCGCTCCAGCCATTGCAGCGCGGGCATGACCGTGGCCAGCCGCAAAGCGGGACTGGGCGCCGCGCGATAGGCCGGCAGCATCGGATTGCACGACAGCGCATGCAGGATGTCGGTGAGCAGCAATTCCTGATGCTGCTGTTCGTGGTTGAGCCCCAGCTCGACCACCGATGCGATGGCGGACCCGTCCGCATCGTCGCCACCGCGATCGAGCAGCGCGACGGCCGCCTCGTCCACGTGCCGCCGGTAGGCATGCACCTCGTCGAGCGCGGGCCGGGTCAGCAGCCCGCGCTGCGGCCGCGGATGGCGCGGGCCCAGCGCCTCGTAGTAGGAGTTGAAGAGGTAGGCGAAGCGCGGGTCGAAGACGCGGTAGCCCTTCGCATGCGGCTGCAGCAGCAGCGTCTCGAAGAACCAGGTGGTGTGTGCCAGATGCCACTTGGTCGGGCTGGCATCGGGCATCGACTGGATGCACTGGTCCTCGGCCGACAGGGGTGCCGCCAGCGCCAGGCTGTGCGCGCGCACCGCCTGAAAGCGATCGCGCAGGTCGTCCGACGCTGGCTTGGCCGGCCGGGTGAGCTTCATGGGGTCTCCATTGTTGGGATCGGACGTTTTTTAGCCCATGCGAGCCGCCCGGCGCCGTAGGACAAGGTCCCGGACGCCGGCACGGCCGAACGTTGGACTGTGGCACAGCAGGCCCGAACATGCACCGGGGCTGCGTATCATCCGCCGCATGAGCACGCCCACCGCCGCCCGCCGCCCCCGTGTCGTCATCGTCGGTTGCGGCTTCGGGGGGCTGGAGGCGGCGCGCAGATTCCAGGGCGAGGCGGTCGACGTCACCATCGTCGACAAGACCAACCATCATCTGTTCCAGCCCCTGCTCTACCAGGTCGCGACCGCCGGCCTGGCGGCGCCGTCGATCTCGGCGCCAGTGCGCCTGCTGTTCCGCCGCCAGTCCAACATCACGACCCTGCTGGGCGAGGTGACCACCATCGACCCGGTGGCGCGGGAGGTGCACCTGGAAGACGGGACCCGCCTGGGCTGGGACCACCTCATCGTCGCGGCCGGCGCCACCCACAGCTATTTCGGCCGCGACGAGTGGGCGCGCATCGCGCCGGGCCTCAAGACCCTGGCCGATGCCTTCGAGATCCGCCGCCGGGTGCTCATGAGCTTCGAGGCGGCCGAGATCGAGCCCGACCCGGCACGCCAGCGCGCCCTGCTCACCTTCGCGGTCATCGGCGCCGGGCCGACCGGCGTGGAGATGGCCGGCACGCTGGCCGAGATCGCGCGCCACACGCTCAGCGGCGAGTTCCGCCGCATCGATCCGGCCAGCGCGGAGGTGCTGCTCATCGAGGGCGGCCCGCGGGTGCTGCAGGCCATGCCCGAGAGCCTGAGCCAGCGCGCCCTCGAGCAGCTGCAGAAGCTGGGGGTGCAGGTGCGCTTGAACGCCCGCGTCACCGAGGTCACGCCCACCGGCCTGCAGGTCCAGTCCCCTTTCAGCGACGGCGGGGCCGGCATCGGCACGCACCGCATCGACTGCCACTGCGTGATCTGGGCCGCCGGCGTGGCGGCCTCGCCGCTGGGCCGGCTGCTGGCCGACGCCAACGGCGCCGAATGCGACCGTGCCGGCCGTGTGAAGGTGCTGCCCGATCTCAGCCTGCCGGGCCACCCGGAGATCAGCGTGGTGGGCGACCTCGCCGCCGCCATGAGCTACCGGCCCGGCAAGGAGCCCCAGCCGGTCCCCGGGGTGTCGCCCGGCGCCAAGCAGGCCGGTCGCGCCGCGGCCGCCAACGTGCTGCGCCGCATCGCCGGCAAGGAGACCGTGCCCTTCCGCTACCGCGACTACGGCAACCTCGCCACCATCGGCCGCAACTCCGCGGTGGTCGACCTCGGCACGCCGCTGGGGCCGCTGCGTTTCTCGGGGAAGCTGGCCTGGTTGTTCTGGCTCTTCGCGCACATCTACTTCCTGATCGGCTTCCGCAACCGCCTGGTGGTGCTGATGGACTGGGCCAGCGCCTACTGGAGCTTCCAGCGGCATGCGCGCGTGGTGGCGGAAGTGCGCGGCAGGGGCGAGGCCTGATCGGCCACCGCGCCCGCCTGCTCAGGCAGTGCCGGCGTCCTCGGCTTCCTGCAGCAACCGCCACATCACCTTGCCGCTGCCGCTCTTGGGCAGCGTGTCGACGAACTCGACCGCGCGCGGGATCTTGTAGACCGCCATGTTCTCGCGGCACCAATCGATGATGTCCTGCGCGGTGGTGTTCCTGTGGGTGGCGCGCAGCACCACCACCGCCTTGACCGATTCGCCGCGGTAGGCGTCGCGGGTCGAGATCACGCAGGCCTCCTGGATCGCCGGGTGGCGGAACATCAGCAGCTCGACCTCGGCCGGCCAGACCTTGAAGCCGCTGGCGTTGATCATGCGCTTGAGGCGGTCGGTGATGAAGAAGTAGCCGTCCTCGTCCATGCGCCCCATGTCACCCGAGCGGAAGAATCGCCTGCCTTCGAACTCGACGAAGGCCGCCTCGGTGGCGTCCGGACGCTTCCAGTAGCCCTGGAACACCTCGGGCCCGTGGATGATGATCTCGCCGGACTCGCCCACCGGCATCTCCTGCAGCGTGTCGGGATCGACCACGCGCGCATCGGTGCTCATGAACGGGATGCCCAGGCACTGCTGCTTCGGGTTGTCGAAGGGATTGGCATGGGAAGGCGCAGCGGTCTCTGTGAGGCCGTAGCCCTCCTGGTAGCGCAGGCCGAACTGTTCGAAGAGGCGCTGCGCCACGGCCTGCGGCATCGCGGCGCCGCCGCCGCCGATGTGGCTCAGGCTTCCAAGGTCGAAGCTCGCGAAGTTGGGGCTGCCCATCAGGTCGATCACCATGGTCGGGATGTTGGTCCAGCTCGTCACCTTGCGGCGCGAGATCAGGCGCCCCGCGACCTCGCGGTCCCAGCGCGGCATGACGACCAGCGTGCCGCCGCTGAAGATGGTGGTGTGCAGCATGCTCACCACGCCGGTGATGTGGAACATCGGCACCACCGCCAGCACCACCGTCTCGCACGAGGCCAGGCCCCAGAGCGCGCTGGCAAAGGCGTTGTGCATCAGGCTGGCATGGTGGTGGATGCAGCCCTTGGGCAGGCCGGTGGTGCCGCTGGTGTAGGGCAGCAGCGCCATGTCGTTCGCGCCCACGACGTGCTCGGGCGGGGCATGGCCCGCGGCCATGGCGTCGGTCCAGGCCATGACCTCACCGCCGGCCAGCGCCGGCAAGGGGTGGCGCGTGAGCAGCCAATCGCGCCAGGCCGGCGGCGGCGCCTCGTCGCCCTGCACCTCGGCGTCGAAGGCATCGGTGAACTGGGTCACGACCAGGTGCGCCAGGCGCTCGCCGGGCGGCAGTGCATCGCTGGCCTTGGCCAGCTCGGGCGCCAGGTCGGCCGTCGTGATGGCCACCTTCGCGTCCGGATCGGTGATGTAGTGCTTGAGCTCCTCGGCCCGGTTCATCGGATTGACCGGCACCACCACCGCGTTGGCGCGCAGGATCGCGAAATGGGCGATCACCAGTTGCGGGCAGTTCTGCATGTCGAGCAGCACGCGGTCGCCGCGCTTCACGCCCAGCGCATGCAGGGTGCCCGCCAGCCGCTCGGCCTGGGCGGCGAGTTCGCGGTACGAGGTCTCGCGGCCGAAGAAGACCAGGGCGGCCTTGTCGGGGAAACGGGCGGCCGAGGTGGCGAGGTTGTGCCACAGCGAGGTGGCGGGGACGGTGAGCGAGCGGGGCAGGCGCTGCGGCCAGAACTTGAAATGCGGGCGGTCCATGGAGTCTCCGTTGAGCGGCCAAGCCTACGCCGCGGCCCCTCCGGACCGCATCGGGGAAGCCCCGACGGCGTCGCATGGGCGACTCGCCGGCGATGGCGCCGTTCGGCGGCCGGCCGACAGACAGGCGGCCGGTTCTGCCGTACAACGGCGATCCCTTTCATCAATCCCCTCATCGAGGAGCTTTCATGGCAGCAGACAAGCGCGCGAGTGTTCACTGGGAAGGCGCCGGCAAGACCGGCAAGGGCCAGATCAGCACCGAAACCGGTGCACTCAAGAACTACCCTTACGGCTTCAAGAGCCGCTTCGAGAACGACGTGACCGGCACCAACCCCGAGGAGATCCTCGGCGCCGCGCATGCCGGCTGCCTGACGATGGCCTTCGCCTTCGCGCTCGAAGGCGCGGGGTTCACCGCCACGAGCATCGACACCCGGGCCGCGGTGCGGCTGGCGCAGGATGGCCCCGGCTTCAAGATCGACCGCATCCAGCTGGAACTCGAGGCCTCGGTCCCCGGCATCGACGAGGCGAAATTCCAGGAACTGGCGGCCGGTGCCAAGGCTGGCTGCCCGCTGTCGAAGGCGCTGGCCAGCGTGCCTGAAATCACGCTGAAGGCGACGCTGAAAACCTGAATCCGGCCTTCGCTCTGCGCGGCCGCCCGGCCCGCCCGGCGGCCGCGCCCGCGGGCTGTGGCAAGCTCGCAGCGGTATGCGACACCGCTTCATCGTGCCACCGCCCCGCCGCTTCCTGTTGCGCGCCCTGCTGGGCGCCGCCGCGTCCGCGCCGCTCGCAGCGCTGGCGGGCTTCAATTTTTTCACCAGCGAGTACACCGCCACCCGCGAGGAACTGCAGGCGCAGATCGCCAGGCGCTTTCCGCTGCAGCAGCGCTATGCGGAGCTGTTCACCGTGGCCCTGCGCGACCCGCAGCTGGGCCTGGATGCCGCGGCCAACCGCGCCGCCATCACGGCCGTGCTCAGCATTGCGAGCCCGCTGCTGCAGCCCGGGACGGTCGAAGGCGTGGTCTCGATCAGCAGCGCGCTCAAGTACGACGCGCCGGCCCGTGCGCTGCGCCTGGACCAGCCCCGGGCCGAACGGCTGGAGCTGCAGGGCGTGACCGGGCGCGATGCCGAGCGGCTGCAGCGCATCGGTGCGCTGGTCGCCCAGGAGCTGCTGCGCGATCAGCCGCTGCGCACCTTCACGGCCGAAGAGCTGACGGTCGGCCGCAAGACCTACGAGCTCGGTGACATCACCGTGCAACAGGACAGCATCAAGGTGGAACTGAAATGACACGCACGCCTGCATCCGCCCGCTTCGCCGGCCTGGTCGGCCTGGTCGGCCTCGCCGCAACGCTGCTGCTCGGCGCCTGTTCCGCGCTCGCACCCGCCGCCGACGCCACCTTCGATCTGCAGGCCCATCGAGGCGGCCGTGCCCTCGCACCCGAGAACACGCTGGCCGCCTTCGACAATGCGATGGACATGGGCGTCACCACGCTCGAACTCGACATCGGCCTCACGGCCGACGGCGTGGTGGTGATCTCGCACGACACGGTGCTCAACCCCGACCACACGCGCGACGCGAGCGGCGCCTTCCTGACGGCCAGTGGGCCGGCGATCCGCACGCTCAGCCTCGCGCAGGTGCAGCGCTACGACGTCGGTCGCATCGACCCTTCCACGAACTACGGCCGCCAATTCGCCAAGCAAGTCCCGCGCGACGGTGAGCGCATCCCCACGCTCGCCGCGCTCTTCGAGCGGGTGCGCGAGCGCGGCGCGACGCAGGTCCGCTTCAACATCGAGACCAAGCTGGACCCCGGACGTCCTGAGGAGACCGCCCCGCCCGAGATCATGGTGCGCGCGCTGCTGGCCGAAATCGACAAGGCCGGCGTCGGTCCGCGGGTGACGGTGCAGAGTTTCGACTGGCGCACCCTGGCGCTGGTGGGACAGTGGGCGCCGCAGCTGCAGCGTGCGTACCTCACCAGCGGCCGCACGCTCCAGGACCCGCGCTGGACCGGCGGGCTGCGCCGGGCGGATTTCGGCTCCACGCCCCGGCTGGTGCGCGCCGCGGCCGGCCGGAGCGAACGGCCGGTGATCTGGTCGCCAGCCTTCAACGACCTGACGGCCGTCCAGGTGCAGGAGGCCCGGGCATTGGGCCTGAAGGTGCTGCCCTGGACCGTGAACGAGCGCGCCGACATGGTCCGGCTGCTGGACTGGAAGGTGGATGGGATCATCACCGACGACCCCGCCGTGCTGCGCGACGTCCTGCGCGAGCGCGGGATGCCGCTGCCGGCCGGTCGCTGAGTTTTCACACGTGCCGGGCGGCCGGCGTTCGCGGTGCGTCGGTCAGTGGCTGGCGATCGGCCCGCGCGTGCAGGGCCTCGATGATGTGGCAGTGCGCGTCGCTGCCGTCGCAGCAGCTGCGCAACGCGATCAGGTCCTTTTCGAGCGCGCGAAGCTCGCGCAGCCGCTCGCGCACGTGGCCCAGGTGGGCATCGAGCGCCACGTTGGCCGCGGCGCAGTCGGCCTTGCTGCGCAGGTCCAGGGCGAGCAGTTCGCGCACCTCGTCCAGCGACATGTCCATCGCGCGGCACAGGCGGATGAAGCGCAGCTGGTGCACGTCGGCATCGGTATAGAGCCGGTAGCTGTTGTCCCCGCGGGCCTGCGGTGCGATCAGGCCCTCCTTCTCGTAGTAGCGGATGTTGGTGGCGGAAAGCCCGCTGAGGGTGGCTGCCTCGCCGATGCGATAACCCTGTTCAGCGGGCGGATTTGCGACCGTCATCGTTTGACCTTCCAGTGACTTCAAGCTTTCCAATGGTGCCATCACTGGAGAGAACATGTCTGCGAACTGCTGCGATCACGACCACGGCCCTACCCATGAACATCTGTCCGCGAGCGACACGCCGCGCTACCGTCGCGTGCTGTGGGTGGCGCTGGCGCTCAATGCGGCCATGTTCGCGGTCGAGATCGGGGCCGGCTTCCGCTCGGGATCGGTGTCGCTGCTGGCGGACGCGATCGATTTCTTCGGCGATGCGGCCAACTACGGGGTCACGCTGGCCGTGCTGTCGATGGGCCTGGCATGGCGGGCCCGGGCGGCCCTGCTCAAGGGCCTGAGCATGCTGGGCTTCGGCGTTTTCGTGGCGGGCAAGACCTTGTGGTCGGCCGCGCAGGGCGTGCCGCCCGAGGCGCTGACCATGGGCCTGATCGGCGCACTGGCTCTCGGCGTCAACGTCGGGGTTGCGGTAATGCTCTATGCCTTCCGCGAGGGCGACGCCAACATGCGCAGCGTTTGGCTGTGCTCGCGCAACGACGCCATCGGCAACGTCGCGGTGATGCTCGCGGCCCTGGGCGTCTTCGGAACCGGCACGGCCTGGCCTGATCTGGCGGTGGCCGCGGTGATGGCGGCGCTCGCTGTCAGCGGCGGATGGTCGGTGCTCAGGTTGGCGCGCGGCGAGCTGGGCCGCGCGGCCGACGGTCATGCGCACCGCGCCTGAAGCGCTGCGAACGGCGGTTCCATAATCGCCGGCGATGTCCCAGCAAAGCTCTTCTTCTTCCGCGCCGTCCGCCGGCGCCATCACCGACGTCGCCGGCATCGAGGTCGGCCACTTCAGCGATTCCCGCCGTCCGACCGGCTGCACCGTCATCCTCGCGCGCGAAGGCGCGGTGGCCGGTGTCGATGTGCGAGGCGCCGCGCCGGGCACACGCGAGACCGACCTGCTCGCACCCGGCAACTTCGTGCAGCAGGTCCACGCGATCATGCTGGCCGGCGGCAGCGCATGGGGCCTGGCGGCGGCCGAGGGCGCGATGCGCTGGCTGGAGGAACGCGGCGTCGGCCTCGACGTCCGCTTCGGCACCCTGCCGATCGTGCCCGCGGCCGTGCTCTTCGATCTGCCGATGGGCGATGCCCGCATCCGCCCCGACGCGGCCGCCGGCTACGCGGCCTGCGAAGCGGCATCGACGGCCGCGCCCGCCGAGGGCAACGTGGGCGCCGGCAGCGGCGCCCTGGTCGGCAAGCTCTTCGGCGTGCACCGCGCGATGAAGGGCGGCATCGGCACCGCCTCGGTGACGGTGAAGGGCGTGACGGTCGGCGCGCTGATCGCCTGCAATGCGCTGGGCGACGTGCTCGACCCCGACACCGGCCGGGTCGTGGCCGGCGCACGCACCGCGGACGGCCGCGCCTTGCTCGACACCCGCCGCGCCCTGCTGCGCGGCGAGCTGCCTCAGCCGCTGCTGGCGGGCACCAACACGACGCTGGGCGTGGTCGCGACCGACGCCCGGCTCACCAAGGTGCAGGCCAACCGGCTTGCGGCCGTGGCGCACGATGGCCTGGCGCGCGCGATCAACCCTGTTCACACGATGAGCGATGGCGACACCCTGTTCGCGCTGGCCACCGGCCGGGTGCCGCTGGAAGGCGATGCGCCGGGCATGACGGTGCTGGGCACGATGGCGGCCGAGGCCGTGGCGCGCGCCACGCTGCGGGCGGTGCAGGCGGCGCGGACGGTGCGGGTGGGCAGCGCTATCTATCCGAGCTCGAGCGAGCTCGGTTGAGCGCCGGGTCGACCAACCTTCTGGGCCTTGATCGATCGATCGCCCATGAACTCCCGCACCCTGGCGCTCCAGATCGGCATCGTGCCCGGATTGGAAAAGACGTCGTGCGGATCGCCTCGATAGACGGGGATCTCTGCAAATTCGGCCTTGCCTCCCGCGGCCCTGAAGACCCTCAGGCACTCAGCGACCAGCGGTGCAGGAAACACACTGTCGTTCGGCGCATAGAGCCACAGCGTGGGCGCGGACACTTCAGCGCCGAAAGTCGAAAAGGCGGACAACAGCGCCTGTGGATAGCAATCCCGTGCCGCCAACCCTCGCAGACGCCTGCCGCCGGAGAAATTGATCACGCGCGACACCGTCGGCCCCATCCGTCCTGCTGCCGCAAATGATGCCAGCGCCCCGGCGGAAACACCTAGCAGCGTGATCGCATCGGCGTTCACGTAGGCCAGCGACTGCAGGTAACGCACCGCGGCCTCGATGTCCTTGGCCTCTTCCCATGCCACAGCATGGATATCACAAGAAAAGGCTGGCATGCTGCCCTCGGACTGGCCGTAACCGCGCCGCATCGGGATTGCGACAACGAAACCCGCTGACAGAAAGACTCGAGCCTGCGAAACGGGTCTTGCGCGCAGGTGGGTGGCAGGCTGCGACTTGTCGGCTGGCACGCCATGATTCATGACCAGCACCGGCAGCGAGGCACCGGAGTTGGCCGGGCGCATCAGCGTCATCTCCAACTGATACTCGGCATCGCCGTCCTTCATGGGGAAACGAATCACCTCCTCGATGAATTCGGTATGCCCTGTCGGAGGCTGTGCTGCGCATCCCAAAGCAGCCGCCGATGCAGCGGACAGGAGAATCGTTCGCCGCACCTCATTCACGTGCGCGCCCCGTCGGTTTGCATGACCAGATGACTCAACGCCAACGCAGAAACATTGCAAACAAGCTGGGGTAGCTTGGGATATCTACGGCAGGTATCGCAATGGGGTTGCAAGCTTCATCACTCGGTGCTACTGCGCAAGAAGGATGATTTCCGTTGTCACCAAGCATCCCTTGGCCATCGTCGCATGCGCTGGCACCGCCGCAACTGTCACCGTCGGAAGCGCTATCGCCGCAATCACCGGGTCCACACCCTGCGCCATCATCGCCTCCCGAGACGAGGTGCAGTTCATCCGCGGTCAGTGCGCGGAAGGGACCGGTACCCCGCAAGGATTCGCTTGCCGCATGGGTCAAGATCACTTTCAACTCCTATCGACTTCAAGTTCAACGAGCCCCATTGGGGGAAGAAGTGTGCAGGCGTGTGCAGGCGGATATCGTTCGACCACCGGCAACGCGCCAATCTCAGCAACCGCCAGAACGATCCGTGCGACAAAAAGGTGACCGCGTCTCAGTGTTTCCGTGTGTCAAGCCGCTCTCGCTTTCTCTGCCAAGGTTGGCCATCGATGACTGCAGCGGAACAGGTCGATCACCCTCTCCATGGCCTCTAGAGTCTGCTGTCGGTGCGCGATCACGATGCGTGTCATGTCCAGCTGCAGCACGGCCCGGTTGATCGCGTTCTCCGTGGCCGTATCCAGATGGCTCGTGGCTTCGTCCAGGAAGAGAATCCGGGGGCGCCTGTAGAGCGCCCGCGCCAGCACGACCCGTTGCCGCTGCCCGCCCGAAAGTGCGGCCCCCATGTCGCCGACGAGCGTGTCGTAGCCCATGGGCATGCGACAAATCTCCTCATGCAGGAACGCGCGTCGCGCGGCTTCCTCGATCCGGTCATGGTCGAGCTGGGCATCGAACAGGCCGATGTTCTCGGCGATCGAGCCGGCGAACAGCCTGTCGTCCTGCATGACCACGCCGATCTGCTCGCGATAGTGCCGCAGGCCGAGCTGCCGCAGCGGCACGCCACCCATGCTGACGCTGCCCTCCTGCGGCACCAGTTGCCCCAGCATGAGCTTCAGCAGGGTCGTCTTGCCGCACCCCGAAGGACCTGCAATCGCCACCGATTCGCCGGCTTCGATCTTCAGGCTCAGGTCCTTCACGATCCACGGCTCATCCGGCGCGTACCGAAAGCTGACGTTGTGCAGTTCGATGGAAGCGGCAACGCCTGCCTGCGAGCCATGAAGGGCCGTCTCACTCACCGGTTCCGGCTCGGCCAACACGTGTCGGCGAAGCGCTCGGTCTGCAAGCCGAGCATCTTGAACGAGAGGCACTGATCGACCAGGGCAGACGCCCGACCGACGAACTGCGTCCTGTAGCCCAGGAAGGCAATCAGCATGCAGACCGACAGTTGCCTGTCGAGCACGAGCCGCGCGCCGAGATGACGATCAAGGTGACCGTGGCCATGATGCCGTCGACGACGGCGCCCACCATGCCGCTCGTCAGCGCTTGCTGCAGCGCGCCGATGCTGCCGAAGCGCGAGACGATGTCGCCCAGGTGCCGCTTCTCGTACCAGGCCATCGGCAGGCGCAGGAGATGCGAGAAAGCGCCAGCCGTCCATTGGAGACTCAGTGTGGTCGTCAGGTGCAGGAGCACTCTTGCGCGCGTCCAGCCGGCCACGACCTGGAAGGTGCCCGCCAGCACCAGGCCCGAGATCAGGACGACGAGCAGGTCCGCATCGCCGGAGACCAGGACGTCGTCGATGACCCATTGCGAGAAGAAGGGCAGCACCAGGCCAAACACTTCCAGCGCCGCGGCGAGCGCGAACACCTGGACCAACGAGCGACGCAGGCCCCGCACCTTCGAGAGAAGCGCACCGATCTGCAGGCGCTGCCGTTCCTTCCGCGGCTTGAAGGAGAGGCCCGGGGCCATCTCCAGCGCGACGCCCGTGAATGACCGCCCCGCCTCGTCGTGCTTCAGTGTGCGCGAGCCATGCGCGGGGTCCAGGATGTCGATGAACCCGCGGCGCACCCGCTGAAGCACGACGAAATGCCGGAGGTCCCAGTGCAGGATGCAGGGTGTCGCCAGCTTGTCCAGGTCCTTCAGGCCAAGACGCAAGGGCCGGGTCTGGAAACCCAGAGCCTCTGCGAATTTCATCAGTTGCGCCAGCGTCGCGCCCTTGAGAGACACCGCGTGCCGAGCCCGCAGGCTCGGCAGGTCGGTGTCGTAGCCGTGGTAGCCCGCCACCATGGCCAGAGCAGCCAGGCCGCACTCCGCGGCCTCTGTCTGCAGCACGAGGCGCAGCTTGCGACCGAAGCCGAACCGCAGACGCTCCAGCATGACGGGTCAGTGAGTCCAGCGGCCCGAGATGGAGAACAACGGCTCGAACACCCATTCGAGCAAGGTGCGCTTATCGAGAATCAGGTTGGCATCGACGCCCATGCCTGGGCGAAGCGGCTCCTCTTTGCCATAGGCCAGGACCGTGTTCTTTTCGAGGGCCAAGGTCGCGACATAGAACAGCTCGCCCAGCGCGGCGGGCGGTGGCGGGTAAGGCAATTCGCTTCCGCTCACGGCCACCCGCGACAGCTTGATGACGCGCGCGTCATGACTACCGAACTTCTGATAGGGAAAGGCCTGGAACTGCAGGAGGGCGCGAGTTCCCGTGCGCACGAAGCCGGCCGCTTTGGAAGGCAGGTACACGTCGGCCTGCAGTTCGGACCCGTCGGGAATCAGGGTGAGCAGAGGCTGGCCCGGCACCGCCAGCTTGCCCGGGTCCGTGAGGATCGCGGTCACCAATCCTGCCTGCGGCGCCTTCAGCAACAACTCACGCCGGGACTCGTTCTCAATGCGGTCCTGCTCGACCGAGGAGATCTGGCGATCGATCGCTGCCAGTTCGTTGAACTGCTTCACAGGCAGGGTCGCGAGTTCCGCATCGGCCGTGCCGATGTCGCGCAACAAGCTCGTCTCGCTGCGGCGAATCGATTCGAGGCCTGCCAGCTCGGCCATGCGCTCCTGTTCCTTCTGCTGCAAGGCCATGTCGGAGACAAACCCGGCCCCATGCAGTTCGCGCTGCCTGGCCAGCATCTGGTCGGTCAGCCGAATGCGGTCTTGCTGGAGCGACAAGGCCACTCGCACCTGCGCCAGCTCAGCCTCGAACTTGGCCCGTCGGTCGCCAAGCGCCTTGCGCTGCTGTTCGTGGACCTCATCGAGCGTGTGGCGCTCCTGCCTCCATGAGGCGACCCGCTGCTGCAGATGTTTGTCGATCTCGGCTGAAGCGTCGCCGGTCCGGGTGAAGCGTTCCGAACTCAAGACCGCAAGCGTCTCACCTTGGTCCACGTGCTGCCCCTCTGCCGCCGCCAGCTTGATCACGACGCCGGCCTGCGGCGCGGCCAACTTGATGATGCCGGCATCGGGGACGAGATAGCCGCTTGCGCGAATCTTTCGGGTGTATTGCCCGAAAACCAGGTAAAGAAGCAGGGCCGTCGCGAGCACGGCGAAGCCCATTGAAAGCACGGCGAAGGAGAGCGGTTTGCTCAGAACGACTTCGCCGAGCCAGGCATCTTGGCGCGCTATAAAAACCTCTTCGCGAAAAATCGCTTTCTGATCCGACATTGGAGCTCCCTTGGCTTTTTCATTGTCATCTCTGAACGCAGCAGGCCGAGATCACGCGAATTTGTGAATCGATCGGTAGATAACGAAGATGACAGCAACAGTGACCGGCATATACGGCAAAAACCTCCTTAGAAGCCAGAAAGGAGCCCTGACCCATCGCCGAAGCTTTGAACACTTTTTGCTCATCGCATCACTTGCCGAGCGGCGGCATCATGAAAAATGTCCACGCGATTCCGCTTTACTCTTGTCATTTTATTCAAGCTCCGAATCGTACTTTTCCTTTACTGCTGCAAGAGCTTCTTCTGGCACAAACCACTCGGTCAAACCGCAGGCCCCACAGATGCGAAGGCGATATCTTGGGTTATTCAACCAAGAGCTCCAACCAAGGGGCAGCAAACCAGGATACAACCCGCCTCCAGCGCTTACTTGAGCAATGTAGTGCTCAACGCCACTGCAGTTTCGACAAGCAGAAGTCAACTTACCCTCCTTAAGCCCTCTGGAAGACTCAGGGCCGCATATTTAGATCGCGATCTTCCATCAAATGAACTCGACTTCCAATCCACCCGAACGGGTGTATTGACAAGATGCCGGTCATCTGCTAGCGACCAGGCAAACAGCCCTGGCAACACCAACATCACTAACCTACGCATCTCAATTTGTCAATTTACCCGATCGGGCACTATCGAAGTTCGCCTGGAGAAATTAAGCTACTCGGCCGTGAAACCCCGACACGAACTTCGGGGGCCATTGATCTTTGCGGATCAATATGACTCTGGAAAGCGTTGAATGCTAGAAATTCTTCAAGGAAGATGGGATAGCTCCACATCTCACCAAACGATGCGGGAGTTGACAGCAGAGGAGCTCAATTACGTAAGCGGGGGCGATGGCGGAGGGGGTTCATGTTCGGCTGGAGATTGCGGAGCGAGCGCTAGTGACGGAAGCGATGCCGCTGGCACACTTGCTGAGGTGACGGTGACGTCGAGCCAAAATGATGGCATCGGCGATCAACAGGCACAACAGTTGATGACACAAATCGAGTTTGCGTTCACCGATCCTTTGGCGGCACTACTTGGCTTTTTTTCCTTAATCGGAAATGCCTCGATCCCCTCGATGAACTACCCGACAATTCCCGTGAACCCCATGGGCGATCCTTCGCCCGGCGGCCCCTAAATTTGCGGACCCGTGTACTTAACAAACGCAGAGTGAGCGACCATGGTCAGGTAAATGGCAAACTCACTTTTCTCTGAAGTTACATTCAATGCCATGACGCGGCGCGCGAGCATCTTGAATCTCTGCGCTGACCTGTTTGCCAGATTCAAAGTTTCCCAAATTTCTGATTAATTTCAGATGCCATTTCTCAATTCATTCATTGGTATAGTTGCTGCGGCCTCGCTTTGCGGCCAAGCTCTGCCTTCTCTTGCAGGAGAACTAACCCGAAACAGGGAGTCGATATTTGTCCAAGGAAATATTCAAGCCGGCGACCTTGCACAGCTCGATTTAACTGGCGTACGAGAGATGGTTTTTGAAGATTCGCTCGGCGGAACTTATGCCGGCGCACTTCACTACATCGAGGTGATCAAACGTAACGATATAAATACTGTTGTCAAGGGAAAATGCTTTTCCGCATGCGCATTGGCATTCTTGGCGGGCAAGCAAAGATCGATCGGCAGCGCCACAGGTGTCACGGCAATATCGCTCCATTCATCGAGAATTTTGGTCGACGGCGTGCCGCAGGAATACACGGACAAGAGGCCGTTGATGAGCAAAATTTATGAACTGACCGGGGGAAAAATGAAACCGGAGGTGCTCGAGTTGATCCGCAAGTCCTGGACCGAGGCATCAGGTGTCGTATTTGTCGCTTACTCATTTCTAGGATTCACTCACTTCAAAACGCTATACTGCGATGGCACCCAGGGCGCCGACACCTCGAAATGCACAAGGCTGGCAAATGCAGATCCTTACGAAATGGGTGTATTGACGAAGCGCTAATTACCGCAGCCGGTGCGTCTCCGGACCAAGCTTGAAATCCGCATGCCGCTGACTGCCTTGGCCGCGGGGTCAAGAATTCAGGGTAACTTTCACACTTTGCGATTCGATCAAAATTCTCGCTCAAGGCTGCCGACCTCCATGACCGCCATCCCCGCTTCGTGATATCACGCGTACCAACTCGGTCCTGTTCCGAACGTCGAATCTCCGCATCAGCAACGAGAGCCGTTGCTTGACGGTTTCAGAGCTTCTTCCGAGTTGCTTGCCGATCTCTTTGTTCGTCTTGCCTCGGAGCAATAGGTCGACAACCGCGCGCTCGCCGGGCGCGAGCGTCAGCAAGCGTGTCGCCGCCGAAGTTGATTCTTCAGAGCGCAATTGATGGACGCGGCTCAACGCGCTGTGGAGATGCGGCATCACCATCTGCTGAAGCGTACGGCCCTGCGCCTCCATTGCGGAACTCACGTTGTAGAAAGCCGCCGATGTAAAAACCAGTTGATCGCCTTCACCAGAGCAATACGCGAGTCCCAGTACGTTGCGCCAGCCGGCGAGCCTGAAGTTGCCTCGCCAATTCGCGTCAAAGTCTGGTCGCTCATCGTCCTCATCGAAGAACACCGGCCCACCCGTGCGCATGAGGCGCGTCAGGACCGGGCTGCGCGCATTCCCACCCGCGCAGGCAATCTTGGCCCGGTAAGCTGCCGGCACGCCAAAGCTCCAAGCCTGGATGGCGGCATAGCCGCCGGAGTGGGGAACCGATTGCCCGCACAACATCGCTCCGTGAGGCAGGACGGCCCGGACCGGCCCCTGGACCCACGCCTTCAGTGCTTCTTCATCGACCACGCCGCGCGCGGTGGAGGCCAGGAGGTCCCCGGCGCTTTCATTCTTCATTCTTCGCTTCCCTGAAATTCGCACGCGCTTTGTAACCGAGCCGTGAGGCAAAGCCAATCACAATGCGCTGCCGCGCGCCCCGGCGCGCCCGAGCCTACCCACCCACCGCATGCCCCGCACCCTCCGTCTCATCCTCCTGTCCATCCGCGACCTGATCGCCTCCGCGGGCCCCATCGTCTTCCTCGTCATCGGCCTTTTGATTGCCGCCTACTGGTGGCTGGATCCGCAGCCGCCCCGGCGCGTGACGCTCGCCACCGGACCGGCAGGCAGCGCCTATGCGGAGTTCGGCATGCGCTACGCCGCGGCGCTCAAGGCCAACGGCATCGAGGTCGAACTCAAGGCCACCGATGGTTCGCAAGACAACCTGCGGTTGCTGCGCGAAGGCGCGGCCGACGTGGGCTTCGTGCGCGGCGGCAGCGCCAATCCGGTGGCCGACGAGGAAGCGGGGCTGACCTCCCTGGGGAGCCTGTTCTACGAGCCGCTGTGGGTCTTCTACCGCGCCGATGCGGGGCGCGCGGTCGACCGCAGGACCGGTCGCCTCGCTTCCATCGCGCAGTTCAAGACGCTGCGCGTCAACGTCGACAAGCCGGGCAGCGGCGTGCCGGAAGTCATGGAGCGGATGTTCGAGGCCAATCACATGGATACGCGACAGCTGCAGCTGTCCAACCTCGAGCAGACCCCCGCCACCGAGGCGCTTCAGGCCGGGCTGCTGGACGTGATCGTGCTCGCCTCGGCGCCGCAGTCGCCGCTGGTGCAGCGGTTGCTGCGCGCGCCCGACATCCGGCTCATGGACTTCGACCAGGCCGACGCCTACTCGCGCCGCTTCGCCTTCCTGCAACCGGTGACGCTGCCGCGCGGCGTGGTCGATCTCGCGACGGACTTGCCGCCCGCCGACAAGACGCTGCTGGCGGCCACCACCTCCCTGCTCGCGCGCGAGAAAACACATCCCGCCCTGCGCCAGCTGTTCGCGCAGAGCGCGCAGACGCTGCACAGCAGCGCCGGCTGGTTCAACCGCGCCCGCGATTTCCCGAACACGCGCACCAGCGAGTTGCCGGTCAGCCCCGAGGGCGACCGCGCCATCAATGGGACCCCGCCCTTCTGGCAACGCTACCTGCCCTTCTGGGCCAGCAACCTGGTGGAACGCATGTGGCTGGTGCTGGGCGGCCTGCTGGTGCTGATGTTGCCGCTGTCGCGCGTGGTGCCGCCGCTGTACCAGTTCCGCGTGCGCAGGCGCGTGTTCCGCTGGTATGCCCGCCTGCGCGAGGTCGAGCACAAGCTGGACGCCGGCCAGGGCGAGCGCGACGCGCTCATCGCGGAGCTCGACGACCTGGACCGGCGGGTCAACAAGGTGGCCGTGCCGCTGTCCTATGCGGAGGAGCTCTACGCGCTGCGCAACAACATCTACGCGGTGCGCAGGCGCGTGCTGGCACGGGCGCCGACTCCGACGGCCTAGAGCGTGTTTTCACGCTATGCGGCACGCAAAGCCGCGTCTTTGCCATCGGTGATGAGCCAGGCCCCGAGGCGCATCGAGGCCGCTGGCCAGTCCGACCACTTCGACCTGCATCGGCCCGGGCGGGGTGCCGGGCTTGCGGGTGATGCGAAAGCAGGTGCTGGCGAAGGAACCGGTGGTGGTGCCGGTGCGGGTCCAGCGGTGTCGCTCACGCCGAACGCGGCGATGGGACGACGCCTTTACTTGAGCGCCTTGAAGCGCATGCGGTGCGGCTTGGCGCCCTCTTCGCCCAGTCGCTTCTTCTTGTCGGCCTCGTATTCCTGGTAGTTGCCGTCGAAGAAGACCCACTGGCTGTCGCCTTCGGCCGCCAGGATGTGGGTGGCGATGCGGTCGAGGAACCAGCGGTCGTGGCTGATCACCAGCACCGAGCCGGCGAACTCGAGCAGCGCGTCTTCCAGTGCGCGCAGGGTTTCCACGTCCAGGTCGTTCGAGGGTTCGTCCAGCAGCAGCACGTTGCCGCCGGCGATCAAGGTCTTGGCCAGGTGCAGGCGGCCACGCTCGCCGCCGGAAAGCGAACCCACCTTCTTCTGCTGGTCGCTGCCGTTGAAGTTGAAGCGGCCGGCGTAGGCGCGGCTGGCCATCTGGAACTTGCCGACGTTGAGGATGTCCAGCCCGCCGGAGATGTCTTCCCACACCGTCTTCTGGTCGGAGAGCGCGTCGCGGCTCTGGTCGACGAAGGCCATCTTCACGGTCTGGCCGATCACCACTTCGCCGCTGTCCGGCTGCTCCTTGCCGGCGATCAGCTTGAACAGCGTCGACTTGCCGGCGCCGTTCGGGCCGATGATGCCCACGATGGCGCCGGCCGGGATGTTGAAGCTGAGGTTGTCGATCAGCACCCGGTCGCCGAAGCTCTTGGTGACGTTCTTGAACTCGATCACCTGGCTGCCCAGGCGGTCGGCGACGGGGATGAAGATCTCCTGCGTCTCGTTGCGGCGCTGGTATTCGTAGTCGGACAGCTCCTCGAAGCGGGCGATGCGCGCCTTGCTCTTGGCCTGGCGGCCCTTGGCGTTCTGGCGCACCCACTCCAGTTCCTTCTTCATGGCCTTGGCATGGGCTTCCTCGCCCTTCTGCTCGGCTTCGAGGCGGGCTTCCTTCTGCTCCAGCCAGGTGCTGTAGTTGCCCTTCCAGGGGATGCCGCGGCCGCGGTCGAGTTCGAGAATCCACTCGGCGGCGTTGTCGAGGAAGTAGCGGTCGTGGGTGATGGCCACCACGGTGCCCGGGAAGCGCTG
This sequence comes from Variovorax defluvii, assembly GCF_039541515.1. Classification (NCBI taxonomy): domain Bacteria; kingdom Pseudomonadati; phylum Pseudomonadota; class Betaproteobacteria; order Burkholderiales; family Comamonadaceae; genus Variovorax; species Variovorax defluvii. The sequence goes on from NZ_BAABGJ010000008.1 coordinate 199,122, forward strand.
CAGGAAGACTTCGAGCCATTCCACCGATTCGGCATCCAGGTGGTTCGTCGGCTCGTCCAGCAGCAGCATGTCGGGCTTGGACAGCAGCAGCTTGCACAGCGCCACGCGGCGCTTCTCGCCGCCGGAGAGCAGGCCGATGTTGGCGTCCCAGGGCGGCAGGCGCAGCGCGTCGGCGGCGATCTCGAGCTGGTGCTCGGAATCGGTGCCGGCGGCGGCGATCACGGCCTCCAATTCGCCCTGTTCGGCCGCGAGCGCGTCGAAGTCGGCATCCGGCTCGGCATAGGCGGCGTAGATCTCTTCCAGCCGGGTCTTGGCGGCATTGACCTCCTTCATGGCCTCGTCGACTTCCTGGCGCACCGTGTGCTCGGGATTCAGCTTGGGCTCCTGCTCCAGGTAGCCGATCGACAGACCGGGCATGGGGATCGCCTCGCCCTCGATCTCCTTGTCGATGCCGGCCATGATCTTGAGCAGCGAGGACTTGCCCGAACCGTTCAGGCCCAGCACGCCGATCTTGGCGCCAGGGAAGAATGAAAGCGAAATGTCCTTCAAGATCTGCCGCTTGGGCGGCACGGTCTTGCTGACCTTGTTCATGGTGTAGACGTACTGGGCCATCTCAATCTCTGTTCGGGAGTGGTTGGGAAACCCGGCAACGATCGTGCACAAGGATCGCTGGCGAATCTGCCGTGCGTGGCAAGCGCTTGCTGCTGCAGCGCGTTCTCCGACCGGGGGTTTGCCGCCAAGTCTAACGCAGGCCCCCCATTCCTTGAACGCCCCCCGCCCGGGCGCTGCTATTCTCGGTCGATGCCCCCCCAGGATGCCTTCGAAAAAGCCAGGCAGCTCTTCCTCGACGGCCTCCAGGCCTTCCAGGCACAGCGCTACGCCGCAGCCGAACAGCTTTTCCAGTCCTCGCTCGCTCTCCTGCCGGGAAGGGTCTCGACCCTGATCAACCTGGCCGCCACCCAGGTGAAGCTTGGGCGCCCGCAGGATGCCCTGGCGGCGGCCGAGCAGGTGCTGGCGATCGAGCCCGGTCATGCCGATGCCTGGTTCCACAAGGCGACCGCGCTGAGCCAGCTCGGCCACCACCAGGCGGCGTTGGCCGGCTACGAGGAGGTCCTGAAGATCGGCACCCTGCCCGCTGCCGAGCCATGGTGCCGCCACGGCCAGACCCTGCAGGCGCTGGACCAGCCCGAGCGGGCCCTCGCCTCCTACGACCGCGCGCTGGCCGCCGACCCGAAGCTGGCGCAGGCGTGGAGCAACCGCGGCGGCATCCTGAGGGAGATGCATCGGCACGAAGAAGCGGCCGAGGCCTTCCGCCAGGCACTGGCGCACGGCGCCGATGCCGAACTGCATCGCTACTACCTGGCCTCGGTGTCCCCGCAGCCCCTGCCGCCCACCGCACCGGCGCAGTACGTCGAGACGCTGTTCGACGACTATGCGGACGACTTCGACGCCCACCTGGTCGACGTCCTCGGCTATCGCGCGCACAGCACGCTGGTCGGCCATCTGGCCGGCCTGAACCGGGGCCCTTACAAATCCGCCCTGGACATGGGCTGCGGAACGGGCCTGTGCGCGCCTTTGCTGAAGCCGATGACTCGACGCCTGGCCGGCGTCGACCTGTCCAGCCTGATGCTGGAAAAGGCGCGCGCGCTCCACCTCTACGACGAACTCGCGCACGCGGACATCGTGGCGCACCTGCGGCAGACCGACGCACGCCACGACCTGGTCGTGTCGGCCGACGTCTTCATCTACGTGGGCGACCTGGACCCCGTGTTCGCCGCCTTGGAGGCCGTGATGGAGCCGGGCGGGCTGTTCTGCTTTTCCGCCGAATGCGCCTCCAGCGAACGCCCCGATTTCGAGCTGCTGCCGAGCCTGCGCTACGCGCATTCGGAGCGCTATCTGCGCGCCCTGGCGGAACGCCGCGGCTTCGACTGGCTGCGCCTCGTGCGCGCACCGATCCGCGAGGACCAGCGCAGTTCCATCCCGGGCCTGTACGTCTACCTGCAGCGCCGCTGAAAGCCGCGCTCGGACGGTCTCTTGCGACTCATGCGACAATACGCAGCGTTGCCGGGTCCAGTCGCCCGCAACACCGGCTCCCTGCCGGGGACGAAGAAGGCCCGCCCAAAGGCCCTCGCGCTCCACCCCTGATCCTCATCTGCCCCTGCTGGCCCCGCGTCGAGAACGAATCGCGTGGGACGGGCCGATACCACCGCGCCGTGCAAAGGCGCTTGTTTGACATCAATGAACTTTGACGAACTGAAGCTGGCCCCGGCCATCTTGAAAGCCGTGCACGAGCAGGGCTACGAAACTCCCACCGCGATCCAGGCCCAGGCCATTCCCGTGGTGCTCGAAGGCCATGACCTGCTGGGCGGTGCCCAGACCGGCACCGGCAAGACGGCCGCCTTCACGCTCCCCCTGCTGCACAAGCTCACGATGAGCCGCAGCGCGACCAACAAGTTCGGCGGCACCGGTGTGCGCGCCCTGGTCCTCACCCCCACGCGCGAACTCGCCGCGCAGGTCGAAGAGTCGGTCCGCACCTACGGCAAGTACCTGCAGCTGAGCTCCACCGTGATCTTCGGCGGCGTGGGCATGAACCCGCAGATCGACCGCCTCAAGCGCGGCGTCGACATCCTGGTGGCCACGCCCGGCCGCCTGCTCGACCTGCAGCAACAGGGCATGCTCGACCTGTCGACCGTGCAGATCCTCGTGCTCGACGAAGCCGACCGCATGCTGGACATGGGCTTCATCCACGACGTGAAGAAAATTCTCGCGCTGGTCCCCGCGCAGAAGCAGAGCCTGCTGTTCTCCGCCACCTTCAGCGACGACATCCGCGATCTGGCTGCCACGCTGCTCAAGAACCCGCAGAGCATCCAGGTCACGCCGCGCAACACCACCGTGCAACGCATCACGCAGGTGATCCACCCGGTGGGCCGCGGCAAGAAGAAGGCGCTGCTCGCCCACATCATCAACGAGCACAACTGGAGCCAGGTGCTGGTCTTTACCCGCACCAAGTTCGGCGCCAACAACGTGGCCGAGTTCCTCACCAAGAACGGCATCGAAGCCATGGCGCTGCATGGCAACAAGAGCCAGAGCGCGCGCACCCAGGCCCTGGCCGGCTTCAAGAGCGGCGAGATCCGCGCGCTGGTGGCGACCGACATCGCGGCCCGCGGCATCGACATCGACGAGCTGCCGCACGTGGTGAACTACGAGATCCCCAACATCAGCGAAGACTACGTGCACCGCATCGGCCGCACCGGCCGTGCGGGCGCCAGCGGCGAGGCGGTGAGCCTGGTCTGCCTGGACGAAGAAGGCTTCATGCAGGAGATCGAGCGCTTCACCAAGCAGCAGATCCCCGTGAAGGTGATCGACGGCTTCGGCCCCGAAGAAGGCGAGCGCGCCGAGCCCATCGCGATGGGCCGCCAGACCCTGTGGGGCGGCGCCGGCCGACCGCCCAGCCGCGAGGTGATGCAGGCCGCGGCCAAGGCCGCGCGCCAGGAAATGATGCAGCGCATCCGCGACAACAAGGCGGCGCAGGGCGAGCGCGGCGGCAATGGCAACGGTGGCCAGCGCCGCGGCAACGGCGGCGCCCAGCCGGCCCAGGCGGGCCGCAACGGCGGCGGCAACGCCCAGAGCCCGCGCGGCCAGGGCGGCGGACGCCAGGGCCAAGGCCAGGGCCAGGCGCGCAACGCGCACCATGCCCCGCACCACGCGCACGGCCCACACAACCACCTGCCCCATGAGGAGCGCCAGCCGCGCCATCACGGCAACAGCCACAGCCCCACGCAGGCCGACGCCCTGGCCCACCAGCGCGCCGAAGCGATTGCGGGCGGCGCAGGCCAGCCCGATCCGCTGCGCACCAGCGTCGACAGCATGAGCGGACGCGGGCGCCGCGGCGGCGGCAACCGCTCCGGCGGTGGCTACGGCGGCGGTGGCCGCTCGGGTGGCGGTCGTTCCGGCGGCGGCTACGGCGGTGGCGGTGGCGGTGGCGGCTACGGCGGCGGCGGCCGTTCCTTCGGCCGCTGAGCGGACGAGCCTGATGGCAGACCAGGGCGCTTCGGCGCCCTTTTCGCTTTCAGGGGCGGGCCTGGCGCGCGCACCCGTCGGCAACGGGCGGCATGCTCACCCGCTCAGTTCAGCCGCCGGCCGCTCTGCCGATCGAACAGGTGGGCGCTGCCGGCGCTGATGGACAGCCCCACCCGGTCGTCCGGCTGCACGTCGACGCGCCCATGCACCACCAGCCCGATGCGCGCATCGCCCACCTCCACCAGCAACTCGGTCTCGTTGCCGGTCGGCTCGATCACGATGACCCGGGCCGGCACGCCGGTGCCGGCGTCGCCCAGCACGATGTCACCGGGACGGATGCCATAGTGCACCGGCTGCCCGTCTGCCGCCCCCTCCGCCTGAGGGGCCGGCCAGTGCGCGCCGTGGGCCTCGACGACGTTGCCGGCCCCATTGCGCCGCAGCACGCCTTCCACCACGTTCATGGCCGGCGAGCCGATGAACTGGGCGACGAAAAGGTTCTCCGGCCGGTCGTACAGCGCCAGCGGCGTGCCGATCTGCTCGACGATGCCGTCGTGCATCACCACGATGCGGTCGGCCATGGTCATGGCCTCGATCTGGTCGTGCGTGACGTAGACCGTGGTGGTCTTGAGCCGCTGGTGCAGCGCCTTGATCTCGGCGCGCATCGCCACCCGCAGCTTGGCGTCCAGGTTGGACAAGGGCTCGTCGAAGAGAAAGACCTTCGGGTCGCGCACGATGGCGCGGCCCATGGCCACGCGCTGGCGCTGCCCGCCCGACAGCTCGCGCGGGTAGCGGCCCAGCAGGGCGTCGAGGTTGAGGATCTTCGCGGCGTCGGCGACGCGCTGCCCGGTCAACGCCTTGTCCGCATGGCGCAGGCGCAGGCTGAAGCCCATGTTCTCCGCCACCGTCATGTGCGGGTAGAGCGCGTAGCTCTGGAACACCATCGCGATGTCGCGGTCCTTGGACTCCAGTTCGTTCACCACGCGGCCATCGATCAGGATCTCGCCGCCCGTGATGTCCTCCAGCCCGGCCAGCATGCGCAGCAGCGTGGATTTACCGCAGCCCGAGGGCCCGACCAGCACCACGAACTCGCCGTCGGCGATGTCGAAGCCCAGGCCCTGGATGATCTCGGTCTTGCCGAAGGACTTCTTGACGTTGCGGAAGGATACGGATGCCATGTGTCGTTCGTCCCTGTTCCGAGGCTCAGCTCTTCACGGCTCCCGCCGTGATGCCGCCCACCATGTAGCGCTTGAAGGCGTAATAGATCGCCGCCGGCGGCAGCGCGTAGATCAGGCCGGTGGCCATCAGCAGCTCCCACGGCGAATCGTCGGCCGCGAGAAAGTTGCCCAGCGCCACCGCCAGCGTCACGCTGCGGTCGTTGGACAGCAGCAGGAAGGCATAGAGGTACTCGTTCCAGGCCAGCAGCAGCGAGTAGGTGCCGACCGCCACCAGCGACGGCACCATCAGCGGCAGGTAGACCAGGCGGAACAGCTGCAGCGGCGAGGCGCCGTCCATGCGCGCGGCTTCATCCAGCTCGTAGGGCAGCTTGTCCGAGGCCTGCTTGAGCACCCAGATGCAGTAGGGCGAGGCGATGGTCACCATCGCCAGGATCAGCGACCACTGGCTGTTGAGCAGGCCGTAGTTGCCCATGGTCTTGTACATGGGCACCGCGAGGAAGGCTGCGGGAATGAAGTAGGTGAACAGCGCCATGTTCATCACCGTGCGGCCGCCGCGCACCTTCAGCCGGCTGATGCCGAAGGCCGCGGTGGTGGCCACGAAGAGCGTGAGCACGCCTACCGACAGCGCGATCAGCAGCGAGTTGCCCAACTGCACCCAGAAGTGGTCGAGGTAGAAGTGCTTCTGCTCGAACACGATGCGGAAGTTGTTCAGCGTGGGCGTGGTGGGCCACAGCTGCCCCGAGGTCGCCGAGTCGCGCGGCGAGATCGCGAACAGCACCATGTGGTAGACCGGGATCAGCGTCCACAGCAGGACGGGGATGCCGATCAGCAGCAGCTTGGTCTCGGTGGCAACCGACTTGAGGGTCAGGGGCCGGGTCATTTCGACAACCTCTTCATCATGAAATAAACGAGCGGCAGCACCAGCGGCATCGCCACCACGATCGACGCCATTGACAGATCCACCTGATCCAGCCGGAGGTACCGGATGCCCAGCGTCGCCAGCACGTGCGTCAGGTCCGCCGGCCCGCCGCCGGTCAGCAGGTAGACGCTGTTGAAGTCGCCCAGCGTCCAGATCATCGACAGGATGGTCGAGGTCAGGTAGAGCGTGCGCAGCGAGGGCCAGCTGATGAAGCGGAACTTCTGCCACGAACTGGCACCGTCGACCGAGGCCGCCTCGTACTGCTCGCTCGGAATGGCCAGGCGGCCGGCCACCAGGATCAGCGTCCAGAAGGGCAGCGACTTCCAGATGTGCATCAGCATCGCGAAGCCCAGGGCCAGCGTCGGGTCGTTGAGCCAGTTGGGCCCGTCCGCGCCGGTCAGTCGGAAGATGGTGGTGTTGATCACGCCCCACTCCGGGTTGAGCATGAAGCGCACCGAGAGGATGGTCGGGATCGAAGGCATGGCCCACGGCAGGATGAAGATGCCCGCCAGCACCTTGATCCACCAGCGCGACTGCACGAAGAAGCCGGAGAGCACCAGCGCCACCAGCATCTTCACGTTGATCGCCACCACCAGGAAGACCAGGGTGTTGATCACCGAGCGGAAGAAGATCGGATCGTCCGCCAGGTGCACGTAGCTCTGCGGGTGCCGGGCCAGCCAGAGCCCGTAGCACACCGGGTAGAGCACGAAGACCGCGAAGATCAGCAGGTAGGGCGCGACCATCAGCCGCCCCCAGAACTGCCAGCGGCCCGGTCGCGCGGCAGCCGGACCGGCGCCGGCGCTGCCGGCGGCCACGGCGGTGGCGGTGGAGCTCATGGGCGACTCCCTCGAAGCCGGCTCAGCGCGCGACGGTCTTGATGCGCTCGATCATCTCGTCGACCGCCTTGTCCACCGGCACCTTGTCGTTGATGACCCGGCTCATCGTCTTGGCCCATACGTTCTCGTTGTTGAGCACGGTGAACTTGTAGTTCTTGGTGAATTCGAAAGGCACCGTGCCCGCCGCGTACTGGTTGTAGACCGACAGGCGATGCGGGTCGGCCTTCCAGAACTCACGCGCCTGGCCGGCCTTGGTCACCGGGAACCAGCGGCCCAGCGAGCCTTCGACGTAGGGCGTGAGATTCTCCTCCTGCATCAGGAAACTGACGAACTCCTTGGCGCGCGCCTTGTTCTTCGCGTCCTTGAAGATCACGCCGGTCTTCACCGCGGTGCGGTAGACCATCTTGCTGCCATCGGGCTTGCTCGGGAAGCCGGCCGTGCGGATGCGCTCGGTGTAGTTCTTCTTCGCCTCCTCACGCTGGTCCGGCGTGAGCGAGGCGTTGTTCATGTCGTCCAGCCACTTCGCAGCGATCGAGATGGTCGCGTTGTGCGTCATCACCGTGGTCTTGTTGTGGAAGGCGACGTTGTTGTCCGGGTCCTTCCAGCTGGTGGACGACGGCGGCGTGCAGCCCTTGGTATAGGGCATGGTGTAGTCGGTGATGGCGCCGATCAGCCCCTGGCGTACGCTCGGGTCGTCCACCAGCAGCTTGCCGCTGTCGTTGACCAGCTTGACGTTGTAGGCGTCCATGAAGGTCAGGAAGGAATAGAAGGAGTCGCTCGAGTCGACGCCCATCGGCATGCCGATGCCGAAAGTGCGCTTGCCGCTCTTCTGGCGGCTGGCCGGCTGAACCTTGTCGCACCAGAAGGACCAGTACTCCTTCCAGGTGGTCGGAATGTCCGACTCCTTGAAGCCCGCCTCGGCCAGCATGTCGATCCAGTACTCGATGTGCATGGTCTGCTGCTTGATCGGGAAAGCGTAGTACGCCTTGGATTTGGTCTGGTCGTTGTAGAGGAAGGTGGTCTCGACCGTGTTGGGCGCGAAGCGGTTCACCATCGGGGAGAGCACGCTGCTGATGTCCTCCAGCTTGCCGTCGTAGGCCCACTTGCCGGTGACCTGGAAGTCGTAAACGTCGGCATAGGCCACGTCGGGCGGGCTGCCGGAATCGAGGGCCGACACGGTCTTGGGGATCATGTCCTGCACCGGGTACTGCGACAGCTCGACCTTCACGTTCTTGTGCTTGTCCTCGAACTTCTTGATGGCGGCGAACAGCGCATCGTCCTCCGCCTTGTAGAAGCCCTTGACCCACCAGACGGTGAGCTTCTCCTGTGCGGCGGCCTGGCCGGCGGCGGCCAGGCCCAATGCGGCCAGCACGGGGATCACGAGAGCCCTGAGTTTCATGCTTTGTCTCCTCTTCGGTTCGATGAAATGCTCGATCGGCGAGCGGACTGGGACGGAAAACGATGCTCAGGCGGCGGCCTTGAGGCGGGGCGGCGCACGGTTGACGCGCGGCATGCGGCGGCGCGATTGCAGGACTTCATCGATGTCCTCGCGCGCGCTTTCGATCAGCTTGAGGATGGCGCGTTCGGCCCGCGCCGGGTTGTGGGCGATCACCGCGTCGAGCACCGCCCGGTGCAGCGGCAGCGACTTGGCCGGGCCGTCCTTCTTGGCGGTGGAGAGTTCGAAGCTGGTGCGCAACAGCGCGTCCAGCGCCTTGCTCATCTGGGCCAGCATGCGGTTGCGCGCGGCCACCAGCAGGCCGTGGTGGAAGCGCAGGTCGTTGCTCACGTAGTCGCCGCCCTGCTCGATCGCCGCTTTCATGCCGGCATAGGCCGCCTCGATCTCGGCGATGTCGGCCCCGGTGGCGCGCTCGGCCGCCAGACGCACGGCAGCCGGCTCCACCACGCGGCGCAGGTCGACCAGATCGCGCAGGAATTCGGGCGTGAGGCCGACGCGCGACTGCCAGGTGATCACGTCCGGGTCGAACCAGTTCCAGCGGTCTTCCGGCAGCACCCGCGTGCCGACCTTGGGCCCGGTGACGATCAGGCCCTTGGCCACCAGCGACTTCACGGCCTCGCGCACCACGGTGCGGCTGACGCCGAACGCCTCGCACAGCAGGGGCTCCGCCGGCATCGGCATCCCGACCGCGTAGCGGCGCGAGACGATCGCTTCGCCCAGCAGGTCCAGCGTACGGCCGTGGATGTTCTTGCTCATGTGTCTCCTGCTGGGGCGTGCCGGGGGCCGCCGTCTTGCTCGAAAACTTGCCTGTCTTCACGAAGCCGGACTTATCATATGATGATTGAAATGGTGGCCCGGCAGGACAAACCCTGATTCACGAGGCACCGATTCGCAGCCGTCCGGAGACAACACGATGAGCCCTGCACGCCGCAAGCCCGCCCACGAACTGCGCAGCCAGCAATGGTTCGGCCGCCACGACCGGGACGGCTTCATCTACCGCAGCTGGGTCAAGGGCAAGGGCGTGCCGCACGACCAGTTCGACGGCCGCCCGGTGATCGGCATCTGCAACACCTTCAGCGAGCTCACGCCCTGCAACTCGCACTTTCGCACGCTGGCCGAGCAGGTCAAGATCGGCGTGTACGAAGCCGGCGGCTTCCCGCTCGAGTTCCCGGTGATGTCGCTGGGCGAGACGCTGCTGCGCCCCACCGCCATGCTCTACCGCAACCTCGCCAGCATGGACGTGGAAGAAAGCATCCGCGCCAACCCGATCGACGGCGTGGTGCTGCTCATGGGCTGCGACAAGACCACGCCGGCCTTGATGATGGGCGCCGCCAGCGTCGACCTGCCCACCATCGGTGTCTCCGGCGGCCCCATGCTTTCGGGCAAGTGGCGCGGCCAGGAGCTCGGCAGCGGCACCGGCGTGTGGCAGATGAGCGAGCAGGTGCGCGCCGGCACGCTCAAGCTGCAGGAATTCTTCGAGGCCGAGAGCTGCATGCACCGCAGCCACGGCCATTGCATGACCATGGGCACCGCCAGCACCATGGCCAGCATGGTGGAGTCGCTGGGCATCGGCCTGCCCGGAAACGCCGCCTACCCCGCGGTGGACGGGCGGCGCAATGTGCTGGCGCGCATGGCGGGTCGCCGCATCGTCGACATGGTCCACGAAGACCTGCTCATGTCGAAGATCCTCACCCGCCAGGCCATCGAGAACGCCATCAAGGTCAACGCGGCCATCGGCGGCTCCACCAACCTGGTGATCCACCTGCTGGCGATCGCGGGGCGCATCGGCGTGGCGCTTTCGCTCGACGACTTCGACCGCCTCGCCTCGGAGCTGCCCTGCCTGCTGGACCTGCAGCCTTCCGGCCAATACCTGATGGAGGACTTCTGCTACGCGGGCGGCCTGCCGGTGGTCATGAAGGAGATCGCGCAGCACCTGCACCAGGACATCCTCACCGCCACCGGCCAGAGCGTGTGGGAGAACGTCAAGGATGCGGAGAACTACAACCCGCAGGTGATCCGCCCGCTCGCCACGCCTTTCAAGGACAAGGCCGGCATCTGCGTGCTGCGCGGCAACCTCGCGCCCAACGGCGCCATCATCAAGCCCAGTGCCGCCACGCCCGCGCTGCTGGTGCACAAAGGCCGCGCGGTGGTCTTCGAGAATGCGGACGACCTGCACCGACGCATCGACGACGAGGCGCTGGACATCGACGAGCACTGCATCATGGTGCTGAAGAACTGCGGCCCCAAGGGCTACCCTGGCATGGCCGAAGCCGGCAACATGCCACTGCCGCCCAAGGTGCTGCGCAAGGGCATCACCGACATGGTCCGCATCAGCGATGCGCGCATGAGCGGCACCGCCTACGGCACCGTGGTGCTGCACACCGCGCCCGAGGCCGCCGCCGGGGGACCGCTGGCGCTGGTGCAGGACGGCGACATCGTCGAGCTGGACGTGCCGAAGCGCCGCTTGCACCTGCACGTCAGCGACGAGGAACTGGCCCGCCGCCGCGCCCTCTGGAAGGCGCCGGAACCGCCACTGGCCTCCGGCTACTGGAAGCTGTACGTCGACAACGTGCTGCAGGCCGACCAGGGCGCCGACCTCGGATTCCTGCGGGGCAAGCGCGGTTCCTTCGTTCCCAGGGACAATCACTGAACCGTCCAAGCCGGCCTATCGCCCGAAGCCCATGCATCTGATCGCCATCGACTGGGGCACCAGCTCCCTGCGCGGCGCGCTGCTCGACGGCAGAGGGCACGTGCTGGAGGAGTGCAGCCACCCGCGCGGCATCCTCACGGTGCCGCCCGGCGGCTTCCCGGCGCTTTTCGAGTCGCTGTTCGGCGACTGGATGCGGCCCACCGGCAGCTTCTGCCTGATCTCGGGCATGGCAGGCAGCAAGCAGGGCTGGGTCGAGGCGCCCTACTGCCCCTGCCCCTCGGGCCGGGTGGAGGTGGGCGACGCCATCATCGAGATCGAGCCCGGCCGCATCGCGGTCGTGCCCGGCCTGTCGGACATGCACAACGGCGTGCCGGACGTGATGCGCGGCGAGGAGGTTCAGATCTTCGGCGCCATGGCGCTGACCGGCCTGTCCGACGGCCTGTTCGTGCTGCCGGGCACGCACAGCAAGTGGGCCACGGTCAAGCGCGGCCGCGTGACGGGCTTCCGCACCTTCATGACCGGCGAGTTTTATGCGCTCCTGAGCCAGCATTCGATCCTCGCCCGCACACTGGACGCGCAGGCACCGCTGGACGAAGTCGCTTTCCTCGAAGGCGTGACCCAGGCCGACAACGGCCAGGGGCTGCTGCACAACGCCTTCGGCGCGCGCACGCTGGCGCTGTTCGGACGCAAGCCGGCCGGCGAGCTGGCGAGTTATCTGTCCGGGTTGCTGATCGGCGAGGAACTGCGCACCCAGTCCATCCACGCCGCCGGCGACCTGGTGCTGATCGGATCGCCGACCCTGACGCAGCGCTACCTGCTGGCCTTGCAGGTGTCGGGCAACACGGCGCGCACGCTGGGCTCGGAAGCCACCTGGGCCGGGCTGCACGCGTTGTCGGGCTTCCTCAACGCCAAGAAGGCGAGGTCATGAGCACGCTCCACACAAGCTTCTGCGCCGCCATGGCGCAACTGCCGCTGGTGGCCATCCTGCGCGGCCTCACCCCGGCCGAGGCGCCGGAGATCGGCGACGCCGTCGTCGGCGCGGGCTTCCGGCTGCTGGAGGTGCCGCTCAATTCGCCCTCTCCGCTCAAGAGCATCGCGCTCTTGCGCGAGCGCTTTGCGGATGCCCTGGTGGGCGCGGGCACCGTGCTGAATGCGCAGCAGGTCCGCGAAGTGCACGCGGCGGGCGGTCAGCTGATCGTGGCGCCCAACTTCGACCCGGCCGTGCTGGCCGAGGCGGCGCGCCTGGGCCTGGTGAGCCTGCCCGGCGTGTTGACGCCCACCGAAGCCTTCGGCGCGCTCGCCGCCGGTGCCGCCGGGCTCAAGCTCTTTCCGGCCGAGCTGGCTTCGCCGGCCGTCGTCAAGGCCCTGCTCGCGGTGTTGCCGCCGGGCACGCCGCTGCTGCCCGTGGGTGGCATCACGCCGGCCGGCATGAAGGCCTGGCGCGAGGCCGGCGCGGCCGGCTTCGGCATCGGCTCGGCGCTCTACAAGCCGGGCAAGGGTGCCGCCGCGGTGCGCGAATCGGCGGCGGAATTCGTGGCCGCCTTCCACGGTCTTCTTCGCAGCTGAGGAGTTTCGATGTCCTTCGACGCAGAGTACGCCAGCCCGCCCATCCGCCGCCTGCGCGAGGATCTCGCCCTGGCCTTGCGAGCGGCCGCGCACCACGGCCTCTCCGAGGGCGTGTGCAACCATTTCAGCGTCGCCCTGCCGGGCGCGCAGGACCGCTACCTGATCAACCCGCGAGGGCTGCACTGGAGCGAGGTCGGGCCAGAGGACATCGTGCTGATCGACGTGCATGGCGAAGTGCTGGCGGGGCGTCACCGCGTCGAGCCCACTGCCCTCTTCATCCACGGTGCGGTGCACCGCATCACCGGCCGCGCGGTCGTGCTCCACTGCCACATGCCGTACGCGACAGCGCTCACGCTCACCAGCGAGCGCGCGCTCGACCCGACACTGAGCCAGAACGCGATGCGCTTCATGAACCGCATCGCCATCGACGCCGAATACAACGGCCTGGCACTGGATGACAGCGAAGGCGAGCGCATCGCCCGCGGCATGGCGGGCAAGGACATCGCGTTCCTCGCGAACCACGGTGTGATCGTGGCGGGCACGAGCATCGCCCACGCCTACGACGACCTGTACTACCTGGAGCGCGCCTGCCTGCACCAGGTGATCGCGCAATCCACCGGCCGGCCGCTGGTACCGGTGGATGCGAAGCTCGCCGCGCACGTGGCGGCGCAGATCCAGGGGGAGCGGGAGCAGTCCGATCTGTTCTTCGAGGCGCTGAGGCGCCTGCTGCCGGCGCCGCGCGCTGAGAGCCCTTCGCTTCAACGCGCCACCGCGTAGGCCACGGATCGCCGACGCGGCCTTGCCTGAGCTGAAACGTCATCACGTCGGCTAACAGCATCGCTGCGGTGTTACTGAGCTTGAGTCGTCGATTGCCAGACAAGACCGGCGGCTCGCCCGCGGGCCTCGAAGAGCGCCAGTACCACTATCAGACCAATGCCGGCGGCGAACATGCCTCCCGCGCAGGCCCTGCCCAACGTGCTGGACCTGCCAAGCAAGCGGTGGTGGCCGAAGAGGCGGCGCACTTCATGGACTTCCTCGCCACCTGGAAGCCCTGGCAAAAGTTATTGAGAGAAGGATTACCGGACGCGGTGGCCACGATCGAAGCACAGCTCTCGGAGCACAGGAAGCAAATCGAGCGAGCGGTGACCGATACGGCCAAAGCGGCCGAGGTCCCGCCCGACATTCTGCAAGACAGCATCACGCGCGCCATCGTCCAGAGCGACAATGATGAGGAGGCGAAGCTCTGGCTGGAGTTGACCCAGGAGGTGTTGAACGGCCTTCGTAACTGATCGAAGCCGCAACTGCATGCCGCGCGCGCGCTTGCAGCCCCACGTGCATGGGTCGGAAGAAAAGAGGTCAGGAAGGCTCGAGCCGCTGCAGCAGCCGCGCGGTGCTGCGGGGCCAGCCCACCGGGCCGAACCAGGCGCCACCCGCGATGGCACTCGCGATGACGACGGCATAGATCACCAGCGCGAGGGATTGCACGGCGAACACGTGCATCAGTGTCCCACCCCACCGCAGCGCCAGCCAGCCGCCCAGCGCGGCCACCACGAGGCGCGCGAGGTTGCCCAGCACCGGCCAGAGCAGCCGGCCCGCGCCCTGCGAAGCGAAGTACAGGATCAGGCCCACGCCGAAGAAGCCGTAGAAGGGGCCCACGGTTCTCAGATACTGGGCGCCGGCCTCCAGCATGGCCGCGTCGTGCCCGAAGAGCATCAGCCAGGGCCGGGGAAACAACGCCGCCGCGAGCCCCACCCCTTCGGCCATCGCGAAGGCCATGCCCACGCCGATCCAGGTGGCGCGCAGCGCCCGTTCGCGCTGGCCCGCGCCGATGCAGGTGCCGACCATGGCCAGAAGGGGCGCGCCGAAGCCGAAGACCAGGGGCACCAGCAGGTACTCCAGGCGGGAGCCCGTGCCGTAGCCGGCGATCGCGCCGGGGCCGAACTGCCCGGCCAGCGCGGTGGCCACGCCGATGGAGAGGTTGACGCAGACGGTGGCGATGGAAGAGATCAGCCCCACGCGCAGGATGTCGCGCAACAGCGGCCAGTGCAGCCGCACACCGGTGAAGCGAAGCCGCGCGACGCTGTGCTTCGAGCGCAGGTAGGCCGCCAGCGCCACCGTTCCGACCAGGTAGTACAGCAGCAGCGCGATGGCGCCGCCCGCGATGCCCAGCGCGGGAATCGGCCCCCACCCGAAGATGAGCAGCGGCGACACCGGCACCAGGAAGAACACGCCGCCCACCGTGACGCGCGCCGGCACCGCCATGTTGCCGGTGCCGCGGATCGCCGCTGCCAGGGCGTTGAAGACCCACACCAGCACCGCGCCCGCAAACACGCAGTGCGAATAGCTCAGCGCCGCCGCCAGCGAAGCGCCCTCACCGCCCATGCGCGCATAGAGCCAGGCCCCGCCGGGCAGCAGCACGGCGCTGAAGACCAGGCCGAAGGCTAACGCCACCACGATCGCATGCAGCACCAGTGCATCGGCGTCCTCGCGCCGCCGCGCGCCCAGCGCCCGCGCGATGGCCGACGCGATGCCGCCGCCCAGCGCGCCGGCGGAGCTCATCTGCATCAGCATCACGATGGGAAACACCAGCGCCATGCCGGCCAGCGCATCGGTGCCGAGCTTGCCGACGAAGTAGGTCTCGATCAGGCCGACCGAGGCCTGCGCCACCATCACCAGCACATTGGGCAGGGCCAGGCGCAGCAGGGACGATGCGATCGGCGCTTCCAGCAGGAGGCGCGTGCGCGGATCGAGCGCGGTCATTGCGGATCAGGCCGCAGCCTTGGCACGCGCGGGCAGGTGGGCCTCGCGGATCGGCAGGTTGACCAGCGCCGCGCCGGCGGCCAGCACGATGTCGATGTACCAGACCCAGTCGTAGCTCCCGGTGGCCTCGAAGATGGTGCCGCCCAAATAAGCGCCGAGAAAGCCGCCGACCTGGTGCGCCAGCATCACGATGCCGAACAGCATCGCCATGTTGGCCGGTCCGAACATCTTGGCCACCAGGCCCGCGGTGGGCGGCACGGTCGACAGGAAGGTCACGCCCATCACCGCGGCGAAGAGCAGCATCACCAGCGTGGTCTTGGGCGCGAGCAGGAACACCAGCACCGCGATGCCGCGCGAGGCGTACAGCAGCGCCAGCAGCGACTTCATGCGCCAGCGGCTCACGGCCCAGCCCATCGCCAGGCTGCCGACGATGTTGAAGAGCCCGATGATGCCCAGCGACCAGCCGCCCACTTCCGGCGGCAGGCCGCAGGCGGCGATCACGCCCGGCAGGTGGGTGGCGAGGAAGGCCACGTGGAAGCCGCAGACGAAGAAGCCCAGGCCGAGCAGCCGGAAGCTCGGCTGGGCCAGCGCCTGGCGCACGGCCTCGCCCGCACCGACCCGCTTCGCGCCGGAGGCGGCCGCGAGGGCATTGGAATTGCCCTTCAGCACGAAGATGGCCGGCAGGGCCAGCAGGATCAGGAAGCCCAGCACCTGCATCGAATTGGCCCAGCCGTAGGCTGCCGTCAGCCCGATCGCGATGGGCGCCATCGCGAACTGGCCGAAAGAGCCGCCGGCATTCACGATGCCGGTGGCCAGGCCGCGCTGCGTGGGGGACACCAGGCGCGCCACCGCGCCCATGAGCACCGAAGGCCCGGCCATGCCGGCGCCGCCGGCCGCCAGCACGCCGATGGCGAAGATCAGGCCGGCCGTGCTGGTCATGTAGGGGGTGATGATGGTCCCCAACGCCACCAGCAGCACGCCGACGAAGACCACCCGGCCGGTGCCGATGCGGTCGGCGACCGCGCCGGCGAAGGGCTGCGTCAGGCCCCACCAGAGCTGCCCGAAAGCGAAGGCCAGGCTGATGCTGGCGACGCCCAGGCCGGTGGAGGTGTTCACCGCCGACAGGAACAGGCCCATGGTCTGGCGCACGCCCATCGTCAGGGCGAAGGTGCCGGCCGTGGCCAGCAGGACCAGCCACAGCGCATGGCGCGCGGCCGGGTGGGCCGCGCTCGCGGCGGGCGTGGGGGGCTTGGCATCACTCATCGTTGCTTTCCTCGTCCTTGAGTCCGGCGCGCTGCAGCAGCGCGATGCTGTCGTCGACCAATTGATGCAGGGCCAGCACGCGCTCCACGCCCAGCATGGCGTTGAGCTCCATCTGCGCGCTGCGCCACAGGCGCTGGGCCTCGGTTCGCTTGGCGCGGCCGGCCGCGGTGATGGCGATCAGACGGCTGCGTGCATCCGGGCCTTCGCCCTGGGTGAGCCACCCCGCCACCAGCATGGGCTTGAGGTTGCGGGTGAGCGTGGAGGCGTCCACATTCATCGCCTGGGCGAGGTCCACCGGCCGCAGCGGGCCGAGACTCTGCACATGCGAAAGCAGCGAATACTGCGTCGTCTTCAGTCCTGCCGCGGCGACATGTGCGTCGTAATGCCGTGACACCATGCGGGTCAGCCTGCGCAGGCGGAAGTTGGTGCAGCCCTGCGGCTTTGCGATAGCATCCATGCCAACGATTGTAGCTGCAATCGTTGTATATGCAACTGAAACTGGAGAGCACCCTTGACTCACAACACCGTCCTGGATGAGTGGATCGCGCAGGAGCGCGATGTCATTGCCCGCCTGGAAGCCGGCCCGGGGCCCGGCGTGCCGGCGCCCGAGCAGGTCGAGGGCAAGACCGGCCTCGAGCTGATGCAGGCCATGTTGCGCGGCGACATCCCCTATGCCGCGATCGCGAAGACGCTGGACTTCACCATCGTCTCCGTCGCACCCGGCGTGGCCGTGTTCCAGGGCACGCCGCTGCCCCGGCACCTGAATCCGCTGGGCACCGTCCACGGCGGCTGGGTCGCCACCCTGCTCGACTCGTCGCTGGGCTGTGCGGTCCACACCCTGATGCCGCCCGGCCGCGCCTACACCACGGCGGAGCTGAGCGTGAATTACGTGAAGGCCGTATCGCCCAAGGTGCAACGCGTTCGCGCCGAGGGCAAGGTGATCCACTGCGGCCGCCAACTCGCGACGGCGGAGGCGCGGCTGGTCGGGCCGGACGGCACGCTGTACGCGCATGCAACCACCACCTGCCTGGTGTTCGAAGCCCGGCGCTGAGCGTGCCGCAAGCGCTCAGGCCGCGAGCCGGAGGATCTGCAGTACGTCTTCCGGCCCGGCGATGCGGCGCGCATTGCCGTGGATGAAGAGTTCGCGCATGCTGGTGCGGGCGATCATCTCGAACTGATCCTCGCCGACGCCGACATCGCGCAGCGTCGCTGGCAGGCCGAGCGTTTTCACGAGCTCCGCGAAGACGTCGGCAGCCGCCCTGCCGGGCTGGCCCAGTGCCTGCGCGAGGCTTCGCTGGCGCGACGCCGTGGCCGGCTCCGACCAACGCAGGATGGCCGGCATCATCACCGGCGTGCAGTAATAGTGCGGCACGCCGCAGCTGCCGCCGAGCACGTGGCCGATGGCATGGCTGGGGCCCATCATCACGCCGCCCTGCGGGCCGCGGCTGGACAGGCCGTAGGAGCAAAGCCAGCTCGCGATCTGGCAGTCCGCGCGCGCAGCGAGACTGTCCGGCGCGGCCCGCCACGCAGGCAGCGCGCGCGCCATCCGCGCGATGCCATCCAGCACCACCGCATCGGCGATCGGCGTGGGCGTGGTCGACAGCAGCGCCTCGATCGCATGGTCCAGCGCGCGGGTGGCGGAGCCCAGCCACAGCGACTCCGGCGTGTGCAGCGTGAGGGCCGGGTCGAGCACGATGGTGCGCGGCATCATCAGCGGATGAAAGAAAGTCTGCTTGAGCCGGCGCCGCTCGTCGGTCACCAGGCAGCCGCCGTTGAACTCGCCGCCGTTGAGCGTGCTGGGCACCGCGATCATGCGCACGGCGGGGCCGTCGAATTTCGGGCGCACGGGCTTGCCGTCCTCGCCCAGCTTGACCTCGAAGTGGTCCAGCGCCTCGAGGTGTTCGTCCGTCATGCGGTGGCGCATGCAAAGCGTCACCATCTTCGAGGCATCGACCACCGAGCCGCCGCCGACCGCCACGACCAGGTCGGCCTCGGCCGCCAATGCCGCCGCGGTGGCGCGCGCGACGCCGGTGCGCGTGGTGTGCTGCGGGATGCCGTCGAAGGTGGCGGCATGCCGCTCGCCGAGTTCGGCCTCGATGGCGCGGATCACGCCGGTCTGCGTGCGCAGCGTACGGCTGGCGACGATGAAGACGCGCCGCGCATCCAGCCGCGCCGCCTCGGCCGCGATCACGCCGGCGGCCCCTTGGCCGAACACGACGCGCTCGATGGAAGCGAAGTTGTGGGCGCCGGTGGCAACGGGCTGTTCCATGGTCTGTCTCCTTCGGTGTCACTGCAGTCGTTTTGCAGTGCGGTTCATAATTCTGCAATTGTGCGAAACGCGGGCCGGGCCTTCCAGCCCTGTGCGCCGTGGCAAGCCATCCCGATACCGCTGTGCAGAACAGGACCCCGGCCATGAAGAAGACCCCCGACGAACCCGACACCGACGCCCTCGACGAAGGCCGCGAGGACCGCCATTTCGTCACCGCCCTCGCCCGCGGCCTGGACGTGCTGCGCTGCTTCAAGTCCGGCGAGGAGCGGCTGGGCAACCAGGAACTGGCCGAGCGCTGCAAGCTGCCCAAGTCCACCGTCACCCGGCTGACCTACACGCTCACGCGCCTGGGCTACCTGCACCACGTGGAGGAATCGGGCCGCTACCGGCTGGGCATGGCCACCCTGATGCTGGGCGGCACCACGCTGGGCCGGCTGGACGTGAAGGAAGTCAGCCGCCCGCTGATGCAGCAGCTGGCGATCGATACCGGCACGCAGATCTCGCTGGGCCTGCGCGACGAGATGTCGATGCTCTACATCGAGATCTGCCGCGGCCATTCGATCGTGACGCTGCGCCTGGACATCGGCGCGCGCATTCCGATGGCCACGACCGCGATGGGCCGCGCCTACCTGGCGGCCGCACCGGAGAACGTGCGCCAGGCGCTGGAGGAGCGCATCCGCGCGCTGGACCCGGCTGCCTGGCCGCGCATCGAGAAAGGCATCCGCCAGGCCTGCGCCGACTACGCGGAGAGCGGCTGCGTCGGCTCCTTCGGCGAATGGCAGAAGGAGATTCACGGCATCGCCGTGCCCTTCATGCCGGGCGGCGGTCTGCCGCTGATGGTGATCAACGCCGCCGGGCCGGCGCAGAGCGTGTCGAAGGAGACGCTGCTCGACCAGGTGCGCCCGAAGCTGATCGCGACGGTGCGGGAGATCGAGCAGGCGTTGGGTGCGCGGCGCTAGATGCAGATGCGGATGTCAAGGCAGTGGCGAATAGACGTTCAGAACGCCTCTCGAATTTGAGGAGGGCTGTCGCCCCGGCCGCCGGTCAGGAAGTCGACAGGCATGATGACGAGGGCGTCGAAGACAGCGACTGCGCTGGCGGGTCGCTCGCGCAAGACGATGTCGTTACTTTCGCTGGAAATCTCCACCTGGTCAGCGGTCAGTCGCAACGCCTTGGCCAAAAGGGCAGCCCGGGTATTGCCAGAGCGGATAACGCCGGACTTCACGTTGTCGACCGCCCGGCTGTGGGGCCAAGTACATCGCCGGCCTCATATTCGCCCTTGGATGCCATGACCTGCACGGCCTCACCGCTTGTCTTGCAGTCCAAGTATGCGTGTGCAGGCATGTCACTCGCGGCCAGTGCCCGCAATTGCTCGGCAAATTGATGCGAATCCAGTGGCGATATCCTCCACTCGAAAAGTGTGTCCTTCTGATCGAGCGAGCTGTTGTCCCCGGTCGGCTTCATCAACACGCACACGTTCACCGATTCGACGAAAGGCAATGTACTTAGGTCAAGGGATTCGCGCGCCTCAATGCAGCCGGCGAGCAATCGCATCGACGTCGCATCGCCAAGAATCAACAACGTGCGCTCTGCAAAATCTGCAAGTCCGATATGCATGTGGGTGCCACTTCTCATCGTTTAACAGGGGGCAAGCCACCGTGGGGAACATTGACCCAGGGAGACATTCTTCCATCGTGGGCATTGTGGTCCCAATGAGGGTTGTGCCATCTGTCGCCGGGAAACCAACGCCATTCCCCTCCCTTGGGATCCCACAAGCTTTGTCCGCCCTTGTCACGCTCTGACGGTCGACTCGCTGGACCGGGCTTGCACTGATCCGCCTCCGGAATCGGCGGCAAGATGCCCTCGGGCGGCAAGCCTCTGGGTGGCAGTGCGTCGTTGAAGATTCGATCCAGTCCATATCCCGCCGCCCCTAAGCCGAGTCCGATACCGATATCCGTCAAACCAATACTTGTCCCTCCGATGATTGGAATCGCCAGAGCGGGCAAGAAAAGGCCCTTGGCGTCCGAATTGTTCAGCGGATTGCCGCCGACGTAGGTATGCCGACCAAGCCCGGCAGCCAATCCCATCGGGTCGTTCTGCGTATACCGGCCAGTCCTCGGATCGAGGCTGCGGAAGTAGTTGTAGAACAGCCCGCTTTCTTTGTCGTGATACTGCCCCGGCCAACGCAGGTTGAACACGAACTCAGCAAAGCTGGTCGTCCCCGGATTCGGATTGACCTCCAAGTTCGCGAACCGGTACTTCGCGATCGTGGGCTTTTCATCCCCGAAGGCCGAGTAGGCCCACTGCCAGACCGGTTGCCCCTGGCTGTTCGTGAGGCGCCTCGGTGTGTTGAGGTGATCGCTGTGCACTGCGAAGAGTTCTCCATTGACTACCGCTGCGATCGGCATCGGCCCATTCGCCGTGGGAAGGTAGATGTACTGCGCGCTGCCCGTGCTGTTTGCCCCACCTGTGCCCGTCTCGGCGATCAGACTGCCCTCCTCGTCGTAGAGGTACGCATACCCCTGCTTCTCGGCGTCCGTGGTGTTCGGCCCCCACAGCTTCGTGAAGAACACGATCAAGCCCTGGAAGAAATCTGGATCTCTCTCGTCCCCTTCGCTTGGCGGATACAGCGGCTCGGTCTTGAAGACGCGCTGCCCCAGCACATTGTGTGCGTAGCGGGTCGTGGGACTGGTGTTGGTGGCCCCAGTGGTGACGGCGCTCAATCGTCCATCGGCGTCATAGCTGTACGTGCGCAGCCCGTCGCTGCTCAGATCCCCGTTGGCGTTGTAGCCGAAGGCGATGTTCGTCGTGGTGCCGCCCACCGTCTGGCTGAAGCCCTGAATGCGGTTGCTGCCCGCCGCGACGGCGTAGCTGCGGCTGATGGTCTGGCCATTGAGAGTCTTCGTGCTGGCCGTGCGGTTGATGGCATCACGTTGAATGCGGGTGACCTGGCCCGAGGCATCGGTGATGCTGCTCGGCAGGCCCATCGCGTCGTACTCGGTGCGAAGGGTGCCGGCACTGGCAGGCAGTACCAGCAGCGAGGCCTGAAGCACGACGCACGTGGCCTGAACGGCGCGTGCGTGCCATGGACGGCTTGTCATGGGAATCCCTGGTGAGTTGGTCTTCTCGCTGCGCGCGGTAGCACCCAGCGGCGCAATCCAAGCAGGGAAGCTGCACTAGCAAAAACGCCGTTCGGCCGCCGCTCCCCTCATGGGTCGGCGCGGATCATAGGGATGCGGGTCACTGAACACCAGATCAGAACAAAGTTCACCTGCCGTCGTGAGCAAGTGGCAAGTGGCACATGACAGTCAAGACCGGGGCTTGCAGCGCCTGTCCCTACTTCTCCCGCACGAACCCGATCGCATCCAGCAGTTCCTTCTCCCGCTTGGTCGACTCGGCCGCGAACTGCTGGTAGCGCTCCGAGCTCATGTACACGGGCTCCATGTAGTACTGGGCCAGCGCGTTGCGGAAGCCCGGCTGCTCCATCGCCTGCTTGAAGGCATCGTGCAGCTTGCGCACCACCGGCGCGGGCGTGTTCTTCGGCACCGCCAGGCCCCACGCGGCCGATGGCGGCGGGATGTCGATGCCCACCTCCTTCAGCGTGGGCACGTCCGGGAAGCGGTTCATGCGCTTCTCGCCGAAGGTGACCAGGAGGCGCAGCTTGCCGCTTTCCACGTAGGGGCCCCAGCCCGAGGTCTCGGCCGCCGACATCACGTGCGAACCCACCACCGCCTGCAGCGATTCGGCGGTGCCCTTGTAGGGCACGTGGCTGAGCTGGATGTTCTTGCGGCGCGCCACCTGCTCCATCGCCAGGTGCTGCGCGAGGTAGGCGCCCGGCGTGGCGTAGGTGAGCTCGCCGGGGTGCGCTTTGGCATAGGCCACGTAGTCGTCCATCGTCTTGATCGGCGATGAGGCCGGCACCACGATGCCGTAGACGAAGGAGGTCAGGCCGATCACGTAGCGCAGGTCGGTGGCCGGGTTCCAGGCGATGGTGCCGGTGTAGGGCAGGCGGAACAGGTTGGCCGGGATCACGCCCACGGTGTAGCCGTCGGGCTGCGCCGCCTGCAGCAGCTGCGCGGGCATCAGGCCGGCCGCACCGGGCTTGTTCTCGATCACCACCGGCTGCCCGAGGATCTTCGAGACGTCTTCCGCCAGCACGCGCATCGGCGAATCGGTGGAACCGCCCGGGGGAAAGCCGAGCATGATCCTGATCGGCCGGGCCGGAAAGCCGGCGGCTGCGTCCTGCGCCCATGTCGGAAAGCTGCCGGCGCCGAGCGCGCACAGCGCCGCGGTCATCACGAGTCGCCTTGTCGTCTTCATGTCTTGTCTCCTGTGGGTTGGAAGGCTCTATTTGCGGCTCAGGCCGAGGGTGTCGAGGATGTCCTTTTCCTTCTTCATCGACGCCAGCGCGAAGCGCTGGTATTGCGCCGGATCGCGGTAGTCCGGCTCCATGTCGAAGCGCGCCAGCGAGGCCTTGAACGCCGGCTGCTCCATCGCCTGCTTGAAGGCGTCGTGCAGGCGGGCCTGGATCGTCGGGTGCGTGCCCTTGGGCGCGACCAGGCCCCAGGGCGAGGTCTGGACGATGTCGATGCCCAGCTCCTTCAGCGTCGGCACCTCGGGAAAGCGCGCCATGCGCTTGTCGCTCCACACCGCCAGCAGGCGCAGCTTGCCGCTTTCCACGTGCGGCACGAAGGCCGAGGTCTCGGCAGCCGACTGCACATGGCCGGCCAGCAGGGCCTGCAGCGATTCGGCCGAGCCCTTGTAGGGCACGTGGTTGAGCTTCACTCCCGTCGCGCGCGAGAACTGCTCCATGGTCAGGTGGTTGGTGGTGCCCACGCCGGGACTGCTGTAGGTGAGCATGTCGGGGTTCGCCTTGGCGTAGGCGATGTAGTCGGCGAGGCTGCGGATCGGCGAGGAGGCCGGCACCACGGTGCCGAAGGCGTAGCCGCTCAGGCCGATCACGTAGCAGAGGTCGGAGGCCGGGTTCCACTTAATGTCGGTGGTGTAGGGCAGCCGGTACACGCCGGCCGGCGCGATGGCCAGTGTGTACCCGTCGGGCGGCGCGGCCTGCAGCATCTGCGTCGGAATCACGCCGGCCGCGCCGGGCTTGTTCTCGATCACCACCGGCTGGCCCAGAATCTTCGCGACCGCCTCGGCCAGCACGCGCATGGGCGCATCGGTCGAGCCGCCGGGCGCGAAGCCGATCATCACGCGGATCGGGCGGGTGGGATAGGCGGCGGGGTCCTCCTGCGCCTGGGCCGCGCGCAGGCCGGCCAGGTGCGCGAGGGCGAGCGCGCTCGCCGTGCGCATCAGCTCACGTCTGTTCATGAACATCTCCGAAGTGGTTGTAAGGGGGCGCTAGGCGCTGGCGCTCTGGCTCTGGCTCTGGCGCACGATCTCTTCCTCGACCTCCCGCAGGCGGTCCTTGCCGAAGAAAAGCTCCTGGCCCACGAAAAAACTGGGCGAGCCGAAGGCGCCGCGCTCGTGCGCGGACTGCGTGTTGGCCATCAGCATGCTCTTGACCTCGGGGTCCTGCGTGCCTTCGTAGAGGCGCCGGCCGTCGAGCCCGGCCTCATCGAGCGTGCGCACGATGACGGCCGGATCTTCCATGTTGCGGCCCTCCTCCCACATCGCCACGTTGACCACCTCGACATAGCGCTCGAAGCAGCCCTGCTTCTGCGCTGCCACCGCACCGCGCATGACCTGCAGCGTGTTGACCGGCCAGTGCGGATTGGGCCGATAGCGATCCAGCCCGTGCTTCGCGACGAAGCGCGCGATCTCCAGCTTGTCGTAGGCACGCTTGTTCGGAATGCCGGCGAAGGCCTCCGCCGGCGAGCGATTGCCGGTGAGCTTGAAGAGACCGCCCAGCAGAATCGGCACGTACTCGAAGCGCACGCCGGTGCGCGCCTCGATGCGCGGGATCACGCGATGGCACATGTAGGCATTGGGACTGCCGAAGTCGAACAGGAACTGAACCGAAACGGGTTTGGACATGGCGCCCTCCTTCAGAAGCTTTCCAGCCAGGGGCGCAGCTCCGTCTCGTGCGTCCACGCATTGCGCGGCTGCATGTGGATCTGCCAGTAGGCGTCGGCAATGCTCTCGGGCTGCAGGATGCCGCCCTGCTCCTTCAGGGCGTAGCGCTCGGGGAAGGTGGTGCGGATGAACTCGGTGTCGATGGCGCCGTCGATCACCGGGTGCGCCACGTGGATGCCCTTGGGCCACAGCTCGCGCGCCATGCTCTGTGCCAGCGCGCGCAGCGCATGCTTGGCACCGGCGAAGGCGGCGTAGCCGTCGCGCCCGCGCAGGCTGGCGGTGGCGCCGGTGAAGATGATGGTGCCGCGGCCGCGCGGCAGCATGGCCTTGGCGGCCTCGCGGCCCATGAGGAAACCGCCGAAGCAGGCCATCTCCCACACCTTGTAGTAGACGCGCGCCGTGGTCTCGGTGATGCCGAAGCGCACGTTGGCGCCGATGTTGAACACGGCCACCTCGATCGGCGCGATCTCCTTCTCGATCTGCTGGACCAGCGCGACCATCTCCTCTTCCTTGCGCGCATCGCTGCCGAAGCCATGGGCCTGGCCGCCCTCGGCCTTGATCTGGTCGACCAGCGGCTGCAGCTTGTCCGCCTGGCGGCGCGTGACGCAGGCGATGTAGCCTTCGCGCGCGAAGCGGCGTGCGATGGCGCCGCCGGTGGCGTCGCCCGCGCCGATGACGAGGATGGCTTTCTTGTCGCTCATGTCGCTGTCTCCTGGATGTGGTGAGTCGGTGGATGGATGGTGCGCCCAAGGGGGGGCACTCATGTGCTGGCCATGGTCTTGAGCACGCTCTTGAGGATCTTGCCGGTGGGGGCCGCCGGCAGCTGCGCGACGAAGCGGATCTCGCTGGGCACCTTGTAGGGCGACAGCCGCTCGCGCAGGAAGGGCCGCATCGCTTCGTCGTCCAGCGTCGAGCCGGCCACACGTTCGACGAAGGCAACCACCTCCTCGTTGTGGCCGACGGTGCGGCCGACCACAGCCGACTGCACCACTTCCGGATGGCTGTTGAGCACCTGCTCCACCTCCACCGGGTACACGTTGAAGCCCGAGCGGATGATCAGCTCCTTGCTGCGGCCGACGATGTGCAGCGCGCCGTCCGCGTCGCGGCGGGCCATGTCGCCGGTGTTGAACCAGCCGTCGGCATTCACCGCCTCGCGCGTCAGCGCCTCGTTGCGGTAGTAGCCCTTCATGAGGTTCGGTCCGCGCACCCACAGCTCGCCGATCTCGCCGGGCGCCCGGTCCAGGCCGGTGGGCGCGTCGACGATGCGCGTCTGCACGCCCGGCAGCGCGAAGCCGACCGTGCAGTCCTCGCGCGGCGCCTCGATGCGCGTCTGGGCCACGGTGGGCGCGGTCTCGGTCAGGCCGTAGCCGTTGTGCAGCGGCAGCCCCAGCGCGGCCTCCACGCCGGCCTTCAGCCCGGGCGTCAGCGGGGAACCGACCACGCACACGAAGCGCAGGGCCGGCGCCTCGATCGGGCGTTCGTTCTCGCGCGCCCAGTCCAGCAGCTTGGCGAACATGGCCGGCACGCCGGTGAAGGCGGTCACGCCCTGCTCCGACAGCGCCTGCGCCAGGCCCGCCGGCGTGTAGCGCGGCTCCAGGATCAGGCCGGCGCCGCTGGCGATGCAGCCCAGGAACTGGGTGGACAGGCCCACGACATGCGCCATGGGCAGCACGCCGTAGATCAGGTCGCCCGGGCCCAGGCCGCGGATCTCGTGGGCGCTGCGGGCCGCGAACATCAGGTTGGCATGGGTCAGCATCACGCCCTTGGGTGCGCCGGAGGTACCCGAGGTGTAGATCATCGCGGCCACCTGGTCCTGCGCCGCGGGTGCGCAGGGCTCCGGCTGCACCGCCTGTGCCAGCGGGCCGACCCACAACGAGCCCAGGCCTTCCCAGTCGAGCGCCTCGGCGCCCAGGCGCTGCGCATGCTTCTGAGCATCCGCCGAGACATGGCAGGTGAAGATCACCCGGCGGGCGCCCGAGTGGGCGATGAAAGTGTCGATCTCGCGCTCGGACAGGCGCGCGTTGACGACGATGGACCAGGCATCCAGCATGCTCGACGCCAACACCAGCGCGCAGGCTGCGGCGCAGTTCTCGCCGACCACGAGCACCCGGTCGCCGGCGCGCACCTGCAATCGGGCCAGTTGTCGCGCCGCCGCGCGGGCCGCGGCATCCAGGCCGGCGTAGCTGAGGGCCACGTGAACATCGCGCACCGCGGGGGCGTCGGGGCGGTCCCGGACCCAGCGGTCCAGCAGGTGGTGGATGCGGGAAGGCGCATCGGGGGCGTTGTCGGAAAGGCGCGTCATGTCTCCGGTCCTGGGCTGGCGGCAATGGCCGCTTTTGCAGAATGTTATTCCGCAGCGCAGTTTCTCAGTCATCTCAGACCTACTGTTTCGACCGTCAGTACTGCACAGCGGAACGAGCATCGCCGCCTCGCTGCGCCTGATGCGCCCGGCAACCGTCCACACGCCAAGGAAATGCGTCAGGGGACCCATCTGCACTGATAATGATTCGTATCAGCGACACAACGCGAAATGCACCCACGACATCCCCCGGAGGACCCGATGACCCCTTTCCCGCGCCCCTTCGCCACCCGCGCCCTGGCCTGCCTCGCCCTGGCCGGCGGGCTGGCCGCCCCGGCCCTCGCCAACGAAGTCACCGTCTACACGACGCGTGAACCCGGCCTGATCCAGCCGCTGCTGACCGCCTTCAGCAACCAGAGCGGCGTCAAGGTCAACACCGTGTTCGTGAAGGACGGACTGCTGGAGCGCGTCAAGGCCGAGGGCACCCGCTCGCCCGCCGACGTGCTGATGACGGTGGACATCGGCAACCTGGTCGACCTGGTCGAAGGCGGCGTCACCCAGCCGGTGAAGTCGGCGGCGCTGGAATCGGCCGTGCCGGCCAACCTGCGCGGCGCCGACGGCCAATGGTTCTCGCTGTCGATGCGCGCCCGCGTGCTCTACGCCGACAAGAGCCTGCCCATCACCAGCTTCCGCTACGAGGACCTGGCAGACCCCAAGTACAAGGGCAAAGTCTGCATCCGTTCCGGCCAGCATCCCTACAACACCGCCCTGATCGCCTCGCTGATCGCGCATGACGGCGAGGCCAGGGCCGAGCAGTGGCTGCGCGGCGTCAAGGCCAACCTGGCACGCAAGGCCACCGGCGGCGACCGCGATGTGGCGCGCGACATCCTGGGGGGCATCTGCGACATCGGCCTGGCCAACTCCTACTACGTCGGCCAGATGAAGAGCGCCAAGGAAGGCAGCGACGCGCGCAAGTGGGGCGATGCCATCAAGGTGATCCGTCCGACCTTCGCCAACTCGAAGAGCGGCGGCACCCACGTCAACGTGAGCGGCGCCGCGGTGGCCAAGAACGCGCCGCAGCGCGCCAACGCGGTCAAGCTGCTCGAGTTCCTGGTCTCCGAGCCGGCCCAGGCCTTTTATGCCGAGACCAACTTCGAGTACCCGGTGCGCAAGGGCGTGGCGCTGGACTCCATCACCGCCGCCAGCATCGGCGAACTGAAGGTCGATCCGCTGCCGATCGCCGACATCGCCAAGTACCGCAAGCAGGCCAGCGCGCTGGTGGACAAGGTCGGCTTCGATCAGTGACCCCGTGATTGCATTGAGGCCGGTCGGACCGCTTTGGCGGACCGCCTCGATCGCCATTGCCCTCGGCGTGCTCGCGCCGGTGCTCAGCCTCGGGTGGCTGGCCTTCGGTGCCGACTTCTCGCACTGGGCGCACCTGGCCCGGCACGTGCTGCCGCAGGCGGCGCTCAACACCGCCATCCTGTTGCTCGGCGTGGGCGTGCTGGTGCTGGTGATCGGCACGGGCTGCGCCTGGCTGGTCACCACCTGCGACTTCCCCGGGCGGCGCGTGCTGCACTGGGCGCTGCTGCTGCCGCTGGCCATGCCCACCTACATCGTGGCCTTCGCCTACCTGGACCTGCTGCATCCCATCGGCCCCGTGCAAGGCGCGGTCCGCTGGCTGCTGGGCTTCGACAGCCCGCGGCAGTTCCGCCTGCCGGACCTGCGCTCGATGCCGGGCGCCATCCTCGTGCTCGGCTTCGTCCTCTACCCCTATGTCTACATGACGGCGCGCGCCATGTTCATGACCCAGCCCGCTCACCTGCTGGAGGCGGCCCGCACGCTGGGCGAGAACGCCCGCGGCGCTTTCTTCCGCGTGGCCCTGCCGCTGGCGCGGCCGGCGCTGGCGGTGGGCCTGAGCCTGGCGCTGCTGGAAACGCTCAACGACATCGGCGCCTCCGAGTTCCTCGGCATCCAGACGCTGACGGTGGCGGTCTACACCACCTGGATCACGCGCTCCGACCTGGCCGGCGCGGCCCAGATCGCCTGCGCCATGCTGCTGGTGGTGGTCGCGCTGGTGCTGCTGGAGCGCCACGGGCGGCGTCACCAGCGCTACGGTTCGGCACAGCGCATGCGCGGCATCACGCCGCGCCGGCTGCATGGCAGTGCCGCCTGGCTGGCCTGCATCGCCGCGTCGCTGCCGGTGCTGATCGGCTTCGCCGCGCCGGCGCTCTACCTGGTGTGGGAGACGGTGAAGCGGCTGCGCCTGGGCGAAGGCATTTCCGACGGGCTGCTCGCGAGCCTGGGTAACACGCTGGCCCTCGCCGCTGGTGTGACGGCGACCACGGTCGCGGCCGGCCTGGTGGTGGCCTGGGCCGTACGGAACCAGGGCTCCGGCATCAACCGCGCACGCTGGCAGGCACGCGCCGCCACGCTCGGGTATGCATTGCCCGGGACCGTGCTCGCCATCGGACTGCTGACACCGGCGCTGAGCCTCGACGCCCTGCTGGCGACGCTGCTCGGCCGCGAGGGCCTGCCCTTGATGAGCGCAGGCATCGTGCTGGTGATCGCCTGCGCGATCCGCTTCCTGGCCATGCCCGTGGGCGGCATCGAGGCCGGGTTGTCGCGCATCCCGCCCGCGCTCGAGCAGGCCTCGCGCCTGCTGGGCGAAAGCGCGGCCGGCACCCTGCGCCGCGTGCACCTGCCCCTGCTGCGCCCGGCGATCGCGGCCGGCGCGCTGCTGGTCTTCGTCGACGCGATGAAGGAACTGCCCGCCACCCTGCTGCTGCGCCCGGCGAACTTCGACACGCTCGCCACCTGGCTCTACGCCGAGGCGGCGCGCGGCACCTACGAGGAAGGCGCGATCGCCGCGCTGGCGATCGTGGCCGCCGGCCTGCTGCCGGTGGTGCTGCTGGCGCGCAGCGGGCTGGGCGCGCACATCGAGGGTCCGACATCATGAGCGCCGCACTGCAGCTCGAGGAGGTGCGCCTCGCCTACGAAGGCGCGCGCGGCCTTCACACCGTCGTCGACGGCTTCTCGCTCGCGCTGGACGCAGGGCGCATCGGCTGCCTGCTCGGGCCCTCCGGCTGCGGCAAGACCACGGTGCTGCGCGCCATCGCCGGCTTCGAGCCGGTGCGCGCGGGCAGCATTCGCCTGGGCGACCGGCTGCTGTCCTCGGCCACCGTGCACCTGCCGCCGGAAGAGCGCCGGGTCGGCATGATGTTCCAGGAATACGCGCTGTTCCCGCACTTGACGGCGGCGCAGAACGTGGGCTTCGGCCTGCGCAAGCTGCCGCCTGCGCAGCGGCAGGCACGCGTGGCCGCGATGCTCGCGCTGGTCGGTCTGGGCGATGCTGCAGGGCGCTATCCGCACGAACTCTCCGGCGGCCAGCAGCAGCGCATCGCGCTGGCCCGCGCGCTGGCGCCCTCGCCCGCCCTGCTGCTGCTCGACGAACCCTTTTCCAACCTCGATGCCGCGACGCGCGAGCGGCTCACCGTCGAGGTGCGGGACATCCTCAAGACCGCCGGCCAGACCGCGGTGCTGGTCACGCACAACGAAGCCGAGGCGCGAACCATGGCCGACCACGTCGGCCTGATGCACAACGGGCGGCTGACGCGATGGACCGCCTAGGGCCTGTTAACGCGATGCAAGGGGTCGCGTTAACAGGCCCTAGCACAGCGGCCGCTTTTGGCGATGGGCTTTTTTAGATAAGGTTTTCGAGCCCCGGAAGAATCGCGCTTCTTGACCATTCCCCCGAAGAAGGAAGAAGCGATGACACGTCCCCTCACCCTCGTCAGCCACCTGCTGTGCCCTTACGTCCAGCGCGCCGCCATCGCGCTGCGCGAAAAGGATGTCGCCTTCGAGCGCGTCGTGATCGACCTGGCGGACAAGCCCGCCTGGTTCCTCGAGATCTCGCCCCTGGGCAAGGTGCCGCTGCTGCGGGTGCCGCGGCAAGACGGCGGCGAGACGATCCTGTTCGAAAGCAACGTGATCTGCGAGTACATCGAGGACACCCAGCCCGGCCCGCGTCTGCATCCGGAAGATCCGCTGCAGCGCGCCGAGCACCGCGCCTGGATGGAATTCGGCTCCGCCATCCTGTCCGACCTGTGGGGCTACGAGACCACGCGCGATGCCGAGGTCTTCGAGCAGAAGCGCCAGGCAATCGCTGCCAAGTTCGAGCGCGTCGAAACGGCACTGGGCGGTGGCCCCTTCTTCGCCGGCACACGCTTCAGCCTGGTCGATGCGGTCTTCGCGCCGGTATTCCGCTACTTCGAACTCTTCGACGAACTCCACGACTCGCACGCTTTCGACCGCACGCCCAAAGTGCGCGCGTGGCGGCAGGCGCTGCGCGAGCGCCCCAGCGTGCGCGATGCCGTGGTGCCCGAGTACCGGCAGCATCTGCGCGCCTTTCTGGAAAAGCACGATGCGCATTTGCTGACCCTTGCTCGGCCACGGCCGACAACTCTCGGGCTCTGAGCCGACAATCGGCTGTCTTCAACACTCCCCGATCCCACGAGATGCGACTCCTCCACACCATGCTGCGCGTCGGCGATCTGCAGCGCTCCATCGACTTCTACACCCAGGTGCTGGGCATGCAACTGCTGCGCCGCTCCGAGAACCCCGAGTACAAATACAGCCTGGCCTTCGTCGGCTACGAGGGCAACCCCGCGCAGGCCGAGATCGAGCTGACCTACAACTGGGGCACCGACAGCTACGAACTCGGCACCGCCTACGGCCACATCGCGCTGGGCGTGCCGGACGCCTATGCGGCCTGCGAGAAGATCAAGGCGGCCGGCGGCAACGTCACGCGCGAGGCCGGCCCGGTGAAGGGCGGCACCACCGTGATCGCCTTCGTGACGGATCCGGACGGCTACAAGATCGAACTGATCCAAACAAAATCCACAACTGACGACGAACGAAGCCAGTCGGGCGCCAAGGGCACCGATCCGCTGCGCAGCGCGTAATCGCCCTTCTGCAGCCGCGCCTTGTTTCAGCGCGATGCCTGCGCGTCAAACCGAGTGGGCCGACTCCAGCGACCACAGCCGTGCCAGCATCGCCTTGGCAGCTTCGTCGCCGACGACCGGCGATGCCAGCTCCAGGAATTTTCCCTCCAGCTCCGTATCGGACAGGGGGAGTTCCGGGTCGCCCTTGCGATCGGGCTGCATGTGGATCAGCCGTTCGCCGCTACGGGTGAACACTTCCACCTGGGCAGAGCGCCGCCCCGGAAACGCGGCATCGATGGCGGGATCCACGTGCACCTCGATACGCTCCATCAGCGCACGCACATCGGGGTCTGCCAGCTGCGGCGGCTCGTAGGCAGCCAGCCGAACACTGCCTCGGACCAAAGCGGTGGCGACGACATAGTGCATGCTGAAGCGCGCTTCGTTGGCGCTTTCGGGTCGCTCGTGGCACGCAATGTCCAGTGCAGGTTTGTAGGTGTGCACCCGCACCCGCTCGATATCCCGGGGCTTCAGGCCGTGCTGTTCGCGCAGCGCGAGCGCCGCGTCGATCGCGGCAAAGGTATGGCCGCAACCGATGTGGTTCTTGAACGTCAGGCGAGTGATGTGAAAGTCACGTCCCAGCGTTTCGCCCACCTGCGACCAGTCCGGCCCGTTGCTCATCGCCTGGCCCAAGCCTGCCTCGCCGTCCAACACGTCCAGTGAGCCCGTGACACCAGCCGCCGCCAACTGCGCCGCCAGCAGCCCGGCCTCGGCCGCACGACCGGCATGCAGCGGCTTGGACATGGAGTCCATGCGAAAGGCCTGCTGCAGGCCTGCCGTGAAGGTGGCGGCGGTGGCCAGTGCATTCGCGAAAGATCGGCCGGACAGGCCCAAGACGCCTGCTGCGGCCGCGGCCGCGCCGAAGCTGCCCACCGTGCCCGTGTTGTGCCAGTAGCGGTAGTGCGGCCGCCCCAAGACCACTCCGATGCGCGTCGAGACCTCGTAGCCCAGCACCAATGCGCGCAAGAAGGACAGGCCATCCGCGCCCGCATCCTGGCTGACCGCCAGTGCCGCCGCAATGGTGGCCGCGCCGGGGTGGTACATCGCGTCACGGAAGCTGTCGTCGATCTCGGCTGCATGCGCGGCCGTGCCGTTGAACAACGCAGCGGCGCGCGCCGTCGCCGCGCGACCGTTGCCCAGCCTGGCGCGGCCGCGGTCCAGGTCGTCGGCCAGCACCTGCTGCAGCTGCGCCAGCGGTGCACAAGCCAGCCCAGGCAACAGAGAGGCATACCAGTCGATCACAGCCCGCTTGGCGTGGTGAATGACCTCTGCGGACAGGGCTTGTTGCCGGTACTGCTCGGCAAAGCGGCCGAAGACTTCAGTTGCTTGCATTGATTGCTACCTTCATAGCGGCCGAAAGTCGTGCGAACGGCGTCGCGGATGAGTGCCCGTCCACGCGCACGCGCTGCTCGCTCATGCTCGACGCTCAGGCCAGTACGACCACGCCGTCAGCGGCACGCACCCCCCGGCCCCGCGGCAGCACGAAGACCGGGTTGATTTCGGCTTCGACCAGGCGTTCGCCGAGCTGCGCCGCCATCTTCGAAAAGGCCACGATGGCGTCGGCCAGCGCCTCGACGTCGGCCTTGGGCCGTCCACGGAAGCCGTCCAGCAGCGGCCACGTCTTCAGGTCCCGGGCCATGGACAGCGCCTCGCTGCGGGTGAGCGGCTTCAACCCTTGCGCATCCTGTCGCAACAGCCGCATGGTGGTGTCCTTGAACAGCTCCGCCGTCACACCGCCCATGCCCAACAGGATGGCCGTCCCCAACGCGTCACGGTGCATGCCCAGGATGAGTTCCGTGCCGCCCGACACCATTTCCTGTACGAGGAAGCGCTCCGGTTGCACCCCGCAGCGGGCTTTCACGTCGCTGGCCATGCGGCTGATGCGCTCACCGATGGTGTCGCTGCCCAGGCCGATGGCCACGCCTCCCACGTCGCTCTTGTGCGTGATTTCCGATGAAAGAATCTTCAGCACGACGCGCTCGCCCAGGTCGCGTGCAGCGGCCTCGGCCTCGGCGGGATTCACGACCACCCGCTCGGCAGCGCAAGGTACGCCAAAGCGCGAGAACAGCTGCTTGGCCTGCGCCTCGTCGAGCGGTCCGCTGGGCAGCGCGCCAAGCTCGACCGGCGAGGCCGCTGCGCAATCCTCCTCCGGCGGCACGAAGCGCTGCACGCGCAGCATGCCCGCCAACGCCGCCGTGCAGCTCTCGGCGGCCGTGAAGGCCGGCACGCCGCGCTGCGTGAGCAACGCGCCCACCTCAGGTGCATGCGGACTCACGTAGGCCATCACGGGCTTGTGGGAATGGGGCAGGCAGTCCTGGATGGCACCTGCCAGCAATTCGGGCATGGCCAGGCTGGAGGAGCCGACGATGATCACCAGCGCGTCATAGCTCGGGCTGGCCAGCAACGCATCGATGGCGCCGCGCAGCAGATCGGGGCGCAGACCGGCCAACGTCACGTCGATGGGATTGCGGTCCAGCACGGCTTCGCTGCCGGTCTGCAGCGCGCGCAGCGCATCTGCAGTGGCCGCATCGGGCGCGGGCGTGTCGAAACCGGCCACGCCCAGGTCGTCCGACACCAGCGTGCCGGCGCCGCCCGTGGAGGTCAGGATGGCAACGCGATGGCCATGCAGCTTGCGGCCCGTGGCCAGGGCGGCGGGGATGTCCAGCAGGTCGGAAAAGCTCTGCGCCCGGATCACGCCGACCTGCTTGAACAGCGCGTCGTACATGCTGTCGGCACCCGCCATGGCGCCGGTGTGCGACACCGCCGCTTTCGCACCCGCTTCCGACCGGCCGATCTTGAAGGCCACCACCGGCTTGCCCAGACGCGCAGCCTTGAGGCAGGCGGCGCGGAACTTGGCGGGGTCGCGG
Organism: Variovorax defluvii; assembly: GCF_039541515.1. NCBI lineage: Bacteria > Pseudomonadati > Pseudomonadota > Betaproteobacteria > Burkholderiales > Comamonadaceae > Variovorax > Variovorax defluvii. Next base: position 234,235 of record NZ_BAABGJ010000008.1, read on the forward strand.
ACGGTCTCGACGTACAGCGCGATCACCCTGGTGGCAGGATCCTCGGCCAGGTGGTCGATGAAATCGGCCAGTTCCAGATCGACCTCGTTGCTGGTGGAAATCAGCTTGGACAGGCCGATGCCGCGCGCAGCGGCGCGTGACAGCAGCGAGCCCAGGATGCCGCCGCTTTGCGAGACCACACCGATGCCGCCGGCCTGGAACTCGTCCATCTCCAGAGCGCCGGACGGTGACAGGACGATGTTGTCGGTGAGATTGACGAGTCCGATGGTGTTGGGGCCCAGGATGCGCATCGGACCGGCCGCTTCGACCAGCTGCTGTTGGCGCCGTGCACCGTCCTCGCCGGTTTCGGTGTAGCCGCTGGCCAGGACGATGGCCGCGGCGCAGCCACGTTCCGACAGCTCTTTCACTGCCAGGTGCGCGCGCTCGGCACCCAGCAGCACAACGGCAACGTCGGGCACCTCGGGCAGCGAGGCGACGTCGGGATAACACGGCAGATCACCGATGCGCTCGACCTTGGGGTTCACCGGCATGATGCGTCCCGCGAAACCGTGCTTCTGCAGGTATGCCACGGGACGGCCGGTGGTTTTCTTCGGGTCTGCCGAGGCGCCGATGACGGCGACGCTGCGCGGCGACAGCAGCTTTGCGATGGCGTTGTTCATGGCCTCACTCCTTGGCGGCCGTCTTGGCCAGGAACGCTTCCACCGAGGCGCGGTGTTCGCTGCTGGTGTAGCAAATGCCTTGCGCCTGGCTGCCCTGCGCGAATACGTCGTGAGAAGACAGCTCGAAGCTCTGGTTCAGGATGGTCTTGGTCAATGCCAGCGCGGTGGACGAGCCCTTGGACAGCTCGGCAGCCCAGGCCTGCGCCTCGGCCAGCAGGGTGTCGGCGCTCGCCTTGCGATCCACGATGCCCAGATCCAGGGCTTCGTCGACCTTGACCTGACGGCCGGTGAAAATCAGCTCCTTCGCCTTGGCAAGACCGACGCGGCGCGGCAGGAAGTACATGCCGCCGCCGTCCGGAATGATGCCGCGGTGGATGTAGGACCAGGTAAAGCTGGCCCATTCGCTGGCGATGATGAAGTCGCAGGCCAGCGCGGTGTCGGCGCCAAGGCCGGAAGCCGCGCCATTGACCGCGGCAACCACGGGCTTGGGCATCGTATGCAGGAGCGCCTGCGTGTGGTGAACGCGCTGCTGGCGGTGCCAGCCATTGAAGCCCACTTCGCCTGCCGGCGCATTCATCCGCTTCTGCATGCCGCTGATGTCGCCACCGGCACAGAAGCCCTTGCCTGCCCCGGTGAGCACCAGTGCCTTGATTCGCTTGTCGGCTGCCACGCGCTCCAGCGCATCGATGAACTCCGAGCGCATGTCGTCGCTCATGGCGTTGCGCTTGTCGGGGCGGTTGAGAGTGAGGGTTGCCACAGCGTCGGTGACCTGCAACTCGATCAGGGTGTATGCCATCAAATTCTCCAGGTTGACCGGTTCATCCCGATCACTCGGGCTTGATGTTGTTCTGCTTGATGACCTTGGCCCAGCGCTGCTCCTCGGCTTGCACATACGTGTCCAGTTCCGCAGGCGCGCCCGCGTTGACGACCAGGCCCTCGTGCTCGACCTTGCGCACGAAGTCGGGGGAACGCGCAGCCTTGCGCGCAGCGGCATTCAGGCGCCCGATCACAGGGGCGGGCGTGCCGGCCGGGACATACAGGCCATACCAGCTCTCGACGAGATAGCCGGGAACGCTCGCGGCAATGGGAGGTACGCCCTTGAAGGCCGCGGAGGGTTCCGCGGTCGTCACCCCGAGAGCCCTCAGCTTGCCGCTGTCGACGAACGAAGAGACGGCGGCCGCGGTGGCGAACATCATGTCCACCTGCCCTCCCAGAAGATCCGTCAGCGCCGGACCCGCCCCGCGGTAAGGGATGTGGTTGATCTTCACCTTGGCAAGGTTGGCGAACATTTCGCCGGCCAGGTGTGCCGAGGTGCCTGCGCCTTGCGATGCGTAGGTCAGCTTCTCGGGGTTGGCCCTGGCTGCGGCAAGCACGTCGGCCACGGTCTTGTACGGGCTTTCGGGACGGACCACGAGAACGTTGGGCCCCCGACCGATCAGGACGACGGGCGCGAAGGCCTTGTTGTCCTTGTACGGCAACTTCGGCTGAAGGGCAGGATTGACGGCATGCGCGAACGACGCGATGACCATGGTGTACCCATCCGCCGCACTCTTGGCGACGTTGTCCGTGCCGATCATCGTGCCCGCACCGGGCTTGTTGTCCACGATGATGGGCTGGCCGAGGTCCTTGGACATTTCAGCGCCCAGCGTGCGCGCGATCAGATCGGTTCCGCCCCCGGGGGCAAACGGCACCACCAGCCGAATGGGTTTCTCCGGAAAAGCGGCCAGAGCCGATGCGGCAGAGGCCATGACGGCCACGAAGAGTGCGATCGATCTCGCGCTCCGGCTCACGATGGAAGCAGGCATTGAGTTGTCTCCTGGATATGCGGCGGGTACCGCGTTGCTTGACAGACCACGGCATCAGCGCTCGATGCCGCCAGTGCCGTGAAGCTTAGGAGCGGGCAGCATTCCTGTGATCCCCTCATTTCCAAGGAGTGGAACAGCCAAGGCCGAAGCCGAAGCCATAATTGCCCAGCCAAGGATGGTTCTTTCCTTGGCCTGACACGTACCTCCATGGGCACCCACCGTTCCGCCGTCCTTCATGACAAGCCCGGGCAATCCCCATCCAATCGCTCGCTCGAACGGGGAATAGAGATACTCCGTGCGTTCCGGCCAGGCTCCGAATTGCTCGGGAATGGAGACATCGCCGAAAGAACAGGCCTGTCCAGATCCACCGTGAGCAGGCTGACCCAGACGCTGGTGGGGACGGGCATGCTCCAGGTCGATGCGCAGACACGCACCTACCGGCTCGCCCCGGCCGTTCTCAGCCTGGCCCATGCCATGCGCACCGGATCGCATGTGCTGGCCGTCGCGGCCCCCCTGATGCGCAAGTTGGCGGAGAGCCAACGCATCAACGTTGGCCTGGCTGCCCCTGACAGAGACGAGATGGTCTATCTCGAGTCCATCCGATACAACCGGCGCATCGTGCTTCGACACGTCGTTTCGGGCCAGCGGGTCCCCATGGAGCTGACGTCATTGGGACGGGCGTACCTGGCGGTCGCTCCAGAGCCCAAGCGCAAAGCCCTGCTCGCCAAGTTCAAGCAGCGCAGAGCCACCCCATGGGCCCCCATTGGGCAAGCCATTGAAGATGCTCGGGCCTGCGTGAAGGAGCGGGGGTTCTGTGCGGCCGCCTGGCAGCCGGAAGTCGTGGCGGTCGCAACCCCTCTGGTCACCCCTGACGCGATCTATGTACTCAATGTCAGCATCTCGACGGAAGAGCCGCTGACCAAGGTCGTCGAGGAGCTTTGCCGCCCCCTGCTGGCACTGCGCCTCGAGGTTCAAAAAGGACTGGACGCCCACACCGCCAGATAGAGCGATGTCCATCCCATGCATTGCTCGCCGCAGCGCAATAGCCAAAAGACAGCCAAAAGACATAGCTGATATAGGTGCCATCCGCTTATCGCTACGCGCATCACACAACAGACTCGGGGCATGACCAACGCAACGCCAGAGAAAAGCCCCCCTTCGCGCCGACTCGTGCGTTACCGTCCGCGACACGAAAGTCCCGAGGTACAGATCGAGTACGCGGACCAGGGTGCGGGCCCCGTCATCTGCATCCTGCCCTCGCTGGCCCGCTCCGGCCGCGACTATGACGTCGTCGCATTCCTCCTGCAGCAAGACGGGTTCCGCGTGATTCGCCCGGAGCCTCGCGGAATCGGACGGAGTCAAGGGCCGATGAGCGAACTCAGCATGCACGACTTCGCAGCCGACGTGGCCGCGGTCTATATGGATTGCCTCGGTCCATCCGGGACTTGCACAAGTGATCCAGGTAGGGCGCCAAAGATCGATTGATCCAGCGGGCCGATGGCGCCTTGCGCACGGATTCGGGTATCCTCGCCGCCGCGTCAATATTGACGTGCACCAAGGGGAGACCTAAACATGAATGTTCGCTCGCTAAGCAAGCCAGACACGACAACCGACGCGTCGCTTAGAGCGATAGCTGCGCAGAGAGAGCAAGCGCGCAAGGCGCCAATAGCGCACCTGCAAGCTCAGCTGAGAAGCTACCGTATCGCGGCTTCAGATGCGCATGAAAACACCACGGTTGATCGTGATCATGTCGCCCGTTGCATAGAAGCAGCGGTGACGGGACCCCAAAAGGGTGTCTTGGAGTTCGGCGACTATGGCCCGGGATGCACGAGCTTGCCCACCGAGTTGCTCGAGGCTTTGAACAGTGCCGCCAACGGGGAGAACACACCGATCAGCACCGTCATCTTGCCCCCTGGCCTCACGACGATGCCGCCGTGGCTGAATGCCCTGCCCATCAAGCACCTCGTGGTACCAAAGTTCGCAGGGGAATACCTCGACCTCGGTTCCCAACTGCCTTCTGGCGCGCGGATTGAACTTGACGCCCCGCTCAAAGCAAATATCAAGGTGTTTGTCTGCGATCCGGAAACGATCCAGGTGGAGATCCGTCCCCAAAGCACGGGGCTGATGGACATCCAGAACAAGGTGTAGGACCGCTTCAGCACCCCAGCAGATCCGCCAGCGCCCCGATGTCGCGCGCATGCAGCGTGTTGTCGGGTCGCGGCGAGACATCCTTGGGCCGCCCCGGCCCGAACTCGTCAGGCCGCTCGATGTAGCCCGTGCGCAAGCCGCAGGTCCGCGCCGCAGCCAGGTCGTCGTGGTGCGCGGCGGCCAGCATCACCTGGTTGGGCGTCACGTCGAACACCGCCGCCACGCCCAGGTAGGTGCGCGGGTCGGGCTTGTAGGCCTTGAAGACCTCGGCCGACAGCACGCAGTCCCAGGGCAACCCCGCGTTCTTGGCCATCTCGGTCAGCAGGCCGATGTTGCCGTTGGACAGCGAGCAGACGATGTACTTGCGCTTCAGTCGCGCCAGGCCCGCCACCGAATCCGGCCAGGCCGGCAGCCGGTGCCAGGCCATGTTGAGCTCGCGCTTGCGCCCGCTCTCCAGCGCCTCGATGCCGAAGTCGCGCAGCACGCTTTCGAGGATGCCCATGTGCAGCTCATCCAGCAGCGTGAAGCCGCCCTCGCCCGCCGTGATGCGCTCCATCACGCTCTTCATGGCGGGCTGGTAGCCGGCACGCCAGGCCAGCGCAAAGGCCCCGCCATCCACGCCGGGCAGCAGGCGCTCGGCCTCGGCGGCGATGCCGCTGTACCAATCGACCACCGTCCCGAAGACGTCAAAGGCAATGACCTTGAGTTCGGCCGGATCGAAATCGCCGTTCATCGAACAAGCTCCTCCAGGTGCATCACGCCGTACCGGGCGGCGCTCATCGCGCCAGCTTGCTGGCCTCGCGCGCCAGCGACTCGATGCGGCTCCAGTCGCCGGCCGCAATGGCATCGGTGGGCACGATCCAGGAGCCGCCCACGCAGGCCACGTTGGACAGCGCGAGGAACTCGGGCGCGTTGGCCGCCGTGATGCCGCCGGTGGGGCAGAACTTCACCTCGCCGAAAGGCCCTTGCCAGGCCTTCAGCATGGCAAGGCCGCCAGCCTGCACGGCAGGAAAGAATTTCAGCTCGGTGAAGCCGTCCTCCTGGGCCAGCATGATCTCGCTGCCGGTGGCCACGCCGGGCAGCAGCGGCAGGCCGAGATCGTGGCAGGCCTTGCCCACCGCGCGGGTGTAGCCCGGGCTCACGCCGAACCGGGCACCGGCCAGGGCCGAGGCCTGCGCATCGGCCGCGCTGCGGATGGTGCCGGCGCCGGCCACGGCCTCGGGCACCTCCTTGGAAATGATCTCGATGCATTCGAGCGCCTCGCGCGTGCGCAGGGTCACTTCCAGCATGCGGATACCGCCGGCGACCAGCGCGCGGGCCAGCGGCACCGCGTCCTTGACGTCGTGCAGCACGATCACCGGGATCACCGGGGCGTCGCGCATCACCTCGATGGCGGTGATGCTCTTGTTTTCTACAGCCATGTGCAGGCTCCTTCTTCGGCGGTCAATGCATTGCGCCGCATGCCGGCGAACAGCTCGCGTCCCAGGCCGTGGCCATTGGCGGTGCGCTGCGCGTCGGGCATGGTCGCGTTCTTTCGCGCGGCCCATTCGTCGGCCGGCACCAGCACCTCCAGGGTGCCGGCCACGGAATCCAGGCGGATCAGGTCGCCGTCGCGCACCTTGGCCAGCGGGCCGCCGGCGGCGGCCTCGGGCGAAACATGGATGGCGGCCGGCACCTTGCCAGAAGCACCGCTCATGCGGCCATCGGTCACCAGCGCCACGCGGAAACCCTTGCCCTGCAGCACCGACAACGGCGGCGTGAGCTTGTGCAGCTCGGGCATGCCGTTGGCCTGCGGACCCTGCCAGCGCACCACGCAGACCACGTCGCGCTCCAGCTCGCCGGCGTTGAAGGCCTGCTGCAGCGCACCCTGCGAATCGAAGACACGCGCCGGCGCCTCGATCACGTGGCGGTCGTCCGGCACCGAGGACACCTTGATCACGCTGCGGCCCAGGTTGCCGGACAGCAGCTTCAGGCCGCCGGTCGCACTGAAGGGCGCCGACACCGGCCGGGCGACGGCCTCGTTCTTCGAGGGCGCGGCGGGGTGCCACCTCAGCACGTGCTCCCGCGAGGGCTCGCCGGCCAGGCTGGGGATGTTCGCGTACTCGCGCAGGCCGCCGGCGCGCACCGTCAGCACGTCGGCATGCATGAGGCCGGCGTCGAGCAGCTCGCCGATCACGAAGCCGGGCCCCCCCGCGGCCTGGAATTCGTTAACGTCGGCCGTGCCGTTGGGATAGACGCGGGTCAGCAGCGGCACGACTTCGGACAGCTCGGAGAAATCGTTCCAGTCGATCAGGATGCCGGCGGAGCGCGCCACGGCCACCCAGTGGATCAGGTGGTTGGTCGAGCCGCCGGTGGCCAACAGCGCGGCCATGGCGTTGACGATGCAGCGCTCGTCCACCATCTCGCCGATGGGTGGGACCGCGTAGGCGTTGGCAGCCGCGCGCCCGAGCACCGTGCGCACCGCCTCGCGCGTGAGCGCCTCGCGCAAGCCCTCGCCGGGCTGGATGAAGGCCGTGCCCGGCACGTGCAGGCCCATCGCCTCCAGCAACATCTGGTTGCTGTTGGCCGTGCCGTAGAAGGTGCAGGTGCCCTGGGAATGGTAGGCAGCCATCTCGGCATCGAGCAGCCCCTGGCGCCCGACCAGGCCCTGCGCCGCCTGCTCGCGCACCTTGGCCTTGGCGCTGTTCGACAGGCCCGAGGGCATGGGCCCGGCGGGCACGAAGACGGTGGGCAGGTGCCCGAAGTGCAGCGCGCCGATCAGCAGCCCCGGCACGATCTTGTCGCACACGCCGAGCAGCAGCGCGGCATCGAACATGTCGTGCGTGAGCGCGACCGCGGTGCCCATGGCGATCACGTCGCGGCTGAACAGGCTCAGCTCCATGCCCGGCGTGCCCTGGGTCACGCCGTCGCACATGGCGGGCACGCCGCCCGCGACCTGCGCCGTGGCGCCCAGTCGGCGCGCCTCGTGCTTGATGATGTCGGGGTAGCCCTGGAACGGTGCATGGGCCGAGAGCATGTCGTTGTAGGCGTTGACGACGCCGATGTTGGGCGCACGCTCGGCCACCACCTTGAGCTTGTCGTTGGACGGGATGCCGGCCACCGCGTGCGCCACGTTGGCGCAGCCCATGCGGTCGGAGCCGCGGTCGCGGCCGCGGATCTCGGCCAGGCGTTGGAGGTAGGCGCTTCTCAGGTCACGGCTGCGCGCGCGAATGCGCTCGGTGACCTCGTGGACTGTGGGGTGTGTGCTCATGGTGCTTCGCTGTGCGGTGGACCCGCGCGGGCGGCCGCCAGCGCGGCCATACATCGTACCAAGCCATCATGACTTTAGGACGAGGTCAAGGCATCGAGGACCGCGCGCATGCGCGGCGGCAGCAGGCGCTGCGAGGGATAGACGGCACTGATGGGCATGGCGGCCGGACGCAGCGAGGGCAGCAGCTCGACCAGGCGGCCGTCGGCCAGTTCATCGGCGACCATGTAGTCGGGCAACTGCGCGATGCCCTGGCCGAGCAGGGCGGCCTGCACCATGCCCTCGCCGTCGTTCAGGCGCAAGTGGCTCGTCGGGTGCAGCGTCACGGCCCTTCCGCGCTGGATGAACTGCCACGGCCGGTCGCGTCCGGTGGTGGGCATGCGAAAGAGGATCGCGCGATGCCGCGACAGCGCCCGCAGCGTGGTCGGCTGGCCGTGCTGCTGCAGGTAGGCGGGACCGGCGACGAGCAGCAGGGTCTGGCTGGCGAAGCGGCGCGCCACCAGGGATGAATCCTGCAACGCGCCGACACGGATGGCCAGGTCGATGCCGTCCTTCACCAGGTCCACGTAGCCGTCCTGCAGGCGAAGGTCGAGCTCCAGGCCGGGATGCGCCTGCTGCACGCGGGCCAGCAGCGGCAGGATCACGCGCCGGCCGAACACGATCGGCATGTCGATGCGCAGCAGGCCGGCGGTGCTCGCGCGGCTGCCGGCGGCGTCGGCATGCAGGTCCTCGATCTCGGCCAGCACGCGCTGGCAACGGTGGTACAGCCGCTCGCCGTCGGGCGTGAGCGTCACCTGCCGCGTGGTGCGATGGAAGAGCTTGACGCCCAGCGAGCCCTCCAGGCGGAGCACCGCCTTGGCGAGCGTGGAGGACGCGGTGCCCACCTCGCGCGCGGCGGCGGCGAAGCTGCCGTGCTTGGCGGTTTCGGTGAAGGCGAGGAACTGCTGCAGGCCCTGCACGGCGCCCCTCCGATTGAGGAAGAAATGTCCTCAATCTTAGGTCATTGAGACCTCTTCTCGATCGCCGAGCACTTCACGAAACTTTCCGCACCCTCACTCGAAACCCAAGGAGCCATGCCATGACCACCGCATCCGACGCCACCATCCTCTCCCACGCCGCCCTGCCGATGGCCGAACTGCCGGGCATCGCGCACCGCACCCTGGCAGGCCGCGAGCACGGATCGACCCAGCTCTCGATCTGGCGCCAGACGCTGGCACCCGGCGCCGCCACCCCGCCGCATTCCCACGACACCGAGGAAGTGGTGCTGTGCCATGCCGGCCGCGGCGAAGTGCACCTGGCGGGACGCGTGCATGCCTTCGGCGCCGAGACGAGCGTGCTGCTGCCGCGCGACGTGCCGCACCAGATCTTCAACGTGGGGGAAGAGCCGATGGAGATCACCGGCGTGTTCCCGTCTGCGCCCGTGCGCGTGTTCGACCTCGAGCGCCAGCCGATGGCGCTGCCGTGGTGAGCCGAAGCCTCAGTCGAGCAGCTTGACTTCCACTCGGCGCGCCTGCGCGTCGGAGCCGGAGCCCGTGGTCACGGCGGGCTTCTGCAGGTCGATCCTGTCGGCCGGCACGCCCAGGCCGGTGAGCACGTCGCGGACCCTCTCGGCGCGCTTCTTCGCGAGCTGCTCGTTCTGCGCCGGGTCGCCGGTGGTGTCGTGGAAACCCGAGACCACCGCCTTGCGACCCTCCTCCACGCCCTTGATCACCACCGCCAGCGCCTCGGCCGCACCGGGCGCCAGGTCGTCGCTGCCGGTGGCGAAATAGAAGTTCACGGTGCCGTCCTGCACGCGGATGCTGGCGCCCTCGGGGATGAGCACCGCCACCGTTTCGGTGACCTCCACCACGGTGACCGGCGCCGCGGCGCCCGCCGCCGCCACGGGGCGCATCTTCTGTCCGTGCGTGTAGAACACGATGCCGAGCACGAGCAGGATCACCAGGGCGATGAGGCCCAGCACCAAGGCCAGGATGAAGTTCTGCTGGCTGTCGTCGTCGGCGAGTCCGGACATCGGTCGAGCTCCTTTGGCCAGAGGCAGGTAAATAATGTTGCGGTGAACCATGACCGCGAAATTCTAGGCGCGCGCCCCTCGCAGTCCCAAGGCCATCCGGGACCGCCGGGCCTGGACCCGCTGCCCGCGCCCCTGCGCGACCCCAAGCCCATGCTGGACCGCGTGATCGACGAGTGGGGTGGCCACCAGGACCTGTGGATCTTCGGCTACGGCTCGCTGATCTGGCGCCCCGAGTTCGGCTTCGTCGAGCGGCATCCGGCCCGGGTGCATGGCTGGCACCGGGCGCTGAAGATGTGGAGCCGCGTCAATCGCGGCACCGTGGAGAACCCCGGCCTGGTGTTCGGCCTGCTCTCCGGCGGCAGTTGCCGGGGCATGGTGTTCCGCATCCCGGCCGCCGACGGCCTGGAAACGCTGGGCCGGCTGTGGCTGCGCGAGATGCCCACCGGCGTCTACGACCCGCGATGGCTGCAGTGCGACATGGCCCACGGCTCGGTGCGGGCGCTGGCCTTCACCCTCTCGCGGCGCAGCCCCAACTACACCGGCATCCTGGACGACGAACGCTACCGCCACATCTTCGCTCATGCGGTCGGGCGCTACGGCAGCTCGCTCGACTACGCACAACAGACTCTGTTGGAGTTGCGGCGCCATTCCATCCACGATGCGGCGCTGGCGCGCCTGGTCCGGCTGGCGCAAACCCAACTGTCGGAGTCGCCCGATTGCGGGCAGGCAGCCGCTCCGGTATACCGGCCCATTGATTCCGAACCAACTTCAACATCCTAGGAGTAGCCATGTCCCCTCGTCTCATCGGTTCCGCCCTCGCCGTCGCAGCGGCGGCCAGTCTGCTCGCGGGCTGCGGTAGCATGGGGGGCCGGGCGAGCGCCGTCGCCACCCTCGCGCCGACGGGCGCGATGTCGCCCAACCCCACCACCGGCAACGTGACCTTCACCGCGCTCGACCACGGGGTGCGAGTGGCAGGCGAAGTGCGCGGCTTCCCGCCGGGCACGGAGCACGGATTCCACATCCATGAAAAGGGGGACTGCGGCGACAACGGCAACGCCTCCGGCGGCCACTTCAATCCGGCCGGCGGCACGCACGGCAAGTTCGGGGCGCCCGGCAGCCACGCGGGCGAATTGCCCAGCCTGGTGGCCGACGGCACCGGCACCGCGCGCTTCAGCGTGGACGTGCATTCCATCTCGCTGACCGAGGGCGCCGCCAACAACGTGATCGGGCGTGCGCTGGTCGTGCACCGCGACCGCGACGACTTCACCTCGCAGCCGGCCGGCAATTCGGGGCCGCGCATCGCCTGCGGGCTGATCACGCGCCGCTGATCACCCGGCGCCGGTCCCCCGGCGCGCGGCCAGCAGCGCGTCGGCCTGGGCGAGCTGCGCGGGCGTGTCGATGTCGGTGAGGATGCCGATGTCGTCCACCTCCACCTCGGCCACGGCGCCGGCTTCGCGCAGTGCGCGCAGCACGGGTGCTGCGCCCTGAGGGCCGGCCAGGGCCGCGAGGCGTGGCCCGCAGCCTGCCGCGAAGCCGACCGGATGCCCCGGTTGTCCCCGGTGATGCGGCTGAGCGGCCTGGACAGGACCGCCCAGCGCCTCGGCCACCGCTTGCAGGGTCGAGGGCAGCACCAGGGGCAGGTCGGCCGGCAGCACCAGCCACCCTGCGGCGTCGGCGGTGGCGCGCACCGCGGCGGCGATCGAATCGCCCATGCCGGGATGGCCGGCATCCTCCAGGTGCCACGGCAGGCCGCTCGCGCGCACCGCGGCCAGCGTGTGCTCCAGCACTGGGCGGCCCGCCAGCAAGGCATGCAGCTTGAAGCCGCTGCCGCCCGCGGCGCGGAAGCGCTCTCCACGTCCGGAGGCCAGCACGATCACGGTGGGGAGTTGCTTCGGCATGCGTGCAGTATCCATGCATCACCTGTGCATCGACCCTGCATCGACCACGAGGCGCTTGGGCAACAATGCGGCCATGACGATCTCCCCCGACGACCTGGCCGCGCTGCGCAAGAGCTACGAGCGCGCCGAGCTGGACGAGGCCAGCAGCGCACCCGACCCCCTGATGCAGTTCGAACGCTGGCTCTCCGAAGCCATCGATGCCCAGCTGCCCGAACCCAACGCCATGACCCTGGCCACGGTCGGCGGCGACCTGCGGCCCTCGACCCGCATCGTGCTGATCAAGGGCTACGACGCACGCGGCATCGTCTGGTACACCAACTACAACAGCCGCAAGGGCCGGGAGCTGGCCGGCAATCCGTGGGCCGCGCTGCAGTTCCACTGGGTCGAGCTGGAGCGCGTGGTCCGCATCGAGGGCCGCGTCGCCAAGGTCGAAGACGCCGAGAGCGACGCCTACTTCGCCAGCCGCCCGCTGGATTCCCGCATCGGTGCCTGGGCCAGCCCGCAGAGCGAGGTCATCAGCGGACGCGACGTGCTGGTGAAGAACGCCGCCGTGCAGGCCGCCAGGCACCTGCTCTCCCCGCCGCGGCCGCCGCACTGGGGCGGCTTCAGACTGGTGCCCGACCGCTGGGAGTTCTGGCAGGGGCGCAAGAGCCGGCTGCATGACCGGCTGCGCTATCGGCTGGAAGACGGGGACTGGGTGCGCGAGCGGCTGGCGCCTTGAAGAACCTGAATTTGGCCAGTAGGCGATGGGGAAATGAAATGAACACTCGGGCGGCACGGATGCCCCTGCTCGACCCGTTCAGCGAGTACGCACGCTAGAGGCCACTCGCCAGCGCCATCACGACCGACACAGTGAAGACCGCCAGCACCGTCGACACCGCAACGCTGGCCGTGACCAGTTCCTCGGCCGTCCGGTAGCGCTGCGAGAAGAGGAACACGTTGGCGCCGATCGGCAGCGCAGCCGCCACCACCATCACCTGCAGCGGCAGGCCGCGCAGGCCCAGCAGCCAGCCGAGCACCGCCACCAGCAGCGGGTGGACGAGGTTCTTGATCAGCGCCTGCACCAGCGCCGCGCGCCACTGGTGGCCGATGGGCGTGGCGGCCAGGGTGATGCCCACCATCACCAGCGCGATCGGGCCGAAGGCCTGGCCCAGCCAGGCGATGGGCTTGTCGATCGCCTCGGGCAGGGTGAGGCCGGTCTGCGCGAACAACAGGCCGCAGACGATCGGCAGCGGCACCGGGTGCACGATGGCGTTGTAGAAGGCCTTGCCCAGGGTGCGCAGGATCGGCGTGCGCTCACCGCCCGGCTGGCGCGCCTGCTCATGCGCCACGGCCAGCTCCAGCACCAGGGTGGCGCTGGTCAGCAGCACCAGCGAATGCAGCGAGATCAAGGTCAGCAGCACCACCGTGCCCTCGGGCCCGTAGGCCAGGCCGATCAGCGCGATGCCGATCATCACCGTGTTGCTGAAGGTGTTGGCCAGCGCGATCACGGCAGAGGTGCGGTTGAAGCCGCGCACCAGCAGCGTGGCCGTGAAGATCAAGCCCGCCGCGAGGAAGTAGGCCGCCACCGGGCCCAGCCGCAGTTGCTCCACGCGCACGGTGCTCATGGTTCGGAACAGCAGGGCCGGCGCGAGCAGCAGGAAGATCAGGTTCGACAGGTCGCGGATGGCGCCGCCGGTGACCCAGCCCCGCCGCCCCGCGAAGAACCCCGCGCCGATCAACAGGACCACGGGAAGCAGGGACGACAGGACCGATGAGTTCACCGCGCCGAGCATACAAGCCGCCGTGCTGCACGCTGGATCGCTGATGTCTATGATGGCCCGGCCCCTCCCCTCCCTCTCATCGCCAGCAGGACCCTTCCCCATGAGCATCCCCACCACCCGCCTCGGCCGCACCGGCCTCGTCGTCTCGCGCCTCGCCCTCGGCACCATGACCTTCGGGCTGCAGACCGACGAGACGGTGTCGGGGCAGATTCTCGACAAGGCCACCGAGGCCGGCATCAACTTCCTCGATACCGCCGACGTGTACCCGCTCGGCGGCACGGTCGAGATCACCGGGCGCACCGAGGAGATCATCGGCCGCTGGCTGACGTCCAAGGGCCCGGGCGCCCGGCGCCGCTTCATCATCGCCACCAAGGCGGTCGGCAAGGTCGGCCCGAACCCATGGGACCAGGGGGCCTCGCGCAAGCATCTGCTCGATGCCATCGACGCCTCGCTCGCGCGCCTGCAGACCGATTACGTCGACCTGTACCAGTTGCACAGCGACGACCGCACGACGCCGCTGGACGAAAGCCTGGAGGCGCTGGACGTGATCGTCCGCTCGGGCCGCGCGCGCTACATCGGCGTCTCGAATTTCCTGGCCTACCGTCTGGCGCGCGCCATCGGCCGTGCCGAACTGCACCGCCTCACCGGCATCGTGTGCGTGCAGCCGCGCTACAGCCTGCTGTTCCGCGAGATCGAGCGCGAGCTGCTGCCGCTGGCCGGCGAGGAGGGACTGGGCGTGATCCCCTACAACCCGCTCGCGGGCGGGCTGCTCACCGGCAAGTACAAGCCCGACACGAAGCTGGCGGACAACACCCGCTTCACGCTCGGCACCGCGGGCTCGATGTACCAGGACCGCTACTGGAACGAACGCAGCTTCGCCACGGTCGCGAAGCTGCACGCGCTGGCCGACGAGGCCGGCGTGCCGCTCACGACGCTCGCGGTGGCCTGGGTGATGGCCAATCCGCTGATCACCGCGCCGCTGCTGGGTGCCAGCCGGCCGGATCAGCTGGATGCCACGATCGCGGCGGCCGGCTATGCGCTCGATCCCGCGCTCAAGCAGCGGCTCGACGAACTCACGGCCGAGTACCGCAAGGGCGACGCGCCGCGCTGAGCCTCAGAAGTTGACTCTCAGCCCCACCTTCACGCTGCGCCCCGGCAGCGGCCCGTTCGGGAAAGCGGTGGTGGTGAGGATCGAGGTCGCGCTGTAGGCCAGCTTGTTGGTCGCGTTGTCGATGCGCGCGTACCAGGTGAGGCTGGCGCGCTGCACCTTCATGCGGTAGGTGAGCGCCGCGTTCCACAAGGTGTAGCCATCGGTGGCACGCGCACCGGTGGCGGGCACGCGCCGCTGGGCCGCGTAGTGGTCGAAGCCCAGGCGCGCCGTCCAGGGACCGTTTCCGTACACCAGCGTGGCGCCCACGCGCGCCGGCGAAATGCGCGGCAGCGGCTCGCCGGTGTCGGTGTTCTTCGCACGCACGAGGTCGCCGCGCCACTGCAGATCCAGCGTGGAACCGTCGGCCGCCTTGCCGAAGCCGTCGATGCCCAGCAGGCGCAGGTTGCCGCTGGCCTCGATGCCGGTGAAGCGGGCGCGCACGCCGCGGTAGACGTACTCGTCCATCACGTCGGGGAAGACCAGGCCTTCCTCGGTCTCGACCGGGGCAGGGTTCAGATTGCCCTCCTCGTCCCGCACGTTGCCCGAGGCCGTCAGCCCGATGTAATTGCGAAAGCGTGTGACGTAGGCGTTGACCCGGGCCGTGTTGGCGCCCGACTTCCACTGAGCGCCGAGGTCGAAGCCCACCGACCGCTCCTTCTGCAGGTTCGGATCGCCAAGCTCCCACGCTGCGGTCGCCACGTGCGGGCCGTTGGCGAACAGTTCGTAGTCCTTGGGCGCGCGCTCGGTGTAGGCCAGGTTGGAGCTCAGCTGCCATTGCGGGTTCAGGTCCACCAGCGCGCCCAGCGCGGCGCTGCGCGGGTTGAAGCTGCGCTCGCCGACTGCGAAGCGCGTCACGGCCGGATCGGGCGAACCCAGCGAGCGCACCGTCACGCGCTCGGTGCGCGCGCCGAAGCTCAGCCGGCCCCAGGGCATGCCCCACTCTTCGTGCACGAACAGTGCGGTCGAGCGCGTGCGGCTGTGCGGCGCGAAGGCCTCCTCGCCATCGGCAGAGAAAGCCCCGGTCTCGCGGGTGAAGCCGATCAGGCCTTCCAGCTTGCCGATCTTGCGGTGACGCGCTTCGAGGCGGAAGTCGTGGCTTCTGTTGGCGAAGGTGGTTCCGGGCGCCTGGCCCTCGAACTCGGTGTGGCGGTAGTTGGTGTAGCCGAACTTGCCACGGATGCTGCTGACGAAACCGCCAGGTCGCCACTCGCCTTCCAGCGCATAGCGGTCGGACTTCATGTCGATGCTGACGTCGTCCTCCGCCACCGTGCCGTACTTGCTGCGGTAGCTGCTGACCGAGGCGCCGATCCAGCCCTGGTCGAAGAACAGGCTGCCGCCGATGGCGCCGCCGTCGGCCCGGTTGGCCGAGTTGCAGATCCTGCGCGCCGGGCCCGGACGCTTCGGGTTCTCGCAGCCCAGCTCGATCGGCACGCGCGCGTCGTCCGCGTCGCGGCTGAAGGCATCGACGTGCAGCGCGTAGCGGTCGTTGCCGCCTTCGAGCACCGCCCCGCCGCTTTTCTCGCGGCTGCCGCTGGCCCAGCCGGCATCGATGCGGCCGCCGAAGCCGTCGAGCGCTTCGCTGGGAATGCGGTTGTCGATCACGTTGACCACCCCGCCGACGGCGCTGCCGCCGTATTGCAGGGCGGAGGGTCCGCGCAGCACCTCGATGCGCTCGGTCACCAGCGCATCGACCGGCACCGCGTGGTCGTCGCTGAGGGCCGAGGCATCGGGGGCCGCGCCGCCGTTCTGCAGGATGCGGATGCGGTCGCCGTCCAGGCCGCGGATGGTGGGCCGGCTGGCGTTGGGGCCGAAGTAGGTGCTGCCCACGCCCGGCAGCGTGTTCAGGGTTTCGCCCAACGTGGGCTGGCTGCGCAGCAGCAAGGCGTCGCCGGACACGGCCGTGGTGGGCGCGATCAGTCCGGTGGCCCCCAGCGGGTTGCCGGTGACCGTGACTTCCTGCAGCGAGCCGGCAGGCGCCGCCGCGTCGGATTGCGCCCAGGCGGCGCAGGACAAGAAGGAAAGAACGGCGACGCCCACGGCGTTGCGCGCGAATGAAGAAGACATGAGGAGGCACTCGTTGAATCGACAAGAAGCCGGCCGCGTCCCGCAAGAGCGGGGCACCGCAGCGCGGTCCGGGAGGGGATTCAGCGAGCGGGAGGCGGGCCACGCGCGTCGAACAGCGCGACCCAGCGGGCGAGTGCCTCGCCCAGGAGGAACAAGAAGGTGGCGGCCGGCAACTGCACCGGCAGCATCAACGCCGGCACGCAGAGCGCGGCCGGGCCGTGGGAGAGCTGGTCGTAGAGCCGGCAGTCGGCGTCGCTGCCATGGCCGCCGAAAAGCGCTGACAGGCCATGAACAGGATGGCCCGTTTCACTTTGCCCCGCCGCGGCGGCTGGCGCATGCGAAAGCGCATGCCCATGCAGCGTGCGGTGCATCAGCCCCAGCGTGGTCGCCAGCCACAGCGCGAGCGCCAGCACGCACAGCAGTGCGCGGGCGTGGCTCGGACGGCGGGCGAAACGCATCGCTCAGCTCTTCTTGAGCTTCGAGGCGAAGGTCTTCTGGAACTTCTCGACCTTGGGCCCGACCACGAAGGCGCAGTAGCCCTGGTTCGGGTTGTTGGCGAAGTAGTCCTGGTGGTAAGCCTCGGCCGCAGAGTAGTTCGACAGCGGCTTCACCTCCGTCACCACCGGCGCGCGGTAGGTCTTGCTGGCGCCGATATCGGCGATGACCTGTTCGGCCACCTGCTTCTGCGCGTCGTCCAGGTAGTAGATGCCGCTGCGGTACTGGGTGCCCACGTCGTTGCCCTGGCGGTTGAGGGTGGTGGGGTCATGCACCACGAAGAAGATCTCGAGGATCTCGCGCAGCGAGATCTGCGCGGGGTCGAAGACCAGCTTCACGACCTCGGCATGGCCGGTGCGGCCGGTGCAGACCTGCTCGTAGCTGGGGTTGACCGTCTCGCCGTTGCTGTAGCCCGACTCCACGTCGAGCACGCCCTGCACCCTGTCGAAGACGGCCTCGGTGCACCAGAAGCAGCCACCGCCCAGGACGATGGTTTCGGTTTGCGGTGATGTCATGGACGGGCTCCAGCGGCACGAATGAACAAACCCCGCATTGTGGCGGCTTGACGCGAAGGAGTGGGCTCACTACATTACTAACCCGCCAGTCATTAAGTAGTCGATGCCCGCTCCCCGCTTCCTCAGCGACAAGCTCTTCCCCGAACGCGCCAAGCGCGCGCGCCGCAAGGAAGCGCGGCCCGGGGAGTTGCTGGAGGCGGCGCTGGACCTGTTCGTGGCCAAAGGCTTCGCCGCCACGCGGGCCGAGGAGGTGGCGGCCCGCGCCGGCGTCTCCAAGGGCACGCTCTTCCTCTACTTTCCGAGCAAGGAAGAGCTTTTCAAGGCGGTTGTGATCGAGAACCTCGCCGGCCGCTTCACCGAATGGAATGCCGAGTTCGAGGCCTTCGAGGGGAGCACCTCGGACATGCTTCGCTATTGCATGCGCATCTGGTGGGAGCGCGTGGGCTCCACCAAGGCCTCGGGCCTGACCAAGCTGATGCTCAGCGAGGGCAGCAACTTCCCCGAACTGGCCCAGTTTTATCGCGAGGAGGTGGTGCGGCCGGGGCACGCGCTCCTGCGGCGCATCATCCAGCGCGGCATCGACAGCGGCGAATTCGGACCGGTGGACGTCGACCATGCCATCTACGCGGTGATCGCACCGATGAATTTCCTGATGCTGTGGAAGCACTCGGCCATGGTCTGCGTGGACGCGGACGCCCACATCGATCCCGAGACCTACCTCGCGATCCAGGCCGAGACGGTGCTGCACGGCCTGAGCAAGCCACAGGAGGCGGCCGCATGAAGCGCATCTCTGCCTGGAGCGTCGCGGCCGTGCTGCTGGTGCTGCTGGTCGCCGGCGGACTGCGTGCCGTCGAGGCGCGCCGTGCGAAGCAGGCCGCCGCCGCGGCGGCACCGGCCGAAACCGTGATCCAGCTGGCCCCGGCCGACGTGGTCCGCCCGGCCCGGCGCACGCTGGCGCAGACCCTCCCGGTGTCGGGCACGCTGAGGGCGGTGGACTGGGCCCTGGTCAAGGCCCGCGTGGCCGGCGAGCTGACCGGCCTCACGGTGCGCGAGGGCGACGCGGTCAAGGCCGGCCAGGTGATCGCGCGCATCGAGCCCCTCGAATACCAGTCCCGCGTGCGCCAGGCGCAGGAGCAGGCAGACAGCGCCAGCGCGCAGGCCGAGGTGGCGCAGCGCACTTACGACAACAACAAGGCCCTGGTCGACCAGGGCTTCATCTCGCGCACCGCACTGGAGACCTCCCTGTCCAACCTCAATGCAGCCCGCGCCACCCACCGCGCCGCCCTGGCGGCGGTGGAGATGGCGCGCAAGTCGCTGCACGACACCGTGCTCACCAGCCCGATCGACGGGCAGGTGGCGCAGCGCCTGGCGCAGAGCGGCGAGCGCGTCTCGGTCGATGCCCGGGTGATCGAGGTGGTGGACCTCGGCCGCCTCGAAGTCGAGGCGACGCTCTCGGCCGCCGACTCGGTCGCGGTGCGCGTGGGCCAGCGCGCAACGCTGCGGGTGGAAGGCAGCGGCCTGCTCGATCCCTCCGCCGCTGCGCACCAGGTCGATGCGACCGTGGTGCGCGTGAATCCCAGCGCGCAGGCCGGCAGCCGCAGCGTGCTGGTGTACCTGCGGCTGGACCGCAGCACCGGCTTCCGCCAGGGCCTTTTCGCGCAGGGCACCCTGGCGGTCGGCGAGGCCGAGGCGGTGGCGCTGCCACTGTCGGCGGTTCGCATCGACAAGCCGGCGCCCTACGTGCAGGTGGTGATCGAAGGCCGCATCGTGCACCGCCCCGTCCAGACCGGGCCGCGCGGCCAGGTCGGCGGCCAGACGCTGATCGCGGTGCAGGGCGTCGACGAAGGCGCGCCGGTCGTGGCCGGCACGGTGGGCCAGCTGCGCGAAGGCACCGCGGTCAAGCTCACGGCGCCTGTCGCCCCCTGAAGCCCGCGGCCCGCCATGTGGTTCACCCGCGTCAGCCTGAAGAACCCGGTCTTCGCGACCATGCTGATGCTCGCGCTGGTGGTGCTGGGCCTGTTCTCCTACCAGCGGCTGGCGGTGGACCAGTTTCCAAACATCGACTTCCCGGTGGTGGTGGTGATCACCGAATACCCCGGCGCCTCGCCCGAGATCGTCGAGAGCGAGGTGACCAAGAAGGTGGAGGAAGGCGTCAACGCCATCGCCGGCATCAACGCCCTCACCTCGCGCAGCTACGAGGGGCAGTCGGTGGTGATCATCGAATTCCAGCTCTACGTGGACGGGCGCAAGGCCGCCGACGATGTGCGCGAGAAGGTGGCGGCGGTGCGGCCCCTTTTCCGCGACGAGGTCAAGGAGCCGCGCGTGCTGCGCTTCGATCCGGCTTCGCGACCGGTGTGGTCGGTGGCGGTGCTGCCCGACGGTGCGAAGGGCACGCAGCCCACGGCCGTGGAGCTCACCAACTGGGCCGACCAGGTGCTGAAGAAGCGCCTGGAGAACGTGCGCGGCGTCGGCTCCGTCACCCTGGTGGGCGGCACCAAGCGCGAGATCAACATCTACCTCGACCCGCAGGCGATGGAGGCCTTCGGCGTCAGCGCCCAGCAGGTGGTGGAGGCGGTGCGCGCCGAGAACCAGGCCCTGCCCGTGGGCGCGGTGCGCTCGATGGAGCAGGAGCGGGTGGTGCAGATCGACGCCCGCATGGCGCGGCCGGAGGACTTCGGCCGCATCATCCTCGCGCGCAAGGGCGGCGCGCCGATCCGCATCGACCAGGTGGCGAGCGTGCGGGACGGCGCACAGGAACTCGAGAGTCTGGCCCTCTACAACGGCCAGCGCACCCTGCTGCTGTCGGTGCAGAAGGCGCAGGACGAGAACACCATCCAGGTGGTGGACGGCCTGCGCAAGGCGCTGGTGGACATCGCGCCGCAGCTGCCGCCCGGCGTGAAGCTGGAGCCCATCGGCGACGCCTCGCGGCCGATCCGCGTCGCGGTGGACAACGTGCGGCAGACCCTCATCGAGGGAGCCCTGCTCACGGTGCTGATCGTCTTCCTGTTTCTCAACTCCTGGCGCTCGACCGTCATCACAGGGCTCACGCTGCCGATCGCGCTGATCGGCACCTTCTGGTTCATGGCCATGTTCGGCTTCACCATCAACATGGTGACGCTGATGGCGCTGTCGCTGTGCGTGGGCCTCCTGATCGACGACGCGATCGTGGTGCGCGAGAACATCGTGCGCCACGTGCAGATGGGCAAGGCGCCCTACGCCGCGGCGCTGGACGGCACGCAGGAGATCGGCCTGGCGGTGCTGGCCACCACGCTGTCCATCGTCGCGGTGTTCCTGCCCATCGGATTCATGGAAGGCATCATCGGCAAGTTCTTCCACGAGTTCGGCATCACCATCGTGGCAGCGGTGCTGATCTCGATGTTCGTGAGCTTCACGCTGGACCCGATGCTCTCCAGCGTGTGGCACGACCCGTCCATCCATGCGCACGGCGAACGCAAGGCGCCCACCGGCCTCTACGACCGCACCATCGGCCGCGTCACGGGCTGGTTCGACCGCGCCACGGACCGCCTCGGCGAGGGCTACCAGGCCATCCTGCGCTGGTCGCTCGCCCACAAGCTTGCGACGGTGCTCACCGCCATCGGCATCTTCGTCGCGAGCGTCGTCATGGTCCCGCTGCTGGGCAGCGAGTTCGTGCCCAAGGCCGACTACTCCGAAACCAACATCAGCTTCTACACGCCGGTCGGCTCCTCGCTGGAGGTGACCGAGGCCAGGGCGCGGCAGGTCGAAGGCATCCTGCGCGAGATGCCCGAGGTGCGCTACACGCTCAGCACCATCAACACCGGCGACGCCCAGGGCAAGATCTACGCGAGCATCTACGTGCGCCTGGTCGATCGCCACCAGCGCAGCCGCAGCGTGGACCAGATGTCCACCGTGCTGCGCGAGCGACTGCGCACGGTCCCCGGCATCACCGTCACCCACGTGGGCCTGCGCGATTCGGTGGGCGGCAACAAGGCCATCGAGTTCTCGCTGCAGGGCCCCGACCTGCAGGAGCTGGAGCGGCTCTCGCAGCGGGTGATGGAGGCGATCCGCCCCATCCCCGGCCTGGTGGACCTGGACTCCAGCCAGAAGCCCAACAAGCCCACGGTGAACGTCGTGGTGCGGCGCGACGCCGCCTCCGACCTGGGCCTGGGCGTGGCGCCCATCGCGACGGCGCTGCGCACGCTCGTGGCCGGCACCACCGTCGGCAACTGGCGCGCGCCCGACGACCAGACCTACGACGTCAACGTGCGCCTGGCGCCCGAAGTGCGCAACTCGCCCGCCGACCTGGCCCGCCTGCCCTTCGTCAGCACCACCATGGGCGCCAACGCCGACGGCTCCAGCCGCATCGTGCGCCTGCAGCAGGTGGCCGAGGTGCGCGAGAGCACGGGGCCCAACCAGATCAATCGCCGCGCGCTGGCGCGCGAGGTGAGCATCAACGCCAACGTCGCCAATCGCTCGGCCGGCGAGGTGTCGGCCGACATCCGCACCGCCCTCGCCGGCATCGCCTTCCCGCCCGGCTACGCCTGGCAGTTCAGCGGCTCGACCAAGAACATGCAGGAGTCCTTCGGCTACGCCGTCTCGGCCCTGGCGCTGGCGATCATCTTCATCTACATGATCCTGGCCAGCCAGTTCAAGAGCTTCCTGCAGCCGCTGGCGCTGATGACGGCACTGCCGCTCACGCTGATCGGCGTGGTGCTGGCGCTGATGGGCTTCGGCTCCACGTTGTCCATGTTCTCGATCATCGGGATCGTGATGCTGATGGGCCTGGTGACCAAGAACGCGATCCTGCTGGTGGACTTCGCCATCCGCGCGCGGGAGCCCGTGCTGCAGCCGGACGGCAGCACCGCGCCTGGCCTGCCGCGTGCCGAGGCCCTGCTGCTGGCGGCGCGCGTGCGGTTGCGCCCCATCCTCATGACCACGCTGGCCATGATCTTCGGCATGGTGCCGCTGGCCTTCGCGCTCAGCGAAGGCTCGGAGCAGCGCGCGCCCATGGGCCAGGCAGTGATCGGCGGCGTGATCACCTCGTCGCTGCTGACCCTGGTGGTGGTCCCGGTGGTCTATTGCTACATGGACGACCTGGCCGAGTGGGCCAGGCGCCGTTGGCGCGGCGAGCGCCAGCCACGGCCCGAGGGCGGCGCGTCACACACGCCGCCTAAAATTGAAGGTTTGTCCTGATCCCGCCTCCCGCACACGTACACACGAACACGAGGAACCACCATGACCGCCAACCCCGACCTGGAGCGCCTGCGCTTCAACATGATCGAGCAGCAGATCCGTCCCTGGGATGTGCTGGACCTCGAGATCCTCGACCTGCTCTCGCAGATCCGCCGCGAGGATTACGTGCCCCGTGCCCACCGCGGGCTGGCCTTCTTCGACATGGAGATCCCGCTCGAAGGCGCCAAGCACAAGGAGCCCGGCCAGGTGATGCTCTCCCCCAAGGTCGAGGCCCGCATGCTGCAGGACCTGCACGTCCGGAAGCACGAGACCGTGCTCGAGATCGGCACCGGCTCGGGCTTCATGGCCGCGCTGCTGGCGCACCGCGCGGCCCAGGTGCTGACCCTGGAGATCGACGCCGGCCTCGCCACCCTGGCTGCCGAGAACCTGCGCCGCAACGGCGTGAACAACGTGGAAGTGCGCCACGGAGACGGCGCCGTGCCGCTGCCCAGCGGCCCGACCTTCGACGTGATCGTGCTCAGCGGCTCGGTCGCGCGCCTGCCGCAAGGCCTGATGGGTTCGCTCAAGATGGGCGGCCGGCTCGCCGCGATCGTCGGCGACGAGCCCATGATGCGCGCCCACTTCGTCACCCGCGTGGGCGAAGGCAAGTGGGACATCCTGCAGCCCTGGGACACCGTCGCGCCGCGCCTGCTCAACTTCCCGGCGCCTTCGCGCTTCAACTTCTAGGGCCTGCCATCCCATGATCGACCAAGTCCCTCCGGCCCGGCTGGCCGACTGGTTCGCCCTCGACACCGCCGCGCAGCCGGTCCTGCTGGACGTGCGCGAGCCCTGGGAACTGCAGACCGCGAGCGTGGCGCCCCAGGGCTTCGCCCTGGTCGCGATCCCGATGAACGAGATCCCGGCACGCCTGGCCGAACTCGACCCCGCCCGGCGCATCGCCTGCATGTGCCACCACGGCGCGCGCAGCCAGCGCGTCGCCCTCTTCCTCGAACAGAACGGCTTTGCCGAGGTGGCGAACGTCGCCGGCGGCATCGACGCGTGGTCGGTCCAGCACGATCCTTCCGTTCCACGCTATTAGTCCACTGAAATATTGAAATGACTGGTGAGGGCCGCCCGAGACGGGATGCGATGCAAGGCGCAAAGCGCAGCGATACCCGCCGGTATCGCGAGCATTTGCAACGCCGCAGCGCGCCCGTATCGGGTGGACTGCACCAGTCGATTTCAGTGTTTTAGTGGACTAGCGCCACCAGACAGACAGAAAGACCAAGGACGCTTCATGCCCGTGCACCGGCTTCTTCCCCTCACGGCGGCCCTCGCCGCCGCGATCGCACTGCCGGCCCATGGCCAGAGCCTGATCGAGCTCTATGAAGCGGCACGCGGCTACGACGCAACCTACCAGGCGGCCCGCGCACAGTACGACGCCACGCTGGCCCGCGCCGCGCAGGCCCGCGCCGGTATCCTGCCCTCGGTGGGACTGTCGGCCGGCGCCTCGCGCACCGAGCTCGACGTGCACACGCCCGCGGGCGACGCCTCGCGCGGCTTCAACACGCAGAGCGTCGGCATCAACGCCACGCAGCCGCTGTACCGCCCCGCCAACTGGGCCACCTACGAGCAGAGCAAGTACCAGGCGGACATCGCCCAGGCGGTGCTGACCATCGCCGACCAGGACCTGGTGGTGCGGGTCAGCCAGGCTTACTTCGACGTGCTGGCGGCGCAGGACACGCTGTCGCTGGTGCGGGCCCAGAAGGCCGCGACGGCCGAGCAACTGGCGGCTGCCAAGCGCAACTTCGAGGTCGGCACCTCGACCATCACCGACAGCCGCGAGGCGCAGGCGCGCTACGACCTGGTGATCTCGCAGGAGATCGCGGCCGAGAACGATCTGCAGGTCAAGAGGATCGCGCTCGACCAGCTCGTCGGCCGCCCCGGCAGCGTACCGGTGGCGCTGGCCGCGCCGGTGCGGCTGCCCGAGGTGATGCCGGCGGACATGAATGCCTGGGTCAGGCAGGCCGAGGATGTGAGCCCCTCGATCCGCCAGGCGCGCCTCGGCCTGGACGTGGCCTCGCTGGAAGTGCAGAAAGCCCAGGCCGGCCACAAGCCCACCGTCGACGCCAACCTGGGCTACAACATCACGAACAACCCGCAGGGCACCAGCACTACCACCGGCCGCTCGCGCATCAATGCAGCCACCATCGGCGTGAACTTCAGCATGCCGCTGTTCGCCGGCTTCGCGATCGAGAACCGCGTGAAGGAAACGCTGGCGCTGGAGGAGCAGTCGCGCTCGGTGCTCGAATCCACCCGCCGCAGCGTGACGCAGGCGACCCGCGCGGCCTATCTTGGGCTGGTGTCGGGCGCGGGCCAGGTGAAGGCACTGGAAGCCGCCGAGGCCTCCAGCCAGAGCGCGCTGGATGCCAACCGCCTGGGCTACCAGGTGGGCGTGCGCATCAATATCGATGTGCTGAACTCGCAGAGCCAGCTGTACCAGACCAAGCGCGATCTGGCGGTGGCGCGCTACAACGTCCTGCTGGGCAACCTGAAACTGCGCCAGGCCAACGGCACGCTGACGCCTGACGACCTGCGCGCGATCAACGGCACCCTCGCCACCGACGGCCGGCCGGCTGTGGACATGACCGCCACGCCGCCGCAATCGATGGCCCCGGACCCTGCTGCTGCCGGGCGGCCGCCGCGCGCGCCCGTTGCCATACCGCCGGTCCCGCCGGTGCAGACGCCGCCTTTCACACCGACAGCGCCGACGATGCCCTCGCCGCCTCCGCCGCCGGTGATCCTGCCGCCTACGCGTTGAGAACCCTGAAGCTGCTCACTTTGTCGAGCGGGATCGATTCCACCGCGTTGTTTTCGTTCACGGCGGAAAAGGACAAGCCGTCCCGGGCAAGTTCCCGAGGAGTGACCTTGCGTACCGTATTCGGGGAGCCCGTTAGGGAGAACTCGACAGGCCGCATCCTGTTGCTGTTTTCCATGCCCCAAAGCTCGTAGCGAGCCTTTTTTGGCGTGACGCCTGGGAGGTACTCCCAGTTCGACTGCCCCGAGGCCTTCGCCGGTCCCACTGGATTCAACGACCCCGTTGCCGCAGCGGGCCCGCTGACGGGTTCCGGCGTCGGCTTGAAGGAAGGTGTTGCACGAACGGCAGGCACATGGCCCGCTGGCAGTTGCTTCGGCGGTTGCGCAGGCAGCGGCTTTGGAGGGGGCGGCACGGAGCGCTTGACTGCTTGGCCCAGGAGGACGACGCAGTAGAACACCGCGATTTCAGTGACCTGATAGGTCGTTGTCGTCTTTCGGCTGTAGAGCATGGCCATGGAGGGATCCTGTTGGCCTTTCTCCCGAAGCTCTTGAACCGGGTTCTTGGTCCGAGGCAGAGGCGCAGAGACGGAGAAAGAATGCTCTACCGTCTGCCGGACGACTGTCGTCGACCTGTATTCGACAAACCCCAGGATGAAGCCCTTCCCGTAGGCTGTGCGCGCGGGAAGTGGCGCGCCCAACGTGAAACCGGCATGCACGCTCTGCGTTATCGTCAGCTTCTCGGACCTCACTGCGGATGCGACGGTCACGGACTGGAATGAACTGAACCGAGCCTGCTGCTGCGAAATAGCGTTCATGGCGTCTCCTCTCAAGCCAAGGCCAGATTGATCGTGCTCGTCCCGGACTCGAAGTCCGGCTGAGTGCCCAGTTGACGAACCGCCGTGCAAGTGGCCAGGTGCTCCTTCAAGACATTCAGCAGGCGCTCTCCGTTGGAAGCCCCCTCCTCGACCTGCACATGCATGCGCAGCGCCGCGCGGTTCGTGCCGGGGACCAGCGCATAGGCACCCGCCTGCGGGGAGAGGTGCGAATTGGCCTCGAGAAGCTGGCGATGGATGTCCGCCTCGCCATCCGCGGGAATCTCGCCGATTTCCGCCAGGACGCCGAGTGCCGGGGCCTCGCCGTCCGTATGGTCCTGAAAGTAGAAGCGCACGCCATCCGCTTCGACGCTTCCGGTCTTCAGGATTTCGGCGGGTTCAAGGCCGATCAAGCCCGCGAGTTCGTGCATGGCTGATGCATAGAGTGAGAGCGGGCTCACGGGGTCTTCGGTCTGTGGTGTCGTTTGCATGGCGCGTCCTGATCAGTGATGAAGCCACCCGACGGATGGCACCGGTCAGTAACTGGCCCCTGGTGCCGGTTCCCAGGCGCCTCCAAGGCGCATGGCACGTGGCGCCGCTGCAACAGCGGGACGGCCGATGAAGGCCGTGTCCGACAAGGACGTTACCGCCTGTGAATCTATAAGACCAAAGTATTCAGGAATTCACCACCCAAAGCCCATGCTCTCGCCCCGCTCTTGCACCCTTCGCCCCACCCTCGTCGCCATCGCCGTCGCGGCATTGATATCCGCTTGTGGCGGCGGGGGGGAAGGGAGCGGGGCGAGCGGCACGGGCCTCTCCGCCACGGGCTCCGCGGCGGCCACCGGCGCCACGACTGCGCCGAGGGCATCTGGCGGATCTAACACCGGCAGTACCGGCAACACGGGCGGCACTGGCGCCACCGGTACGCGTGAAGCCAATGCCGATACCAGCGCTTCCGGCAAGCCCAAGATCCGCCGCGCCGTGCGCACGCTGGCCGACATCGAACGCGAGCGCGCCCGCGAGCGGGACGTGCCCGCGCCGATCGACCGGGGCGATGGGCCCAAGGGCAGGAAACCGCGCTTGCAGACGGGCAGCAAGGCCAATCCCGCCGTCGAAGGCGAATGGTCCGCCGCCACCAGCTGGCCCCTCAACGCGATCCACGCCATCCTCACGCCCGACGGCAAGATCATGAGCTACGGCACGGACCCGGACGGCAACCAGGGCGCACAGCTTTACTACGACGTCTGGAACCCGGCGACCGGCGCCCATAGCCTGCTGCAGCACGCCACGCGCACCGACCTGTTCTGCAATGCGCAGGTGGTGCTGCCCACCACCGGCCAGGTGTTGCTGGCGGGCGGCGACACCCGGGGCCTGAACAATGGCACGCAGGCGAACCTGGGCGTGCGCGACACCAATCTGTTCGACCCTGTGCTGCTGGAGCTCAAGGCGTCCGGCACGCCGATGCAGTACGCGCGCTGGTACGGCTCGCTGTTCCCGCTGGCGGATGGCCGGGTGCTGACCGCAGCCGGCATCGACGGGACCGGTGCCGGCTCCGGGCCCCCGGAGCTCTATACCCCTGGCAGCGGCTGGCGAACGCTCTCCAAGATCGCCGACTGGCCGGCCGACTGGTACTACCCGCGCGGCTTCCTGGCGCCCGACGGCAAGGTCGTGATCGCCAGCGGCAGCACCATGTACAAGCTCGACGTCGAGGCCGAGACGCTGAGCACCATCGGCACGCTGCCCAAGAACACCGACTGGATGCTGCCCTGGGCCCTGTTCGACCGCGGCCGGATGATGATGGTCGACGACGAAGGCGGCGCGATGGTGGTCGACGTCAACGGCCCTGCCCCGGTCATCACGCCCATCGCCGGGCCGGGCACCAACCGCGTCTGGGGCACGGCGACCGTGCTGGCTGACGGCAAGGTGGCCATGACCGGCGGATCCTCCGAAGACAACGTGATGGTCGACACGGCCTATGCCACGCTGATCTGGGACCCGAAGACCATGGCCTGGAGCACCGGCGCATCGGCGGCCAAGCCGCGGCTCTATCACTCCTCGGCGATCCTGCTGCCCGATGCCACGGTGCTCTCCGTCGGCGGTGGTTCGCCGGGCCCGGTGGTCAACCTCAATGCCGAGATTTACTCGCCGCCCTACCTTTTCGACAGCACCGGGCAGCGCCAGGCACGTCCCATGATCAACAGCGCGCCCGCCAAGGTCGACCTGGGCGCCAGCTTCGGGGTGAGCGTGGCCTCGGGCCGGGCGATCCAGCGCGTGACGCTGGTGCGCACCGGGTCCGTCACACATTCGACGAATTTCGAACAGCGCTTCCTGGAGCTGCCGTTCACGCAGGCGTCGGGCAGCTCGACCGTGAACATCACGCTCAACGAAGGACCGAACACGGTGCCGATCGGCTACTACATGCTGTTCGTCATCGACAGCGCGGGCGTGCCCTCGGTCGCCAAGATCCTGAAGGTCGATGCCAACTGGTCCAAGGCGGTCGACCAGGGCCAGACCTTCACGCTGCCCACCTCCACCACCGTGCGCTACGGTGCCGACACCCGCTGGGTGCAGAAAACCGCATCCGGGACCGTCCCCTGCACCAACGAGTTCTTCGGTGCCAATCCAGCGCCTGGAGCGGCGAAGACCTGCCAGGTCCTGGCGCCGCAAGCCGCCAACGTGGCGCCGGGCAATGCGCCCCCCGCCGGCGACAGGCTGGTCGCCAACGAGGGTGGAAGCTTCAACATGAGCAGCCCCGCCCTGGTGAGCTTCGGCGCCGATACGCGCTGGATCAGCAAGACGGTCAGCGGCAGCGCGAGCTGTTCCAGCACTTTCTTCGGCGTGGACCCCGCACCAATGACGGCGAAGTCATGCTTTGCAGGCTCGACGACATCTGCACCTGCACCTGCACCTGCACCTGCGCCTGCGCCCGCGCCCGCGCCCGCGCCTGCGCCCGCGCCCGCGCCCGCGCCTGCGCCCGCGCCTGCGCCCGCGCCCG
>NZ_BAABGJ010000009.1:0-145016 GCF_039541515.1 Variovorax defluvii
CATGGCACTGGACATCGTGAGCCATGGCCGGCGCGGTCCCGGCGGTGCGCTGCGCTTTGGTCCGGAGCAGATCCAGCAGATCAAGCGCACGGTCAGTCGCACGCCCGAAGTGATGGTGAAGGTCTCGGGCGGCGGGCGCGACATCGGCGGTGTCCGCGCCCACCTCAAGTACATCGGTCGGCACGGCAAGCTGCCGCTGGAGACGGACGAGGGCCTCAAGGTTCAAGGCAAGAATGCGGGGCTGGAGATTGTGCAGGACTGGCAGTTCGATCAGTGTCGCAGCCAGTACCGGCCGAAGCCCGCGGAGGGCGAGAAGGACACGCGGCCAAAACTCGCGCACAACATCGTGCTGTCGATGCCGGCCGGCACGCCGGCGGAGAAGGTGCTGGCGGCAGCGCACATCTTCGCGCGCGAGAACTTCGCACTTCAATATCGGTACGCGATGGTGCTGCACACGGATCAGGCGCACCCGCATGTGCACCTGGTGGTCAAGTGCGAACACGAATTCGAGCCGGGCAAGCGCCTGTACATCCGCAAGGACACGCTGCGCCGCTGGCGCGAGCAGTTCGCTGAACTGATGCGAGAGCAGGGCGTTGCCGCCAATGCGACGCCGCGGCAGATCCGTGGCCAGGTGCAGCGACCGCAGCGCGACCCCATCCACCATCGCCTGCGGGCGATGCGCGCGTTCGGGCTACTGGATGCCATGGTGCGCAGCCAGCGCGCCACGCCGAAGCCGTCGACCTTCATGCGCGACAAGGTGATGGCCATGGTGAAAGCGCTCCAACACGGGGACAGTTCGATCGAGCAGGGCAAACAGACCCTGAAGCGCACGCGTGATGCCGTGACCGATGACTGGCGATCCACGGCACAGACGCTGCGACGGCAGGGGCAGGCCGACTTGGCTGAGCAGGTGGAACGCTTCTCGGCCCAGATGCCGCCGGTGCAGACGGACGCGCAGCGGCTGGCTGAGCAGTGGCAGGCTCAGCAGCGTGCGCCGACGCCGGAGCGCTCCCGAGCTCGTGCGCCCGGTGGGCGAAGTCGGTAGCTCGACGCGTTGCGCCTACTGCCTTCGGCCGCTACCTGAACTCAGGGGCACAGCCCCATCTGCGCGCAGAGCTTTTCCGCAATGACATCAACGGTATCGCCCCTGAGACGCTGGACGCAGAAGCTGAATAGCAGCTCGCGCAAGCGCGTCAATCGAATCTGTAAGCGGGACGTCGAACTCGGCGCGCCGACATGCAGGCACAGCGAGCGGCAGTTCGGTACATCCCAGGACCACAGCGTTCGCACCTTGATTGGAAAGATGCTGAATGCTCTCTCTGGCCGGAGCGAACGCTCGCTCGACCTCATTGCGTTTCACTGCAGCAATTGCCGGTACGCACAATCGATGCACATCGTCATGCGAAGGCTCAATCGGCTCGTAGCCGGCAAGCCTCAAATGACGCTGATACAGACCCATTGCGATGGTCGCCGGCGTGCCAAGGATGCCGACCTTGCCCCTCGTTACCCCTTGGCGCCTGAGATCCTGAATCACAGACTCCACGATATGGAGCAGTGGTGCAGAACTCTCTGCCTGCAACTCATCAAACCACAAATGTGCCGTGTTGCAGGGAATCGCAATGCAATCTACTTGCCCAGCAACGAGCGTCTTGAGGCCTCGGATCATCGCCGGAAGCGGACTGGGGCCACCACCCATACCCGCCGTCGATCTGTCGGGAATGGCCGGGTCGTTGCAGAGCAAGACAGGGATGTGATCCTGATCAGCGCTGGCGGGAGTCAGCTGAACGATGCGCAGGGCAAACGCCGCACCCGCAAGGGGCCCCATTCCCCCAAGCACGCCGAGTCGCCGGGGTGCCTCGCTGGTGGTCAGCATCATGCCAACGGCTCGCCAGCACCGACCCTGTCAACGATAAGTCCGTAGAACTCCGGACGCCTGTGCTTGGCGAAGTTGAAGACATGCTCGCGAAAATGCTCGCCCAATGACAGGTCGGCCTTGACGCAGATGACTTCGTCTTCCTCCGAAACAGTCCGAGCTACGATTTCACCGGTTGGCGCAACGATCGCCGAACTTCCAATCATGTGGTGCCCATCCTCTGAGCCGCACTTCGCAGCGGCTGCGACCCATATGCCGTTCTGGTAGGCGTTCGCCTGCAGCGATACCAGATGCGTC
Source organism: Variovorax defluvii (assembly GCF_039541515.1). Taxonomy (NCBI): domain Bacteria; kingdom Pseudomonadati; phylum Pseudomonadota; class Betaproteobacteria; order Burkholderiales; family Comamonadaceae; genus Variovorax; species Variovorax defluvii. Next base: position 2,171 of record NZ_BAABGJ010000009.1, read on the forward strand.
GTGGTACGCAGATGTACAGGCTCGTTCCAGTAGATGTTGATGGAGGGCGTGTTGTATCCGAGCACGACCACTTCGGCGCTCTGCAAGGCCATGACGCGATAGGTCTCTGGCCAGCGGCGGTCATTGCAAAGGCACATACCGAACTTGACATCCATCGTGTCAAACACGCGGAAGCCCAGGTCTCCAACGTTGAAGAATTTCTTCTCCAAATGCTGGAATGGTGCATCTGTCTTGTGGTCGGTGTGGCCAGGCAGATGAATCTTGCGGTACTTCCCAGCTATTTTCCCGGACTTGTCGACGATGATTGCCGTGTTGTACGGAATTCCTTCCGGCGTCAACTCGGCGTATCCAACATAGAACCCTACCCCCAACTTGCGAGCCTCATCGAACAACGATTGGACCTGCGGGTTGGGCATCGTGGTCTCGAAGAATCGGCGCTGTGCCTCTTCTTCTTCCATCCAGTAGCGGGGAAAGAAAGTGGTGAGCGCGAGCTCTGGATACACCACCATCTCCGCGCCCCTGCCTTTGGCCTCCCGCATCAATTCGATCATTCGAGCGACCACTACATCTCGTGAGTCCGCAAGATGCACAGGTCCCATCTGTGCCACCGCCAAGCCCAGTGTACGTTTGGATTTCATGCTCTTGCTCCTGTGGGCAAGCGAGGAGCCGAATGGGATAAAAGGCAAATTGGCATGAGTAGTCTCCGAGAAGTGCAGGTTGGGGTGCCCCCAGAAGCGGGAGCGTTACTAAAGCGCTTATTTCGGGGCATGGCCAACCCTTTCGGCGAGATGGCCAGCCTGTCGATCGATCGTTGGTGCGTCTTCGTTGCCGGTTGGTTGAGGGCTTGCATCCGGCCACTCGGCGCGTTCACAACGGCGGCGCGGTGCCACCAAACGCCGGAACCCGCCGATCAAACTCCTGCAACCAATCCACCAGAACTGGATAAGTCGTGCGCCATTTCCCCTGAAAACGAAAATCCAGGTACCCCAGCGCCACAGCGAGTGCGATCTCGCCGATGTGAACGCCCGTCGAGCGTCGGCCGGGTATGTCGCTTGCGAATGCCAGGAGTGCCCGCTCGACCTTCTCCCGTTGGTAGTCCAGCCAGGAATCGAGGCGATGCGATTCGGGCCGAAATCGGGCTTCGTACACCTGCAGCAGAGCTGCGTCGAGGAGACCGTCGGCCAAGGCCTGATGTCGAAGCACTCGAATCCGATCCTCGGTGCGCGGGATCAGGATGCCGCGCCCATCAACCACATCGAGGTACTCAATGATGACCCTCGAGTCGAACAGCGCCTGCCCGTCGGGGAGCACCAGGGTCGGAACCTTTCCCAACGGGTTTTGCTGTCGGAGGCTGTCAGAAGCATCGCTGGTGTCCGCGGGCTCCAGCCTCACGGACTCACCCATGCCGAGAACTTCGACCGCGATGCGGATCTTGCGCCCGAATGGCGAGGCGGCCGAGGTGCGCAGCGTCAGCATGATCAGATGTTCGCCAGCAGGCCGCCGTCCACCCGGATCACCGAACCCGTCACATAGGCGGCGTTGCGGCTTGCGAGGAAGGCAACCACGTCGGCGTATTCCTGGGGATCGCCATAGCGGCCGACAGGGATGCTCGCAGTACTCTCACCGGACACCGCCTCGACCGAACGCCCTTCGCGCTTGGCCTTTTGCTCATCCAGGAAACGGATGCGAGCCGTCGCCACGCGCCCCGGCAGGACGATATTGCAAGTGATGCCGTCACGACCCACCTCGCGCGCAAGGGTCTTCGACCACCCGAGAAGCGTCATTCGCAAGGCGTTGGACAACCCCAGATTCGGGATGGGTGCAACGACACCAGACGAAGTGCTTGTGATGATGCGGCCGAACCCGCGCTCGCGCATGCCGGGAAGCACCCGATCCGTGATGGCAATCACGGACATCACCATGCTTTGAAAATGGGAAGTCCAAAGCTCGCTGCTCTGGCCGGACACGGGCGTGGGCGGCGGCCCGCCCGTGTTGTTGACCAGGATGTCAATCGGACCGAGTTCCTTTTCGATCTGCGCAATGTTGCCTTCGATGACACCCAGGTCCGCCAGATCCCATCGTAGGACGGCAGTCCGGGCGGAAGGGGCATCCTTGCCGATCTGCTCGGCGACGCTGTTTGCGGCGGCCAGGTCGACATCGGCCATCGCCACGTGCGCGCCTTCGCGAGCCAGGGTGCGCGCAATTGCACCGCCCAGCCCGCCTCCCGCACCCAGCACAAGTGCAGTTTTTCCAGAAAGTCCCAGTTCCATTAGGTGTGTCCTTGCTCTTCGTGTTGAGGCCTTGATCGCTAGATCAGCTTGCCGGGGTTCATGATGTGATTCGGGTCCAGGGACTGCTTGATCCGCAGCATCAGGTCGAACTCGACCTCGGATTTGTAGTGCCGCAGTTCGTCCCGCCGTAGCTGGCCCACGCCGTGTTCAGCGCTGATGCTTCCGTTGGCCACCGACACGATGTCATGCACGACCCGGTTGAGCTTGGCAGTCGTGGCCGCATATGCTTCGGGAGAAGAATCCAGAGGCAGCAGCACGTTGTAGTGGAGGTTCCCATCGCCCAGGTGGCCGAAATTGATGATCTGCGCACCGGGCAGCGCCTTTCGGACGGCCACGTCGGCACCACGAACAAAGGCAGGGATGGCAGAGATCGGTAGTGCGATGTCATGCTTCACCGCTTTTCCCGCGCGAACCTGGGCCTGAGAAATTCCCTCCCGGATCTTCCAGAAGGCTTGGGTCTGTCCATTCGTCTGGCTCACGACCACGTCCTGGATCATCCCTCCTTCCAGCGCGTCGCCCAAGCTGCTCTCGAGCAGATCAGCGAGCCCCTGTTCCTGGGTATCGGACAACTCAATAAGCGCGTTGAATGGATGCGAATTGGCAAGGGGCGCACGAACGTCTGCCACATGCTCCAGGATCAGATCGAGCGACTCCTCGGAAATCATTTCAAAAGCAACGAGTCGCTCGCCGCACACTTCGCGCATCTGTGCCAGCAACCGGATGAGCGCGTCGACACTCTCCGCGCCCACCCAGGCCGTAGCGCGCGCGATCGGCTTTGCATGCAACTTCAGCACGGCGGCGGTGATGACTCCGAGCGTGCCCTCTGACCCCACGAAGAGGTCGCGCAAGTCATACCCCGTGTTGTCCTTGCGCAGGGCCCGCATGCCGTTCCAGATACGGCCGTCCGGCAGGACGACTTCCAGGCCGAGCACCAGTTCCCGCGCGTTGCCATAGCGGAGGACAGCAATGCCGCCCGCGTTGGTAGCGAGATTTCCGCCGATCGTACAACTCCCTTCCGCACCAAGGCTGAGCGGGAAATAGCGGTTCGCCTCTTGTGCAGCCGCCTGGATGTTCGCCAGGATGACGCCGGATTCGGCCGTCAGCGTGTTGTTCAACGGATCCACGTTCCGGATGGCGTTCATGCGAACCATGCTGAGGATGACCTGGGCACCACTCGTGTCCGGGGTCGCCCCCCCGCTCATCCCCGTGTTCCCACCTTGAATCACGACAGGCGTATGCGTCTCATGGCAGATGCGCATCACTTCCGCGGTCTCCTGAGTGTTCGCGGGGCGCACCACAACGCTACTCAGGCCGGTCCACTTTTGAAGCCAGTCCGTTTCATAGGCCGCTTTGGCCTCTTTCTCAAGAACGAGGCCAGCAGCGCCGACCGCGGAGCGCAAGCGGTCGATCAAGTCGAGATTGTTGCTGCTCATGTGAATCACCAGCCCAGTCGGAGGCGTCCCAGCGCCATCGAAACCGCAGCCTGGGTGGGCTCGACGACCGGCAGCCCGAGCGCATCCTGCAGCCTTTCCCGGAACGGTGCCATGCCGGCGCATCCCATGACCAGCACGCTAGCGCCATGCTCCTGCTTGAGCCTTTCGCCAGCTGCGATCATGGCCTTCAGCGTAGAGGCTTGATCGGCCAGTTCCGTCACCGATCGACCGATAGCCACTTCTCCAGCAACGCGCTGGGTGATGCCCATGGCGCCCCACGTGCGCCAGTGCCGTCCGATGGATCCGTCGAGAATGGCGATCACGCCAAACCGCTGTCCGAGGGTCATGGCCGTGAGTGCAGCGGATTCGCTGATGCCGAACGACAGCACGCCCTTGATTTCGCGCAGCAGGTGTAACCCGGGATCGCTAAAGCAGGCAGTCACGAAGCCAGCTGCATCATCAAGATGCTCTTGAGCGAACTTATGAACGGCGAGCGCCGCTCGATCCACATCGAACTGGGTCTGAATGCCCGGCGGTCCGTCTGCGATCGTGACGCAAGTGATATGTGGGTCGCCCGCTCGCTGCAAAGGCGCCATAGCGGCGGCAATTCCAGCGGTGACAGTCTCGCTACTGTTCGGATTGATGACGTAAAGATGTTTTTGGGACATGGCGGTGAATGAACCTGATGGAGCGTGGCACGAGGACGCCGATGAGCTTTCAGTTTAGGAGGAGGACACCGAATCGACACTTGCCGATTCATCGGTCATGATTGACCTTTTGTTAATCCATGACCGCCGCCATGTCCTTCAATCTTCGGCAGATCGAGGTTTTTCGTGCAGTGATGATCACCGGCTCGATCCGTGGCGCAGCAGAGCTCCTGTACGTGTCCCAGCCTGCCGTGAGCCGACTGCTGTCCCATACGGAATCACGCGTCGGGTTCCCCTTGTTCAAGCGCATTCGCGGACGATTGCACGCCACGCCGGAGGCCAAGAAGTTGTTCCACGAAGTGGAGCAGGTTTACGCCGGCGTGAAACGAGTCAACGAGCTCGCCCGGGACCTGAAGGAGCACCAGGAAGGCATCTTAAACATCGTCTCGAGTCCCAGCATCGGACAGATGGTCATCCCGACGGCCATGGCGGAGTACCGCCACGCAAATCCCCAGGTGAAGCTGACGTTCCAGTACCTGGCCCACGCTCCGCTCATGGAGCGCCTGCTCAACAGACAAGCAGATCTGGCGGTGACGATCCTTCCGGTCAACCATCCCAATCTGGAAATGGAGGTCATCGGCATGGGGAGTCTGGTCTGCATCTGCCCCTATAACCATCCTCTGGCACGCAGAGCCAAGTTGACCGCAAAAGACCTTCTGCCTTACCCCTTCATCTCCTACGATCGCGATACGCCATTCGGCGCGATGGTCGCCTCCCTGTTCGACGCGAGCGGTGAACTCCTGCGCGCTGCCATCGAAGCTGGATCCCCGCAGAACGCCTGCGCGCTCGTGCATGCGGGAGCCGGAATTGCCCTGGTCGACGAATTCTCCGCGCGCAGCTGGTCGGGGTCCAAATTCCTGATCCGGCCCATGGAGGAAGCGCCTACCCTCAAGGCCACTTTGGTGCGGCTGCGCCTTGAGCCGATGTCCCAGATCGCCCAGTCCTTCGTCGAGGTACTCAAGGGGGTTGTGGACAAGGAGGGACTCGGGTTATCCCCATGAAGCGATAACAAGAAGTTAATTGTCGCGCCCAAAGTGTGAAGCGACAGCGGGAGGTACGGTCGGAATAATCGTTCGCAGCAAGAACCAACCGTCGACTCCCGACTTATGTGCTGCGAAGGCTTCCAATCTGACGTTTCCCCCTTGATGACGACATCAAGGCCACGGGGTGCCTGCCGCGTTGCTCAGGCCCGTGGGGGGCGTCGATGAGGCTGGGCATTGAAGGGCGGCACGCCCTGGTTTGCGGATCCAGCAAGGGCCTGGGCCGGGCGTGTGCCGAATCATTGGCGGCCGATGGCGTCAGCCTGACGATGGTGGCACGCGGGCGCGAAACGCTCGAACTCGCCGCCGAAGAGATCCGGCACAGCTACGGTGTCACGGTGCACACGGTGGCCGCGGACATCGTCACACCGGAAGGCCGCAAGGCCGCGCTCGCGCCGCATCCGGCGCCCGATATCCTGGTCACCAATGCAGGCGGCCCGCCCCCCGGACACTTTCGGGACTGGAGCCGCAATGACTGGCTCAGCGCGTTGGACGCCAACATGCTTGCGCCTATCGAACTCATCCGGTCGACGATCGACACGATGCTCGAACGGCGCTTCGGTCGGATCGTCAACATCACCTCGGCAACGGTCAAGGCCCCCGTCGACATCCTCGGCCTTTCCAGCGGGGCGCGTTCCGGCCTGACCGGCTTTGTCGCCGGCCTCGCACGTCAGGTCATCGCACACAACGTGACCATCAACAACCTTCTTCCTGGCCCATTCGAGACAGCCCGTCTGATGGACACGGCCCGCCAATGGGCGCACGACAGGAGCATGGACGAAGAGGAAGTGCTGGCTCGCCGCAGAGCCGCAAACCCTGCTGGCCGCTTTGGCGACCCGCGTGAGCTTGGCGACACATGCGCATTCCTTTGCAGTGCACAGGCGGGCTTCATCACCGGGCAGAACCTTCTGCTCGACGGTGGCGCCTATCCCGGAACCTTCTGATCCACGGCCTTCTACGACATGAGCACATCAAACTTTGACCTCACCATCCGAAACGGTCGCATCAGCAATGCTGATCGCACATTCCACGCCGACATCGGAATCCGGGATGGCGTGATCGTCGAGATCGCCGAAGGTCTTTCCGCAGGCAAGCAGGATGTCGATGCCAGTGGGCTGTGGGTACTTCCCGGCGGCATCGACAGCCACTGCCACATCGAACAGCTCTCCGGCATGGGCCTGATGTGTGCGGACGACTTCTATTCGGGCACCGTGTCAGCCGCATTCGGTGGCACGACCACGATCATTCCCTTCGCGGCCCAGCACCGCGCCGACAGCATCCCGGACGTAGTTGCTTCGTACAGCAAACTGGCTCGTGAGAAGGCGGTCATTGACTACGGCTTCCACTTGATCCTGGCCAATCCGGATGAGACCGCGCTGAGCAAGCACCTGCCACAGGTGATTCGCGACGGCATCACGTCGCTCAAGGTCTACATGACCTATGACAAGCTCAAGCTGGACGACTACCAACTGCTTGAGGTCATGGCGGTCGCGGGCGCGGAAGGTGCACTCGTCATGATGCACGCCGAGAACAACGACATGATCCGCTGGATCGCCCATCGCCTCCTCGAGCGCGGGCACGTTGCGCCCAAGTTCCATGCGGTTGCGCATGACCCGCTCGCCGAGTCCGAGGCGACGAACCGTGCCATTGCCTTGGCAAACCTGGTGGATGTGCCAGTCTTGATCGTCCATGTTGCTGGACGGCAGACCATCGAGGTCATCCGCAATGCGCGCCGGCTCGGCGCTGCCGTGCATGCCGAGAGTTGCCCGCAGTACCTCCTCCTGGAGGCGAGCGACAGCGATCGTCCGGGTGTGGAAGGCGCCAAGTTCTGCTGCAGCCCGCCCCCGCGGGACAAGGACTCCCAGGAAGCCGTTTGGCAAGGACTCAAGGATGGGACCCTTGGTCTGTTCTCGTCCGATCACGCGCCTTACAGATTCGATGAATCGGGAAAGCTGCCCAAGGGCGATGCGACGACCTTCAAGGAGATGGCCAACGGAGTGCCGGGTCTCGAACTGCGTCTGCCGTTGCTCTTTTCCGAGGGGGTCATGAAGGGACGGCTCACCATTGAGGAGTTCGTGGCGCTTACCTCGACCAATCACGCCCGCATGTATGGACTCGCCCATCGCAAGGGCGCTATCGCGGTTGGGTCCGACGCCGACCTCGCACTCTGGAATCCCGCGCGCCGCGTGGATGTGACCGCCGCGATGTTGCATGACCAGGTCGGCTACACCCCGTACGAGGGTCACTCGCTGCAGGGCTGGCCGGAGCAGGTCTTCAGCCGTGGCCGTTGCGTGGTCCGCGACAACAAGCTCCAAGTCGAGCGCGGCACTGGTCAATACATCCCCAGGCAACGCCCGGAGCCGCTCGCCAAACGCGCTACGCAATCTGAAGCGAAGGGTGCATTCAGCCAGCTCGTGGGCCTGAAACGCGTACCTTGATCTCGACTTTCTTTGTCCCGTTCTCAATCCACTTTCATATCTTGCACAACAGGAGTTGATCCATGAAGCTCAATATCAAACCTTCCCCTCTGCGCGCCGCCTCGATCGCCCTGGTGTGCCTCACCGCGGCGGCCTCGTTCGCACAGAATCTTCCGCCGCTGCGCACAGGCGTCGACGCGACGTTCGCCCCACATGCGATGGCCAAGCTCGGCGGGGGTTTGCAAGGATTCAACATCGACCTCGGTGAAGAAGTTGCCAAGCGCATGGGTCGGAAGATCGAGATCGACGGAGCTGAGTTCTCCGGTCTGATTCCCGGCCTCAACAGCCGCCGCTACGACCTGCTGCTCGCCCCCGTCACCGTGAACGCCGATCGAGCCAAGGTGCTTCTGTTTACCGAAGGCTATCTGGACACGAACTTCACATTCCTGGGGCTCAAAGCTACCGCCCCCATCCAGAAGCTGGAAGATCTGAAGGGCAAGACGATCGCGGTCAACAAGGGCTCCGCCTACGAGAGCTGGGCGAAGGAGAACGCGGCGAAGTACGGTTTCAATTTTGACGTCTACGGCTCCAACGCCGATGCTGTGCAGGCCGTTCAATCGTCCCGTGCCGACTACAACCTGGCGGGAAGCACCGTCGTGGCCTGGGTCGCGAAGCAGAACCCTTCCCTCAAGACCAGCTATACGGTCAAGACCGGTTTGGTCTGGGCTCTCGCCTTCCGCATCGACGACAAGGCCGGGCGCGATGCGGCCTCCAATGCGATCAAATGCATGAAGAAGGACGGCACCATTTCCAAGCTCGCCGTCAAGTGGTTCGGCTTCCAGCCTGACGCCGAGGATTCGGCAAACAAGATCGCTCCGGGAACGGGTGTTCCCGGCATGGACGGCTACGACCCGACCCCTGTCACTCCGAAGTGCGCGTGATGGCGATCCTCGAAATCTCAGGCCTGCGCAAGTCCTATGGGAGCACCGAGGTGCTGCGGGGCGTCGATCTGCAGGTGAATGCCGGGGAGCTCGTCTGCGTGATCGGACCCTCCGGGTCCGGCAAGAGCACGATGCTCCGTTGCTGCAATCTGCTCGAAGTACCGACCCAGGGGCAGATCGTCGCCAATGGTCACGAAGTGACCTCGCCCTCGGTGAACATCAACCACGTCCGGCAAGACATCGGGATGGTGTTCCAGCAGTTCAATCTCTATCCGCATCTCACCGCGCTAGAGAACGTATCCCTTGCACTGTTGAAGGTGCAGGGAAAGACGAAAGTCGACGCTGAGCAGATCGCGATGGCTGCGCTCGAACAAGTCGGCCTCGGGGCCAGGGCCAAATTCTATCCCGCACAACTCTCAGGTGGTCAGCAACAGCGCGTCGGTATCGCACGTGCCGTAGCGCTCAAGCCTCATGTGATCTTGTTCGATGAACCAACCAGCGCGCTTGACCCCGAGCTCGTGGAGGATGTTCTGAACGTTATGCGGGACCTGCGCAAGCGCGGCATGACGATGCTCGTTGTGACGCACGAGATGGCGTTCGCGCACGCGGCTGCTGATCGAGTCGTCTTCATGGATGGTGGTGTGGTCGTCGAGCAAGGGACTGCGGCGGAGGTTTTTGAAGCTCCTCGGGAAGCACGCACAAAGAGCTTCTTGGCACGCTATGGAAGTGGGCGATCATGACTGGCGATAGCGGCTTCTTTTTCACATTCTTCAACCTTGCAGTTGCGAAGCAGTATTGGCCCAGCATTGCTACGGGCATGCTCGTGACAGTGGGGGTCGGCATCGCCGTCGTCATCACCGGCACGATTCTCGGCCTCGCACTGGCCGTGCTCCGATCGCTCGGAATGCGCGCATTGGCGTTGCCCATCGTGGCCTTCGCCGACGTCATGCGATCGCTACCTCCGCTGGTCGTGATGATCGTCTTGTACTTCGGCTTGCCAGCGCTGGGCTTGCCCATGTCAGCGTTCGCGGTGACCTGGGTCGCACTTTCACTTGTGCTCGCAGCATATGCAGAGGAAAGCATCTGGGCCGGCATCCTCGCCGTGCCTCCGGGACAACTGGAGGCAGCACGCTCTACCGGCATGAAGTGGTGGCAAGGGATGCGCTGGGTGGTGCTTCCGCAGGCCATCCGCAGAGCGGTGCCGCCGCTGACGAACCGGGTCATCGCCACCACCAAGAACACGGCCCTTGGCTCTGTCGTTGCCCTCAACGAGATTCTGAACAACGCGCAGGGGGCGACAAGCCACGCAGGAAATCCGACGCCTCTGGTGATGGCATCGATCGCTTACCTGATCGTGTTCTTGCCGCTGGTCATCGGATCCAGAAGCGTCGAGCAGCGCTGGAAGCGGGCGTAATCAAATGCAGAGCTTTATCCAAAACTTCCTCAACCTCGAGATCTACGCTTCCGTCCTGCCGTACCTGCTGCAGGGCCTGTGGACGACGGTCTGGCTGTCGGCGATCGTCATACCGCTGGGCGCGGCAGCTGGACTGGCGCTTGCCCTCGGCGTGACGCAATCGAGTAGTCGGTTGATCCGGTACGCGATCGTCACCTGGGTGGACTTCTTCAGGGCGTTTCCACCGCTGGTGCTACTGATCCTGATCTATTTCGGGGGACCATTTCTCGGCATTGAACTCAACAAGGTTGGCGCCGTGGTGCTCGCCTTCGTGCTGAACAACTCGAGCTATTTCGCCGAGGTGTTTCGTGCGGGCCTTGAAGGCGTCGACAAGGGACAGATGCAAGCAGCGCGTTCCACAGGTCTCACGAGAGCGCAGGGCCTGCGCTACGTCGTGGTTCCACAGGCAGTCAAGAACGTACTTCCCGACCTGGTCAGCAACGCCATTGAGATCGTCAAGCTCACAAGCATCGCCAGCGTGGTCGCCATTCCTGAGCTTCTTCGCGCAGCACGGGATGCGCAATCTCTCGTGTTCAACCCTTCGCCAGTGATGCTCGCCGCAATGATCTATCTGGCGCTTCTGTGGCCATTGACACGATGGCTCGGACGGCTGGAACACCGCCGTGCGCGCACCTGAGAGCACCAAGGCGACGCACATTCACTCAATCAACTTCTCGTCCAAAGGAACCACATGACCAAAGCAAAGCTCGGCGAAGACGCCAAAGGTGTTTACATCATCGCCGCCACCCCATTTACCGAACAAGGCGAGTTGGATCTCACCAGCACCGACAGCTTGACGGACTTCTACCTGGAGAAGGGCGTCACGGGCCTGACCATTCTCGGCATGATGGGTGAAGCCCACAAGCTCACTGAAGAAGAGACGCTCAAAGTGATGGAGCGGGTGCTGGCGCGCGCCGGATCCACGCCAGTCGTCGTGGGCGTGAGCCACGCGGCGAACCACCACGTCGAGCGGTTGTCCAAGACCGCCATGGAGAAGGGAGCCGCCGGCGTGATGCTGGCCCCGGCTGCCAATCTCAAGACTGACGATCAAGTCTTCAACTACTATGCGGCCGCCGCCAAGTTGCTGGGACCGAACGTGCCGATCTGCTTGCAGGACTTCCCGCAAGCCACCGGGGTCTTCATGTCCGTCGCTGTCATCAACCGACTAATCGACGAATTCCCACAGGTGGTCATGCTCAAGCACGAGGAAATGCCTGGCATGCGCAAGCTCACTGAGGTACGCGAGCGGGCCGCGGCGGCCGGCAAGCGCCGCATCAGCATCCTCGTCGGCAATGGTGGCCTCTTCCTTCCGCAGGAGATGCTACGCGGCGCCGATGGTGCGATGACCGGATTTGCCTACCCGGAGATGCTCGTCCAAGTCTGCAAGCTCTTCGATCAGGGCCGCACCGAGGAGGCCGAGGATCTGTTCAACATCTACCTTCCGCTGCTGCGCCACGAGTTCCAATACGGCCTTGGCCTTGCATTGCGAAAGGAAACGTTGAAGCGGCGGGGCGCAATCAAGTCCGCTTTCGTCCGCAAGCCAGGGCCCGCGCTCAACAATGCGGATCAGGAGGAGTTGGGCCGTCTGATCGCCCGACAAGAGCGTCGGCTCTCTGGGGTCGCCTGATCGCTGCGCGGTGGAGGGCACCAGCCTCCACCGCGCCAATCTGTTCGCAATTCCATTCCTTTGCGAACGCATTTTCCGTCAGCGTTCGCGAAGGGGATCCATGAGCCAGTTCTTGAACGCCCGTAAAGCCCTGCAGCGGATCCTGTGTCTTGACGACTTCGAGAAGGCTGCCGCCAGGCATCTCCCTGGGCCATTGTTTGGCTACGTGGCTGGGGCTGCCGAATGCAACGTCTCGCTCCGCGGCAACCGGGAGGCCTTCGATCGCTATCGCTTTGTCACGCGGACGCTGGTCGACATCTCTCACCGCAGCACGGTGCAGCCCCTCTTCGGACATGACTATGACGCCCCCTTTGGCATCGCGCCACTGGGGATCTCGGCGCTCACGGCATACCGCGGCGATCTCGCGCTCGCGCGAGCAGCCGGCGCTGCGAATATTCCGATGATCATGAGCGGCTCCTCGCTCATTCGTCTCGAGGAGGTTGCTGCAGCCAATCCGCTGGCCTGGTTCCAGGCTTATCTGCCAGGAGACGAGCGAGACATCGCTGCACTGATCGCACGTGTGGCAGATGCCGAGTTCCAGACCCTGGTCGTGACGGTCGACACGCCCGTCTTCGCAAACCGCGAGAACAATGTTCGCACCGGATTCTCCACCCCCCTTCGACCAAGCCTTCGACTGGCTTGGGAAGGGGTGATGCATCCCCGATGGACCGTCGGAACACTCGTCCGGACCCTATTGCGCTACGGTGTCCCGCATTTCGAGAACAGCTACGCGACACGGGGTGCGCCCATCATCTCGAGGCACGTCGAGCGCGACTTCGCCTCGCGCGGCCACCTCAACTGGAGTCATCTCGCAAATATTCGGCGCCAATGGAGCGGTAGGCTGGTCGTCAAAGGCATCCTGAGCCCAGACGACGCGAAGATTGCCTGCGACCACGGTGTGGACGGGGTAATTGTTTCCAACCACGGAGGCCGTCAGCTCGACGGCGCCGTGGCTCCGTTGCGGGTGCTTCCTGCAATCATCGACGCCTGCGGCGAAGTTCCCGTGATGCTCGACGGCGGCGTACGACGAGGTCGAGACGTACTGATTGCCCTGGCCTTGGGCGCTCGCTTTGTGTTTATCGGGCGCCCATTCGCATACGCCGCTGCCGTTGCCGCGCAAGCCGGCGTCGCGCATGCGATCAGCCTGATGAGCGCGGAGGTCTCCAGGAACATGGGGATGCTCGGTGTCAATGACCTGCGGGAAATCGAGGCGGCCCGGCATCTGATGCTGGACCACTGAGCGCGCGATCCGGGATTATCACCATGGAAATAGACATTCAAGGCTTGAGTGCTGGTAACAGATACAAGCTCATGGCCAGCCTCATTACTCCCCGGCCCATAGCGCTGATAACGACCGTCTCGGAGAACGGCATCACGAACGCTGCGCCGTTCAGCCTCTTCAACATGGTCGGCGAGGATCCGCCGCTTGTTCTCGTGAGCATCAATCCCCATCCTGACGGACGACGGAAAGACACCGCTGCGAACATCCGACGCACGCGCGAATTTGTCGTCCACATGAGCGACGAGCATATGGCGCAGAAGATGCAGCGATGCAGCGATGTGTTGCCGAAGCATCTGAGCGAGCTGGAGCACACCGGTCTGACAGCAACGCCTTCTCGAATGGTCAGTCCTGGTCGGATTGCCGAGGCTCCGGTCGCGTTCGAATGCAGTCTCTATCACGTCCTCGAAACACCCAGCCGCGAGATCTTCATCGGGCAGGTGATGTGGCTTCACGTGCGCGAGGGCCTGATTGACAGCAGGAACTGGCGTGTCGATCTTGATGCCTATTCACCCATCGGGCGCTTAGGAGGATGGGCATATACAGGGTGTCGAGATCGCTTTGAAATGAAGTAGCTACATCTGATGTAGGTCGCATTGTTGATTTCCATCCAGAAGTGAACCGGTAGCCAAGCGCGGCGACTTGCTCGAGGCCACGCCCGAGAGCTTCGATCGACTCATGCGCGTCAATCTGCGCGGCCCATTCTTCCTCACGCAGAAGGTGGCTCGTCGCTTCGTCGAACGCGGTGAGCACAACAAGTATCGATGCATCATCAACATCTCATCTGCGAACGCATATGCCGCATCGCCCAACCGGGGCGAGTACTGCCTGTCGAAGGCGGCGACCAGAACATCGCAGCACTGGCGAGCGGTGGCCTGTACCGCACTGACCATCACCTGGCGTTTGCACAAGGCCAGTCCCAGGCCGGGCGCGATCCCGCAGGAGGTCGTCGCGGCCCACGTCCGAAGACTGGAGGCCCGGCGCCGGGCTGGTATCGTGGAGCGCGTGGCCGAAGGATTGTGGAAGGTGCCGGACGACTTGCCCGCACGTTGCGGCCGTTGCGACGCACAGCGCTTGGGTGGCGTTGCCGTGGAGTTGAATCGCATCTGCCCATCGAGCGGCAGGACGGTGCGATCGGCGCGACTTGGCTGGATCAGCAGTTGATTGGTGGGGGAGGGGACTTGGTGATCTGGGCTTTGTCAGCGAGGTCAAGGACGCGCTGCAGAAGCGGGTCGACTTCCCGGCCGGACGCGGGCTGGCCGAGCGACGCGGCAAGCGCGTGATCCTCGCGCGCAATCTGCTGGGCACGCTGCGCGGTCGTGAGCTGGTGCAGGCCGCTAAGGGACATTGCCGCCGAAACCGGCCTGAAGCATCAGCTAGTGGCCGACGGGCAGCGCGTGGCTGGCGTCTATCAGCGCAGGGTCATGCTGGCGAGCGGGCGCTACGCGATGCTTGACGACGGGATGGGATTCAGCCTTGTCCCGTGGCGCTCTGTCGTTGAGAGCCGTCTGGGGATGCAAGTATCTGCTGTTGTGCGGGGGCTCCGCCGTGGGCTGGGAGTTGACCCCGGATCGTGGTGTTTCCCGCTGATGCAATGCCGCGGATCTCGAGGGCAACGGACGGGGGCGGGCGCTGTCAGTAGTAGCTGGATAGCTTGTCGATGATGGATTGGCGGATGTTGTCGATGTGACGCTTGGTCTCATTCGACGCGGCCTCCGAGTCGCCCCTGGTGAGCGCGTCGATCATAGCCATGTGCTCTTCGCACACCGGGACCATGCGCTTTTCCATCCGCTTGAGGGAGAACATGCGTGTCTTGCGGCGGAGGTCTCCGATCATGCTCACAAGCATCTCGTTGCCACAGTACTCGGCGATAAGTCCGTGCAGTTCGGCGTCAAGTTGCTGATGGAGCGGATTGGCAGGCTCGTCCGAATTCATGAGGCGTTCAATACGCTGCCGCAGGTCGGCGAGCTTCTCTTGGGGAATCTTGCCGGCTGCCCGGGCCGCCGCGTCGGCTTCGAGCATGCGGCGGATGTAGAGCGTCTCCATCAACTCCTGCATCGTCACGGCGCGCACGTACAGGCGGTTGTTGTGTCTGCGCTCGAGCACCCTCTCGCCTTCTAGGCGGTGCATGGCCTCGCGCAGCGGGGTTCGCGAAACGCCCAGTCGCAGCGCAAGCGCTCGCTCTTGAATCTGTTCGCCCTCCTTCAGTTCGCGCGAAAAGATCAGATCGAGCAACCCGTCGTACGCCTGACTGCCCTTGCCGGTCGAGGCCTCAGGGGCGATTTGGTCCTCGGGGCGTTGCACGTCGGTCAATTCCATACCTCGATTCTGCCCCATACCGGACTCGGACATGTTGGCATACAAGTTGCTGCGTAGGTGGTATACCGGATGGTACGTGTTCGGTACACGGATCACAATGGTGCGTCTCCACAACAAACGCGGGTTTTAAATGTCTTCTGTTGCTCTCGATGTGCGCCTCTCCGACCGGGTGGCGAACGCGCGTCCGTCGGCTACCGGCGCTGTCGGAGAAATGGCTCGGCGTCTCATTAGCCAGGGCCGCTCGGTGATCAGCCTCAGTGAAGGGGAGCTGGATTTCGACACGCCGGCTCATATTCAGCACGCCGCCATCAAGGGAATCGTCGAAGGGCAGACGCGCTACACCAGCGTCGGCGGCACGCCGGCGCTGAAGCAGGCGGTGATCACAAAGTTCAGGCAGGACAACGAGCTGGACTACGCGCCGGAGGAGGTGATCGCTGCCACTGGCGCCAAGCAGATCCTGTTCAACGCGCTCCTGGCGACCGTCAATGCTGGCGACGAAGCTATCGTCGTCGCCCCGTTCTGGGTTTCATACACCGAAATGGTGCGTATCGCAGGCGGAGAACCGATCGTGGTCACGCCAAGCGAGCGAGACGATTTCAAGCTGACTCCCGAGGCGCTCGCCGCCCACATCACGCCTCGCACACGTTGGCTGATGCTCAATACCCCCTGCAATCCCTCGGGCGCGATGTACTCGCGCGCTGAGCTGCGCGCTCTTGCGGATGTGGTTCGGGCCCATCCGCGGCTCCTGGTCCTGTCTGACGACATCTACGAAAAGATCGTCTTCGAAGGCGAATTCTGTTCCTTCGCCCAAGCCGCCCCGGACATGCGTGATCGGACGCTGACGGTGAACGGCGTCTCCAAGAGCTATGCCATGACCGGCTGGCGGTTGGGCTATGCCGGTGGACCGAACTGGTTGATCAAGGCCATGGAACTCCTTCAATCCCAAAGCACCAGCAACCCTAGCTCGGTGAGCCAGGTCGCGGCTGTAGCCGCGCTGAATGGGCCGCAGGGCTTCCTCGACGACTGGCGCGATCGGCTGCGTGCTCGCCGCGACATGGCGATGACCATCCTGCAGCCCGCTGCGCCCATGCTGACGGTCTCGCGCCCGCCGGCCGCCTTCTACCTCTATGTTTGCTGCGCTGGGGCAATCGGCTGCAAGACGCCGAAGGATGATTTCATCGGGAGCGACGCGGACCTGGCGCGCTATCTGTTGGAGGAGGGCGGGGTCGCTGTGGTGCCCGGAGCTGCCTTCGGTCTGGAACCCTACATTCGCCTGACCTTCGCCCTGTCGGATGAGCGGCTGAAACTGGCCTGCGAGCGGATCGTTGCCGCGTGCGCTCAACTCAAGCGGGATTAAGGGACGATCATGCCGCGCCCATCGATGACTCGGAAGGCAGTGGCCATGCCGTACACGTCCATCGAGCCGGTGGGCGATCGGTGTGTGCTGGTGCGAGTGGGCGAGCACGTTGACGTCGAGACCAGCCGCGCCGTTCATGCCATCACGGCACATCTGAGCGCCAAGAAGCTGCGCGGCGTCATCGAGGTCGTCCCGGCTTTCACCACGGTCGCCGTGCACTTCCAGCCGATGGCCTTTCTGCCGGAGCGAGGCCTGCCCACGGCGCAACTGACGCGGTCGCTAGAGGATGTGCTTGCCGAACCCTTGCCTGAACTGCCCCCATCCGGCCGGGTAGTCGACATCCCCGCTTGCTACGGTGGTGAGTTCGGCCCCGATCTTGAGGATGTGGCACAGCGATGCGGCATCAGCGCCGAGGAAGTCATAGCCTTGCACAGCGGCTCGACGCTGACCTTGTATGCGTTCTTCTTCTCGCCCGGCAACCCTTTCGCCGGGCCGGTCGATCCTCGTCTGAATGTAGGGCGGCGCAGTTCGCCGCGCACACGTGTGGAAGCAGGCTCCGTCGCCATCGCCAACGGCATCTCCTCGATCTACCAGACTGCATCCCCCGGAGGCTGGAACGTCATAGCGCGCACGCCTTGGAACCTTTTCGATGTGGACAAGCAGCCGCCGACCCGGTTGCAGTTGGGGGACCTCTTGCGCTTCAAGCCCATCACACCGGAGCAGTTCAAGGACCTGTTGGAGCCACGGGCATGAACACGATGAATGTTGAGCGCCCCGGCATGCTTAGCACGCTCCAGGACTCTGGACGCTTCGGGCATCAGCAGTACGGCGTGTCGGTCAACGGTCCGATGGACGAATGGTCACATCGGCTGGCCAACGCGCTCGTGGGCAATCCCGAGAACGCGGCGGTTCTCGAGTGCACCCTCACGGGGCCGCGACTGAGCTTCTCCGACACCACGCTGATCGCGCTGTGCGGCGCCCGCATGCGCGTGACGGCGGACGGAAGACCCATTCCCTACCACCGGGCGGTGCTGGTGCGCCGGGGCGTCACGATCGACGTTGGCGAACGGACCGACGGCGCCCGCCTCTACATCGGCGTGCGGGGTGGCCTGGGCACAGAACCCGTCCTCGGCAGCCGCAGCACCAACGTGCGTGCAGGCTTCGGAGGCTTCCAGGGCAGAGGATTGAAAAAGGGGGACCGCATTCCGATCCTCGGCGTGCCGCGCGAAATGCCGATGCTTCCCATTGAGCGCCGAATGGTGCAAAGCGGCCTGCCGATGATCCTGGCCGGTTCGGCGGACGTCAACCCGCCTGGCCGGACAGCGGGCGTGCTCCGGTTCATCCGTGGCCCGCAGTGGGAGGCCTTCACGACCAAGGCAAGAGAGGATCTCGAGAGCACAGCCTATGAGGTCACGGCCCAATCGGACCGGATGGGCGCACGGCTGATGGGCTCCGCGCTGCTGCTGCGCGCACCTCTCGAGCTGGTGTCGGAGGCGACCCCGTTCGGGACGGTGCAGGTGCCCCCGGATGGACAGCCCATCGTGCTCATGGCTGACCGGCAGAGCGCAGGGGGCTACCCAAAGATCGCGTACGTCGCCAGTGCCGATCTGCCGGTGCTCGCGCAATCGCTGCCCGGAGACAGCTTGCGCTTCATCCAGGTGAGCCAGGCTGACGCCGAGATCGCGTGGCGGGAGTTCGAGGAGCGACTTGCGACGGCGCGCGAGAGCGCTGCCGCGGCGCTCGAGCAGTAGACGGACAGGAAAGCAATTTCTTTAGCTGGAGAAACCACGATGCCATCCATCGACATCAACTGCGACATGGGCGAGAGCTTCGGTCCCTGGGTCATGGGACAGGACCTTGAGCTGCTTGGCCAGGTGAGTTCGGCCAATATCGCCTGCGGCTTTCATGCCGGAGACCCCACCGTCATGCTGACCACGGTGCGCGCCGCGATAGCCGCCAACGTCGCAATCGGAGCGCATCCGGGCTTGCCGGACCTCCAGGGGTTCGGGCGCCGGGCAATGGCGATGACGCCCGAGGAGGTGTATGCGCTCGTGATCTACCAGGCGGGGGCGCTGCAGGCGTTCGCGAAGTCGCAGGGCGGCCGTCTTCATCACGTCAAGACCCACGGCGCGCTCTACAACATGACAGCCCGAGACCCGGCCCTGGCGGATGCTGTAGCCCAGGCCGTGTACGACCTGGATCCGACACTGCCCATCTATGTCGCGAACGCCGCGATCGCCAAGGCGGCCCGCGACAAGAGCCTCACCACCATCTTCGAGGTCTATGCGGACAGGTCATATCAGGACGACGGCACGCTGACACCGCGCTCCCAACCGCACGCAATGATCGAAGACGTGAACCAGTCGATCGCGCAGGTCATTCGCATGATCAAGGAAGGCGTCGTTCGAGCGCTGTCCGGCAAGGATGTGCCGGTCACTGCCGATACCTTGTGCATCCATGGCGATCAGCCAGGTGCCTTGGCGTTCGCGAGAAGCATACGTGCCGCTCTTCGGGAAGAAGGCATCGAGATTCGAACCATCTGAGACAAGCCGCGTTTCATCCATGCGCTACTGACTCCAACTCAACCAATTTCGAGGAACACTGTCATGTCCATTGCAACCACCACTTCCCGCGCCTTCGGTGCATGCCGCCAAGGCTTCGCAATCAAGCTTTCCATTGCTACGGCGGTTCTACTGGCTGGCACAAGCGCCGCGTACTCTCAGACGCAGGGTGGGACGCTACGCGCCATCGTCCAGCCGGAGCCCCCCATGCTCATGTTGGGCCTGAACCAGCAGATCCCGACGCAATACGTGTCGGGCAAGATCTATGAAAGTCTATTGACGTGGTCGCCAGCGCTGGAGCCGATGCCTGGATTGGCGAAGTCGTGGACGATCTCGCCTGACGGCAAGGTGTACGTGTTCGAGCTGCAGTCGGGCGTCAAGTGGCATGACGGCAAGCCGTTCACGGCCGACGACGTGGTCTTCACGATCGACAAGTTCCTGCGGGAAGTTCATCCGCGTGCACGCGTGATCATCAACCAGTTCGTCGAATCGGCAAAGGCGCTGAGTCCCCAGAAGGTCGAGATACGACTCAAGCAGCCGTTTGCCCCGTTTCTCAAGGCATTCGTCAGCGACAACATGCCCATGGTGCCGAAGCACCTCTACGACGGAACGGACTACAAGAGCAACCCCGCCAACCAGACGCCAATCGGTACGGGCCCCTTCAAGCTGAAGGAGTGGAAGAAGGGGTCCTACATCATCCTGACGCGCAACACCGACTACTGGCAGAAGGGCAAGCCCCATCTCGACGAGATCGTCTTCAACGTGATCCCGGATGCTGCCTCGCGCGCCCTGGCATTCGAGCGGGGGGATGTCGACGTGATGCGCAGCGGCGACGCGGACAGCGTGGACATCAAGCGCCTGAGGGCGCTTCCCAACGTGCAGTACACGACGAAGGGGTGGGAGATGTTCTCGCAACAGTCCTACATCCAGATGAACCAGCGCAAGCCCCCCTTCGACAATGTCAAGGTGCGCCGCGCTGTCATGAGCGCGATCAATCGGAAGTTCGTGGTCGACAACATCTTCTTCGGACTCGGGAAGGTAGCGACCGGGCCGATCTCGTCCGGCACACCCTTCTACGACGCTAACGTTCCGCCATTCGTCTACGACATCAAGGCGGCCCGTGCTCTCATCAAGGAGTCGGGTGTCGACCTGTCCAAGACGCCGATCAAGATCCTCTCCTATCCCTATGGCGCCAATTGGGATCGCCTGGCCGAGTACACCCGCCAAAGCCTGGAGCAGATCGGCTTCAAGGTCGAGATCGAAGCGGCTGACGCTGGTACCTGGTCCAAGCGCGTCGCCGACTTCGACTTCGACCTGACCTTCAGCTTCACCTCGCAATACGGTGATCCCGCCCTCGGCGTGTCGCGCCTCTACCTGGAGCGCAACATCGTCAAGGGTTCAGCGTTCGTGAACAACCAGGGCTACAAGAACCCGGCCGCGGACGCCCTATGGGACAAGGCCGCCAGCACCACTTCCGTGGAGGAACGCCAAAGGCTCTACAGCGAGATCCAGAAGATCCTCGTGTCGGACGTTGCCAACGGCTTCCTGTTCGAGCTGGAGAACCCGACGCTGTACCGCGGCAATGTACAGAACCTGGTGAAGACGGCCATCGGGCTGCATGACACCTTCGCCGACGTCTACATCCAGAAAGACGGCAAGTGAAGCCTGCGCTGCGGGCAAGTCCCGCGGCGAGGAACACCCAACCTCATAGCAACTTGGAACTGACCGCATGAAAACACTGTCCTTCCTGGTCTCGCGCCTCGGCAAGGCCGTGTTCGTCGTCATCGGCGTGGTGATCGTCAACTTCATGTTGATTCGAATGGCGCCGGGCGATCCTGCCGCCGTTCTGGCCGGTGAATCGGGGTCCTCAGACCCGGCGTACGTCGAACAGCTTCGCAAGGAGTTCGGGCTCGACAAGCCCTTATACGTGCAGCTTGGCACTTACCTCAAGGGGGTAGCCCAGCTGAATCTCGGCTACTCCTATCGGGAGAGGCTGCCTGTCTTCGACCTGATTCTTGACCGACTGCCGGCCACCTTGCTGCTGATGGGGTGTGCCTTCTTGTTCGCGATAGCACTGGGCGTGATCTTTGGCATCGTGGCCTCTCGAAGTCGATATCAGGGCAAGAGACCATGGGTCGACAGTGCGTTGATGACGGGATCGCTGTTGATCTACGCGACGCCGCAGTTCTGGCTGGCCTTGCTGGCGGTGATCCTGTTCTCTCTGCATCTAGGCTGGCTGCCGCCTTTCGGCATGGAGACCGTCGGGGCCGGGTACACAGGCTGGGCTCGCGTGGGCGACATAGCGGCCCACCTGGTGCTCCCAACGGTTTCGCTTGGTTGCTTCTTCATGGCCGTCTATGCCCGTCTGACGCGCGCCTCGATGCTGGAGGTGCTCGGCATGGACTTCATCAAGACGGCCAAGGCCAAGGGTGTGCCCGTGGGCCAGATCATCCGCCACCACGCCCTGCGGAACGCGTTGCTTCCGGTGGTGACCTTTGCAGGCATTCAATTGGGCCAGATGGCAGGTGGCGCGGTGCTGACCGAAACCGTCTTCGGATGGCCCGGCATCGGCCGACTGATGTTCGATGCGCTGATGCAACGCGACTACCAGTTGCTACTGGGCGTGTTCCTTGTCACCTCGACGATGGTCGTCGTCTTCAACCTGATCACCGACATGGTCTACGTCTTCGTCGATCCGCGCATCCAGGGCAGCTGAAGGAGGTTTCCATGAACAAGTTCCTGAAAAGATTCGCCGCCAACCGCGGTGCGGCCGCGGGCGCGCTGGTGCTGCTGATGGTGATCATTGTCGGTATTCTCGCGTCGACCTGGTATGAGGAATCGCCATGGTCGATGGTCGCCCAGCCGCTGATCCAGCCCTTCTCTGACCGGGAGTATCCCCTGGGCACAGACATGCTTGGCCGCGATATCGCTGCCGGGCTGGCCTACGGCGCTCGCGTGTCGCTCATGATTGGCGTGATCTCGACGCTGGTTGCTGTCGTGGTCGGCATCATCGTAGGCGCGCTGGCCGGCTACTACGGCAAGTGGGTGGATGACCTGCTGATGCGCGCCACCGAGTTCTTCCAGACAGTGCCCCAACTGGCAATGGCCATGGTGCTGGTGGCGATCTTCAAGCCATCGCTGTACTCCATCGTTGGAGCCATCGCCATGGTTTCCTGGCCCCCGATTGCACGCCTTGTGCGATCGGAGTTCCTGACCCTGAAGCAGCGGGAGTTTGTGCAGGCCGCCATCGTCATCGGCCAGCGACCCAGCCGAATCATCATCACGCAGATCCTGCCGAACACGGCGTCGCCGATCATCGTGACCGCGTCGCTCATGACCGCCACGGCAATCCTCACGGAATCGGCGCTGTCCTTCCTGGGGCTCGGCGATCGCAATCTGATGAGCTGGGGTTACATGATCGGAGCCGCTCGCACGATGCTGCGAGAGTCTCAGTGGATGAGCCTGTGGCCCGGCGTCGCAATCATGTTGACCGTGCTGGCCATCAATCTCATTGGCGAGGGCCTCAACGACGCCCTCAATCCGCAACTTCGAAAGCGCGGAGCGTAACGTGGTGACAAGTCCTACTCCCATCCCGGTCGAGCCGCCGCTGCTGTCGATCCGCGACCTCAGCATCGCCCTTCCTGCAGGCGGAGATCGCCCGTATGCGGTAAAGAACGTTTCGTACGACATTCGCGCTGGCGAGATCTTGTGCATCGTCGGCGAGTCGGGGTCCGGAAAGTCGATGAGCGCCAACGCCATCATGGGGCTGCTGCCGCACTACCTCAAGCCCGAGGCCGGTGAAATCCTGCTGGACAACCGCGATCTGCTCAAGCTCGACGAAGAAACGTTGCGCGACATGCGCGGCCGCGAGATGGCGATGATCTTCCAGGAGCCCCTGTCGGCGCTCAACCCGCTTCAGACGGTTGGCGAGCAGATCGCAGAGGTCATGCGCGTTCACGACGCTTGCCCGGGCGATGGCAGAGAAAGACGGCTCCTGGAACTTCTGGAATTTGTCGGGTTGCCGGATCCGGCGAGCATCCGGCATTCCTGGCCGTTCCGCCTGTCCGGCGGGCAGCGGCAGCGCGTGATGATCGCCATGGCGCTGGCGCTGGAACCCAAGCTGCTGATCGCCGACGAGCCGACGACGGCCCTGGACGTGACGACGCAGGCGCAGATCCTCTCGCTGATCGCCCGGATCCAGCGCGAGAAGGGCATGGGCGTGATGTTCGTGACGCACGACTTTGGCGTGGTCGCCGAGATCGCAGATCGAGTGGCCGTCATGGAGAAAGGGGTGGTCGTCGAGCACGGCACGGTCGACCAGGTCTTGAACCACCCGCGCCATCCGTACACGCAACGCCTGATTGCTGCGGTGCCCCGGCTTCGCTCTTCCAAAAGTCCTTCCCCTGACGCAGGTGCGAAGACGGTGCTGCAAGTTGAACGACTTCATAAGACCTACGTCAGCGGCGGGGGGCTGTTTCGCAAGAAGAGGGTCGTGCACGCCGTCAACGACGTGACCTTTACCGTCGGCGGCTCCGAGACCTTGGGCATCGTCGGCGAATCGGGATCAGGCAAGTCGACGATCGGCAAATGCCTGCTGAAGCTTACGGATATCGACGGCGGCAAGATGTTGTTTCAAGGCGAGGACATCGCGCCGCTACCCGAGTCGAAGTTCCGCCCCAAGCGCCGCCACATCCAGATGATCTTCCAGGATCCCTTTGCATCGCTGAATCCTCGTCACACCGTGGGACGAATTCTCTGTGACGGGCCCATCGCGAATGGTATTCCCCGCAAACAGGCGGAAGGCCGCGCCAGAGAACTCCTCAAGCTGGTGGAACTCGAGCCATCTGCCTTTGACAGGTACCCGGGCGAGTTCTCGGGCGGGCAGCGCCAACGCATCGGCATTGCGCGCGCGCTGGCCATGGATCCGCAACTGATCGTCGCCGACGAGTCTGTTTCGGCGCTCGACGTCTCCGTTCAGGCGCAGGTGCTCAAGCTTCTGCGCGAGGTCCAGCAGCGCCTCCATGTCGCGCTTATCTTCATCACACACGATCTGCGAGTTGCCGCGCAGATCTGTGATCGCCTCCTGGTGATGCATAAGGGCTGCGTCGTTGAACAGGGTCCCCCCAGCCAGATCTTTGACGGGCCACAGCACGCCTACACGAAACAGCTCATCGCAGCGATGCCAGGTCGTGACTGGAATCCCGACGCTGCGATGCCGAACATCGAACTGGCCAGCCAAACGGCATGACACTGTCCCCGACCATGATCGAACCCGACCTGGCCCTCGCCGAGAAGTTGTTCGCGCGCCTGCATGAGCTGAGCTTCGATGGCGTCGGCATCACGAGAGATACTTACGGCGAAGGGGAGCAACGGGCCCACGACTTGATGGCCGACACTGCTGCTGAGCTCGGCCTGGAACTACGGCGCGACGCTGCCCTCAATCTGTACATCACCCTGCCCGGCGCGGACCGTGGTGCTCCCGCCGTCATGACGGGGTCGCACCTGGATTCCGTACCCAGGGGCGGCAACTATGACGGCGCCGCCGGCGTTGTCGCCGGCATGGCCGTCCTCGCCGGATTGGTGAAGGCCCGCATCCAGCCCGAAAGGGACATGACGGTCCTGGCCACGCGCGCTGAGGAAAGCGCCTGGTTTCCTGTCTCTTACATCGGAAGCAAATCAGCTTTTGGCATGCTGGCTCCGGACGCACTGTCCGTCCGGCGCGCCGACAGTCAGCGCACGTTGCGGGAGTATCTGAACGACCTTGGCGGTCGCCCGGACGCGCTGGCCACTGGAGAGGCGGCCTTGACTCCCAAGAGCATCGATTGCTTTGTAGAACTGCACATCGAGCAGGGGCCTGTTCTCGTTGGCGAGGGCCGGGCGCTGGGGGTTGTCACAGGAATCTGCGGAAGTCATCGCTACCGAGCAGCGCAGATTCTCGGCAGGTATGCGCATTCGGGCGCGACACCCCGGATGCACCGCCAAGATTCGGTTGTTGGATTGGCCGTGTTTGTGGAGCGCCTTCAGCACGTGTGGCGAGACATGGAAGCCCAAGGGCACGAGCTCACACTGACGTTCGGGCAGGTCAACACCGATATTCAGCAAGCCGACTTCAGCAAGGTCCCCGGCCAGGTGAGCTTTTCCATCGATATTCGCTCGCGGGACCCGGAGACGCTGCGGCACATGGATCAGATGATTCTGCAGGTGGCCAAGGACGTGGAAGTCACGCATGGGGTGCGCTTCGAGTGGGGACCGATCTCCGGCAGTCAGCCCGCTGTGATGGATGACCGGCTGCAGCAGGCGCTTTGGGATGCGGCGCTCGAGGTCGGCGTGCAGCCGCACCGGATGCCGAGCGGTGCCGGACACGACGCCTCCATCTTCGCGAACCAGGGCGTGCCGACCGCGATGCTTTTTGTTCGAAACGAGCATGGAAGTCATAACCCCGAGGAGGCAATGGGGATGGCTGACTTTGCAGCGGCGACCCGCGTGCTTGCCCATGTCTTGGAGACCCGTGCCGGCATCGGCACGGGATGGCCCTCGGCCGTGACCCACTAGCGAAGGAATTGTCATGGCAACCTGTGTGATCGCACAACCCATCCACCCGGTCGGTGCAGAGATTCTCCAGACCGCTGGAATCAAGGTCATCCAGGCCCCCGGGCCTGGGCTTGATGCCCTCCAGGCGGTCATTCCAGCCGCAGACGCTGTGATCGTACGCGACCGCCTTCCTGCCAAGCTTATCGATGCCTCGCCGCGGCTCTGCGTGATTGCGAATCACGGAACGGGCACCGACAAGATCGACGTCGCGCACGCCTCTGCACGAGGGATTCCGGTCGTCTTTACGCCTACGGCAAATGTCCGCGCAGTGGCGGAGCACGCCATGATGCTCATGCTGGCGACAGCCCATCAGGCAGCGCTTGCAGACGCCGCGACCAGGCAGGGAGACTGGAACTTCAAGTATGAACAGCCCATGCGATCACTGTACGGAAAGGTCCTTGGCATCGTGGGCCTTGGTCGCACAGGGCGTTTGCTCTGCGAGATGGTAGCGGGGGCGTTGAACATGCAAGTGATCGTGTGGTCGCCCAGTCTCCCAGAGGGAGAGGCCCTGCCGCCCAATGCACGGCGTGTCTCGACCCTTAAGGAGCTGCTCCAGGCATCAGATGTGGTCTCGCTTCATCGACCGCTGAGGGCAGATACACATCACATGCTCGACCGCGTGACCCTGGGCGCCATAAAGCGCGGCGCGATCGTGATCAACACCTCGCGGGGGGCGCTCATCGACGAAGTGGCTTTGGCAGAGGCCTTGCGCAGTGGCCAACTCTTTGGTGCCGGACTGGATGTGTTCGAGCAGGAGCCGCTGCCACCGGGTTCGGTTCTGTGCGATGTTCCCAACGTGGTGCTGTCGCCTCACGTAGCGGGCTCGTCCCAGGAGGCACTGAACGCAACCGCGACCCAATGCGCGCAGCAGATCATCGACGTGCTGGCTGGGCGGCGTCCTGCACATCTCGTGGAGCCAAAGGTCTGGGAGCGGCGACGGCAGCCGGCGCAGACGAACGAGCAGCGAGTCAATTCATGAATCCCGCAGTCGTCACGCTTCAGTCCGGGCATTTGCCGTTGCTTGTCTCGATTCCGCATGCGGGAGAGTGCTTGCCTGAGCGCTTTTCCTGCCAGATGAGTCCCGCCGCTCGCAAGATCGCGGACACCGACTGGCACCTCCCGCGGCTCTACGCCTTTGCTCTCGAGATGGGCGCTTCGGTGCTGCAGGCGAACTATTCCCGCTACATCATCGATGTGAATAGGCCCCCCGACGGATCGAGTTTGTATCCGGGTCAAGGGGGGACGGGCTTGTGTGCACTGGAGACATTCCGCGGCGAAAGCCTCTACACGGAAACTGCTGGGGTCCCGGATGCCGCGGAGATCGCGCTACGCATTCGGGATTATTGGGAGCCTTATCACGCCGCCTTGCGCACGGAGATCGCGCGCATGCGCGGACATCATCCCCATATTCTGGTATGGGAGGCGCATTCCATCGCCGGCGTGCTACCGCGGCTGTTCGAGGGTCGCCTGCCCGATCTGAACATCGGAACCTTCGATGGTGTGGCATGCGCGACGCAGTTGCGCGATGCGGCGATTGCGGCCGCCAGCGCGAGCCCATTCACCTGGTCCGTCGACGCACGCTTCAAAGGTGGATTCATCACGCGTCACTATGGCAAGCCTGAGGAGGGAGTCCATGCTGTGCAGCTGGAGATGGCGCAGCACCTTTACATGAGCGAGCAAGAGCCCTATGCATATCAAGAAGAGCGGGCGGCGATGTTGCTGCCGACGCTGAAGGCGATGGTCCAAGACTCGCTGGCTGCATTGCAACAAGTTCACTAGGGCAGTGAGGCAGAGATGAACCTTGACAACATTCGAGAGTATGCACGGCACCTCCACCTGAGGGACGTTGAGGTGGTGGAGATCGAGGAAGACGGTCAACACCTCAGGATTCGTATCGCCCCCTCGCAGAGCGCCGCCCCGCAGCTTGCCGGAGCACAACCGAAACCGGAGGAGAGGAAGGCGTCGCTCCCCGGCGTCGTGCGCTCCGAGTCGCTGGGTTGGATGCGCACGAGTGATCCGCAACAGCTTCCGAAGGCCATCGCCGCTGGGGACGTCGTGAGCAAGGGCCAATTGCTCGCGCTCCTGGAGATGGATGGGGCTCTGACGACGGTGCTGGCACCGAGCGATGGAGTGGTCGAAGCGGTCCTCGCAACCGATGGTGACCGGATCGACTATGGCAAGCCCCTGTTCCAACTCAAGCCTGCGCAGCGTTGAATCATGACTACGAACACAGAGCTGATAAAGGATCTGATCGACATCGTTGCGGAGGAGCAGATCGCCGAAGTTGAACTTCGCGACGCATCGCGAAGCATACGCATCTTGCGACGGGCTGAGGTATCGGCCGGCGCTGCACCGCCGGCGGCGATGAACGACAAGAGCACGACCGCTGCGACACAAGAGACGGCACCCGTGCCGGCCCGCCAGGATCGCTCGCTGCACACGGTCACCGCACCCATGAGCGGTACGTTCTGCCGGTCAGCTGGGGCTGACGGCGAACCCATCGTAAAGGTTGGAAGCAGCGTTGACGCCGGGGGCCTGGTGTGCGTGATTGAAGCGATGAAGATCCTGAACGACGTCACAACAGATCGGGGCGGCGTTATCGACGAGGTGCTTTGCGAGCATGGCCAGGCCGTCGAGCAGGGTCAGGCGTTGTTTGTCATACGGACGAATGGGAATGGCGATGTTCGATAAGATTCTGATCGCGAACAGGGGCGAGATAGCGCTGCGAATTCAGCGTGGGTGTCGTGAGCTAGGGATAAAGACTGTCGCGGTCTTCTCCGAGGCCGACCGAGATGCCTCGTATGTCCGCCAAGCCGACGAAGCGTTGTGCATCGGGCCGGCACCCTCGGTGCGCAGCTATCTTCATGCGCCCTCCATTCTGGCGGCTGCGCGATTGACCGGCGCCCAGGCGATCCATCCGGGCTATGGGTTTCTCAGCGAGAACGCGGACTTCTCGAAGGCTGTCGAGGAAGCCGGGCTGACGTTCATCGGACCAACTGCAGATTCGATCCGGACGATGGGCGACAAGGTGGCCGCGAAGCAGGCCATGCAGAGAGCCGGTGTCCCTTGCGTGCCCGGCACCGATGGTGCATTGCCGGGTGATCCGGCCCTCATTCTCCAGATGGCGCGACAGATCGGATATCCGCTCATTGTGAAGGCCGCTGGCGGCGGCGGCGGCCGGGGAATGCGCGTCGTCGAAGCCGAGGAAGGGCTGCTGTCGACTGTCGAAACAACGCGTGCCGAAGCTTCCGCTGCGTTCGGAAATCCTGCCTTGTACATGGAGCGCTTCCTGCTCAAGCCTCGACACATCGAGATCCAGATCCTGGCTGACACGCACGGCAACGCGGTGTGGCTGGGCGAACGGGACTGCTCGATGCAAAGACGCCACCAGAAGGTGATCGAGGAGTCGCCAGCCCCGGGTTTGGAGGAAGCAAAGATCGAGGCGATCGGTGAGCTCTGCGCAGGTGCATGCCGATCGATCGGCTACCGGGGCGCGGGAACGTTCGAGTTTCTCTATGAGGATGGCGAGTTCTTCTTCATCGAGATGAACACCCGCCTGCAGGTGGAGCATCCAGTGACGGAACTGACGACGGGCATCGACCTAGTCCAGATGCAGATTCGGATTGCGGCGGGCGAGAAGCTCCCCTGGGCCCAGGGCCAGATCCAACGGCGAGGGCATGCGATCGAGTGCCGCATCAACGCGGAGAACCCCACCACCTTCATTCCGTCGCCTGGTCGAATCACCCATTGGCAGCCACCTGGCGGACCGGGTATCCGTGTGGATTCGCATGCGTATGGGGGTTACGTCGTGCCGTCCCACTACGATTCGATGATCGGGAAGTTCATCGCGTTCGGCGATACGCGTGAGCAGGCGCTGGCCCGCATGCGGGTGGCGCTGCGCGAGACCGTCGTCGAGGGCATTGATACGAATATTCCGCTGCACCTCGACCTACTGACCGATCCCGTGTTCTGCCAAGGCGGAGCCGGAATTCACTATCTGGGGGATTGGATCGCCGCCAGAAATTCGGGCTTGTGATCGTTTCAGATCCTCGCCATGCACCGTTGGCGAAACACTCTCCTTTCGCCTGTTCACAGTCCTTCATCCAAGAGGAATCACATGAATCCTATCGAAGAAAAGTTCGCTCGACTGGCCACCGATCATGCTCCTGGTCAGGAGGTACGCCAAGCCGAGTTGGATTGGGGCCGCCTGCTGCGCGGCGATAAGCTGCCGGGCACGCCGGTGGACTTCTCCCATGGAGATGTAGACGAATCGGCTTTCGCGCCCACTCCGGGCTCATTGGACGAGTTCGTCAAGGGTTTCGAGCGCGGCGGCGAGCAGGCCTATACCGAGTACCGCGGCAGCGCCGAGATACGTGAGCGAGTGGCCGAGCACCTGGCTGAGTTCACTGGAGCGCCGCTTTCCGGCGCCAATGAGTTGATCATCACCCCTGGCACGCAGGGCGCGTTGTTCCTCGCGATCGCGTCGACCGTGGCAACAGGAGACAAGGTAGCGATCGTGCGGCCCGATTACTTTGCCAACCGCAAGCTGGTCCAGTTCATGGGTGGCGAAGTGGTCCCCATCAGAATGGACTACCTGGGACGATCCACCGGAGCGGGCATTGACCTCGATGAGTTGGAAGCGGCTTTCAAGTCCGGAGTGAAGACCTTCCTGTTCTCCAACCCGAACAATCCGGCCGGCGTGGTGTATGCGAGGGATGAGATCGAGAGCATCGCCGCCCTTGCGAATCTGTATGGGGCGACGGTCGTGGTCGATCAGCTGTATTCGAGGCTGCTCTATTCGGATGTGCGCTACAGCCATCTGCGCGCGAGTGCGATCGACGCGGACAATGTGATCACCATCATGGGGCCCTCGAAGACCGAGTCGCTCAGCGGATTCCGTTTGGGTGTTGCCTTCGGTGCCGCGCGTCTGATTGACCGGATGGAAAAGCTCCAGGCGATCGTTTCTCTGCGCGCGCCGGGCTACTGCCAAGCCGTGCTGCGCACGTGGTTCGCGGAACCGAGCGGCTGGATGGCCGATCGCATTGCAAAGCACCAGGCCATCCGTGACGACTTGATGAAGGTACTACTCGCTGTCGAGGGTCTGGAGGCTCGAGCACCTGAAGCGGGGAGCTATTTGTTCCCGCGCCTGCCCGCACTTTCTGTCGGCTTGCTCGATTTCGTGCGCATACTGCGTCATCAGGCCGGCGTGACCGTCACCCCAGGCACGGAGTTCAGTCCTCTGTGCACAGACAGCGTGCGTCTGAACTTCTCGCAGAACCATGAAGCCGCCGTACAGGCGATCGAGCGTACTGCAGAACTCGTCAATCGCTATCGCGTACGATGAAGGGGAAGCACATGAGCCGGAAAGCGTACACGAGTGACCGGACTCCGCCGCCGGCCGGAACGTACAGCGTCGCGATCGAAGCGGCAGGCCTGGTGTTTCTGGCCGGCCAGACCCCCAGAGATCGAAACAACGTTCGCCACGGTGACAAGCCCTTCGCCGAGCAGGTTCGCATGACGCTCGACAATCTTGAGGCCGCTGCGAACGCAGCGGGCCTCTCCCTGAAGGATGCCGTGAAGGTCGGCGTTTTCCTCAGAAATCCGGCCGATGCCAAGGAGTTTGATGGGATCTACGCGCAGTACGTCGGCGATCCTCCGCCGGCACGCACTTTGACACAATCAAATTTGGCTGGTTTTGACATTGAAGTGGACGCTGTGCTCTTGGCTTCCGCCGATTGAGAGAAAGCTATTGGGGCACTCTGCCTTTGACGGAGGCCCTCCGCTTCTGCAGCGATAAGTTGGAACGTCGGCATGGAGAACCGACATGCGAGCTGGCAGCCGGTCGAGTCGGCAACATTCGGAGAACTTGAAGACTGTTGCCGCAAGGGATGTTCGGTGGTGGTGAGAGCCATGCGAGCGGCAGCCTCCTTCAGTCGGTAGCTCTTGCCTTCGAACTCGAGCATGACGGCGCGGTGCATGAGGCGATCGAGAATGGTGGTTCCTACGGTGGCATCGCCGAGGTACTTGCCCCAGTCCTGCACGACCCGGTTGGAGGTGACGATGATGCTGGCGCGGCGCTTGTAGCGCTGATGCACGACGCTCTGCAGCAACTCGGCGCTGCTGGCCGACGCGACCCTCGATGGCAAACAGCATCTGGCACAGCCGTTCGGCTCAGGCCGATCATCCTGGCCTGGCCGAGGATGCGGCGTGTCTCGCGCGAGGGATTGAACACGCGCTCGGCCAGGGGCAGCACGACCGTGCCCGGGTGCTCGACTCGGGCGTGCGTGCGCAGCAGCGCCTGGGTCTTGAGGTCCCGGATCTCGACGCGGTGCTCGAACAGCCGCACCAGCACCCGCGAGCGATGGGCGCCGGCCGCGCCGCGTAGCTGCTGTGATCGATGCGCACGCAGGTGTCGTCGCACACGGTGCGCTGCGACTCGGTGAAGTACTGCATGCCGAGCATTGGCAGCGGCTGCAGCAGCGGGCGCTCCTCGTCGAACATTGCTTGCACCTGGCGACGGGTGCTGCCGTGGATGCGCGGGGCGGCCCACTTGCGTTCCCAGTGCTCGAGGAACTCGTTCTGCGCGTCCAAGGACTCGAAGCGCCGGCCCTTCAAGGCGGTGGCTTGGGTATGCCTGATCGCATTCTCCACGGCCCCCTTGCGATTGGGATCGCGCACCCTGGCCGGATCGGCCACCACGCCGTAGTGGGCCAACGTGGCGGCGTACACGGGGTTGAGCTCGGGCTCGTGCCTGCTTCGAGACGAGCGACAGTGGCATGTTCGCTCGGACTTGCTTCCTGTACTTTGCTTGGGGCCTGGTGGGGCACGACGCGCTGAGATCACTTCGCGCGCGGAACTCGAACGATGGGTACGCGCGAACCTCGGAACGAGCTACCACCCCTCGGGCAAGCGCAATCATGTCACCACCCCGTTGCCCGTATGAAAGCTAAGGTTGGTTTGGCGTGCTTCGACGTCGACGTGAGCGACCTGCTGCTCATGCACGGCGCGTGCGATGACGAGCCGCTTGCAGCGGATTCTCTGCCAGGTACCTGGAGACCTCTTCAACGAACCTTTTGAGCAGCGACGAGCGGTTGTCCGCGCGCCAGACAAGTTCCCAATGCTGAACGATGTTTAAGTCGGGGACTTCCATGAATTTCACAACGTCCGGCGCAATGCGTTCTGCCGATTCCGGAAGCACTGTGCATCCCATGCCTGCAGCAACTAACGTGAGCATCGATGCGGAATCAACACCAAGGACCGATGCTCTCGGAGTGAACCCAGCATTGAAGAAGCAGTGGATCAGCTTGTCGTGCCAGAGTGGAGCCGCGTTGCGAGGTAGCCAGATGAACTCCACCTCGTTGAGGTCTCTGAGTGACTTGGGCCTCCCTCCCGCCCATTGCCAAGCCGCAGGGTATGCCAGCAACATCCTCTCCGAATAGACCGGGAGTCCTTCGAATACCGGGTCATCCGATGGCCTAAATAGAAGGAAGCCGGCATCCAGCCGACCGGTCGACAGCCAGTCGAGCTGTGTAGCAGACAGCAGGTGGCTCAGTGTGATCGACACGCCGGGGACTTCTCGCCGGTAGCTTCTCAGCACCTCCGCAATCAGTGGGCCGAGAGTTTGCATCACGGGTAGCGCGATGGAGAGATGCCCGATCTCGCCGCGCCCGGTTCGCTGAGCGCGCTCCTTTGCTGCCGCGGTGTCGTCTAGAAGCCTGTTCGCATCTATGAGCAACTGCTTGCCGGCTTCAGTCAAGCTGACACCACGGGAAGTTCGTTCGAACAACGAAGTACCGAGTTCCTCCTCCAGCGCTTGCATCTGGCGCGTCAACGCGGGCTGCGCGATATGCACGGTCTGCGCGGCAACGCTGATGCTCCCGCGTTCGGCAACGGCGACGAAGTAGCGCAACTGACGCAAGTCCATGGGTATACCTCGACGGCATGGCCGTAATCGAAAAACAGCATTTTACGGCATGGCTGCCGATCCTTACTATTCGATCGCAACTCAGGGTATTTCCAAGAATTCAAGCGAACCTGTTCCAAGAGCATGCCAAATAATATCGTTGACCAAATCGGTTCCGAATTCCCTTCTTATCGTGCATTGCGCGGAGATATTCATGCTCACCCAGAGCTCGGCTTTGATGAGCACCGAACCGCGAATGTGATTTGCGAAGCCCTCGACAAGCTTTCGATTGAATTTCGCAGGGGAATTGGAAAAACCGGAGTCGTCGGAATTATCCATGGGAAAACGACGACGAGCGGCCGGGCGGTAGGTCTAAGAGCCGACATGGATGCGTTGCCGATCCAGGAAAGCACCAATCTCGAATACGCTTCGTCGACCGGGGGGAGGATGCATGCGTGCGGCCACGATGGGCACGTGACCATGCTTCTGGCTGCGGCTGAATACCTGAAGCGAACTCAAAACTTCAATGGAACCGTCTATCTAATTTTCCAGCCAGGCGAGGAGGGCCACAAGGGTGGCTTGGAAATGGTCAAGGATGGCCTCTTTGAGAGATTCCCCATCGAACAGGTCTACGCCCTTCATAACTGGCCATCTCTGCCGCTGGGCGCCGTATCTGTGCCGGTTGGCCCGGTAATGGCTGCGGCCGACATACTCAAAATAAAAATT
Organism: Variovorax defluvii; assembly: GCF_039541515.1. NCBI lineage: Bacteria > Pseudomonadati > Pseudomonadota > Betaproteobacteria > Burkholderiales > Comamonadaceae > Variovorax > Variovorax defluvii. The sequence continues at coordinate 36,855 of NZ_BAABGJ010000009.1, forward strand.
CAAGGAAAAGGTGGGCACGGTGGCATTGCACCTCAAAGAACTGTCGATCCCGTCTTGATTGCCGGGCACATCATCGTCGCGGCTCATTCCATCGTCAGCAGAAATCTGGATCCACTGGATGCCGGAGTCGTCAGCCTGTGCGGTATTTCGGGCGGAAGCCTCGCTGGCCACAACGTAATACCTGAAGAGGTTGTCATTACTGGAACTGCCCGCTCGTTGCGCCCCGAGGTGCAAGACCTTATCGAGGCACGCCTGCGTGAAACGGTCGAGAGTGTGGCCCGAGGGCTCGGAGGCTCCGCCACGCTTGAATACGACAGAAACGTGCCTGCGACGGTCAATTCCGAAGCGGAAGCGCTTCTCGCACGACGCGCAGCCGTGGACGTGGTTGGCAAGGAAAACGTTATTCAACACCCTGTGCCCAGTCTCGGCGGAGAGGACTTTTCCTTCATGTTGCGCGAGCGCCCGGGCGCCTATATCCATGTAGGCACGGGAGACGCTGAACATTCCCATGGTCTTCATAGCGCGCATTTTGATTTCAACGATGCAGCGATACCAATAGGGGGGCGCTACTGGTACGTATTGCCGAGCTAAGCCTGCCGATAGAAAAGTAAAAAATACCAGATTCCAAAGGAGACAAACCCATGAAAGAAATTAAGAAAAGTGCACCGCGCTGGCTGCAGCTGACAGCAGCGATTGTCGGCAATGCGCTCGAGTGGTACGATTTTGGCGTTTTTGCTACGTTGGCTGTAATCATTTCGAAGGTCTTTTTTCCTTCGGCAGGCCAGCACACCGCGCTTCTCCTAACCTTGGCTGTCTTCGGCGTGGGGTTTGTCACGCGGCCACTTGGAGGGATCGCCATTGGCATCTATGCCGACAAACGCGGCAGAAAATCAGCACTGCAGCTGATCATTGGCCTGATGACGCTTTCGTTGCTGCTGATGGTGTTTACACCGTCCTACAACTCGATCGGTATAGCTGCACCGCTATTGATCGTTCTTGCCCGGCTCATGCAAGGGCTCGCCACCGGTGGGGAATTCGCCTCCGCGACCGCCTATTTGGTCGAAGCTGCACCTAAGGGGCGCAAAGGCCTGTACGGCGCTTGGCAAATGTTTGGTCAAGGCCTCTCCATGCTGGCAGGAGCCATCACTGGGGTTCCTGCTGACGTCTGCTTTCAGCGAACAGGAGCTTCTTGATGGAATGTGGCGCATCCCGTTCGTAATCGGATTGCTGATTGCGCCTTTAGGCTGGTGGATTCGTCGACACCTAGAGGAGCCTGAAGAGTCCGTGGAGGCGCGCGCTAAGGGTGAGACGACAAATTTGCGAGCAACCCTTGCCAAGTACCCCAGAGCCATCGCCGCGAATTTGGCCCTTACAACCTGTGCCACTGCATCGGTATATACCTTCATAATTTACATGCCGACGTTCGTCGCTCGCCAATTTAATATTCATCTGCAAGACGCATTCAAGGCCCAAGCCATCGGGCTCATAGCCTTCATCGCCACAGTGCTGGTTGCCGGCGCATTGTCCGATCGGTATGGGCGCAAAGTTGTGATGCTGGCTTCTTTGGTGCCGTACGCCTTGCTCATATATCCGCTGTTCACCTGGGTTCAATCGGCCCCTGTGCTTGCCAATCTTATTCTTGTGTACACGGTGCTCAGCATCTTTCTTGGTGGTTTCCTTGGCCCGTTCTCTACTGCGCTGGGGGAACAATTTCCGACCAAGGTGCGTTCTTCTGGCTTGGCTATTTGCTACAACCTGTCGGTGATGGTGTTTGGTGGATTTGCACAATTCATTGTCACTTGGCTTATTCAATCTACCGGCGTAACGCTGGCTCCAGTTCTCTATGCATTGGCCGGGAGCGTGACTGGAGTGATCGGATGTTTGCTGATTCTTCCGGATACAAGGCTTGAATTGCGTGAGTCAGTGTTGAGAAGTCGGGCAATCTAGCGGTTGATTTACTTGATTGGCACGCTCTGGATTTTGGGGTATAGAAGGAATAGAGAATGAAATATGACCTTGTGATAAGCGGGCCTGCCGTATTGCCCGAAGGCCTTGTGGAAGACTGTTGGATAGCTGTTTCGGGTGGCAAGATTGCCGCGATCGGCACTGGAACGCCTGCCGATGCCGCGCAATCTCACCATGTGACCAACGGTGTTGTCATCCCGGGGGTTATCGACGGGCAAACTCATGCCTGCAGCGCAGGTGGGTTACTCGGAATTCGCTCTACAACACGCTCGGCCATTGCGGGCGGTGTGACGACGATCGTGGACATGCCCTATGACAATCCCAACCCACTTAATAGCACTGAACGCCTGACGGCCAAGATCGCGGCGATCCAGGAGCACGCATATTCTGATGTGGCACTTTATGGCACTGTCCTTCCGGGGCAGACCACGGAAGATATCGCGCCATTGATTGAGGGCGGTATCGCGGCATTCAAGATCTCAACTTTCGAAAGCAGTCCTACGCGCTTCCCGCGTATTGCCACAGATCAGATTTATTCGATCTTCAGCGCATTGGCCGATACGGACATCCCGTTGGGTGTGCACAACGAAGATCAGGAGATTGTCCGCTCTCTCATTGCGAAGGCCAAAACAGAGGGACGCAATGGCCTCGCTGTCCATTCGGAAAGCCGTCCCCCGGCAGCCGAGCTCGCGGCGACGGCGCAGTTCCTGGAATTGGGCGCTGCCATCGGGGCGCACGCGCATATCGTCCACCTGACGACGCCACGCGGTTACCAACTGGTCGACCATTACGTGGCGGACGGCTTTCGCGCGACAGGTGAACTGTGCGTGCACTACCTGTGGTTCGATCCTGAAACTGATGGCGAAGTGCTGGGTGCTCGGATGAAGGTGAACCCGCCGATCCGCCCAGGCCTGATCGAGCCGCTGTGGCGCGAGGTGCTGGCCGGACGGGTGGCCTTTGTCAGCTCAGATCATTCCAGTTGGCCCATTGACAATAAGTTCACGCCCTCGATCTTCGATGCCGGCGCAGGCGTACCAGGACTGGAGACATTGCTGCCAGCCTTCTACACCGGCGCCGAACAGCGCGGGCTGGACGCAGCGGTCCTGACCGTCCAGCAGCTATGCGAGCGTCCAGCCAAATTCTTCGGGCTCTGGCCGAAGAAGGGGGCGATCAGGCTGGGTGCGGATGCAGACCTCGCGATCCTGTCCAAACGATCGCAGGTCTGGAATTCCGAGAGAGCTCATGACGAGCTGCGTTGGAGCCCCTTTGACGGCCGCGCGTTCAGTGTCACCGTCTCACGCTGCTATCTACGCGGTGCTCTTGCATGGGACGGCGAGGATGTCATCAACGTTCCCGGCTCCGGGCAGTATGTCCCACGCGGTAAGACCTCGTGGTTCGAGCACAAGTAATCGTCGGTTCCCCGTTTTTTGGAGGGCAACGATGCCCGCATCGAACGGTCCCTTCCTCTCAGCACCTACCAACTCCCCTTTTCTCCAGAGTCTGCTATGCCCCGTTTCTCACCTGGCTTGAATAACTCGCGTTTGTCCGCGCGTCTTTCTGCAGTGAAACCTTCACCGACGATTGCGATGACCCACCTTGCCAATGAGCTGCGCCGCCAAGGCAAGGAAATCATCGGCCTGACACAGGGTGAACCCGATTTCGACACGCCTGCACATATCCGACGGGCCGCGCAGGCGGCGATTGAAGCGGGACAGACCCGCTATACCGATGTCGATGGCACGCCCGAGCTGAAACAGGCGATCGTCGATAAGTTTCGCCGCGAGAACGGCCTGAGCTATAGCCTATCGCAGATCAGCGTCGGCACTGGTGGCAAGCAGGTGCTCTACAACGCACTGCTGGCCACGCTGGACGAGGGCGACGAGGTGATCATCCCCGCGCCCTACTGGGTCTCGTATCCCGATATGACGCGGCTTGCCGGCGGCGTGCCAGTCATCGTTCCCTGTCCCGAGACGGAAAATTTCCTGCTGACTGCCGAGAGTTTGCGCGCCGCGATCACTCCCCGCACAAAATGGCTGATTCTGAATTCGCCCAGCAATCCGACGGGGGCGGGCTACTCCGCAGCCCATCTCAAGGCGCTCGCCGAAGTTCTGTTGGAGCATCCGCGCGTACTCGTCCTCACCGACGACATGTATGAACATCTGCGCTATGACGGGTGGGAATTCGCCACGATCGCGGGGGTGGAGCCGCGACTGATGGACCGGGTGCTCACCTGCAATGGCGTCTCCAAAGCCTATGCGATGACGGGTTGGCGCATCGGTTTCGCGGGAGGGCCGACGGACATCATCAAGGCGATGGCGACGCTGCAATCGCAAAGCACCTCGAATCCCAGTTCGGTCAGCCAGGCCGCGGCGTTGGCCGCACTCAATGGGCCGCTGGAATTTTTGGCCGAGCGCAACGAGACCTTCCGCCAGCGCCGCGATCTTTGCCTTGGGGCGCTGAACGCCATCGACGGACTGAGCTGCCGAAAGCCGGACGGGGCGTTCTATCTATTCCCCTCCTGCGCGGCGCTGATCGGCGCCAAGCGCCCCGATGGCCGGGTCATCGAAACCGATGCCGACTTCGTGATGTGGCTCATCGAGGATGCCGGCGTTGCCACGGTTCCGGGTAGCGCCTTCGGTCTCGCTCCGTACTTTCGCATCTCCTTTGCCACCTCGAGTGAGCGCTTGGAGACGGCTTGCTCAGGCATCAAGTCGGCCTGTGAAAAGTTGTCCTGACAGGGGCCATGCCTGAAATCTCGGGTGAAAGCGTTAGCGCAGGTGAGAGTCAAAGACTGCTCGTTGCAGCATGAGCAGTCATTTCGACGCGACCGCGCCCCGGAACCGTTGCGGCACGTTGGGACTGTCGATCTCGTCGCACAGGCGTTGGATGTGCAATCCGCCGTCCACATGGATTGCATCCCCCGTGCTGAAGCCAAAGGCACCGCTTGCCAGCGCAGCGACTGCGCGCCCGACATCCTGTCCCTCGCCCCATCGCGGCATTGGCGACAACCCTTCGGCGATCCGCTTCTCGTAGTCCGCTGCTGCGACGGCCGTCATGCTTGTGCGGATCACCCCAGGCCGGATCTCGAACACGCCGATACCATGCTCGCCCAGCCGGGTCGCAAATAGCTTGGTCGCCATGCTGATCCTCAACTGGGGCGGCGCCTGTTGAGAAGAAGTCTGCGCGCGCTGAGTTCTAGTCGCCAGAGAAGGCGGAGCCCAGATGCTTCGCCACGAACTCAGCCTGCCGATCGTCCGCCGCAAAGACGTATCGCGCCGAGGTCGACACCGTTTCAAAGTTGACGCGCTTAGCGAAAGCGGCATCGCTCTGCTTTTGCAGGTTTTCCCAAGTCCTGTGGTTGCCGAAATAAACGAACGCGCAGCGCGGTGCCAGCGGGATGACGATGAGGAAGGCGTCTTCCTTCATCGAGCCGACGTACAGAAGCTCAACTGCAGCCATAGGTTGAACGTATGGATGGGTTCCGAGATTCGGAATTTACAGATCAATGGCCCGGAGCCAAAGTGAAGGCCCCGGCTCCCCCAACCCTCTTTTTCCTGCTACCCCATGACCTCACATTCGCTGCTTGACCGCCTGGCGGCGCTGGACACCAACACAGTCTCCGACGCGCTCGACTTCCTCCAATTGCCCGGCGCGACCTACGGACTGCGCCCCCTGTGGAACTGCCCCAAGATCGTGGGCCGCGCCAGCACCATCCAGCTCGGCCCCAAGACCGACGCCAAGCCGACCGTGCACCTGATCTCCCCCGTCATCGCGGAGGTCACGAGCAACGATCGGGTGCTGGTCATCGCCGGCGGCGTCGACGGGATCTCCTGCTGGGGCGACATCCTGGCCAACGCCGCCGTGGCGCGGAACATCCGCGGCTCTGTGATCGACGGCCTGAGCCGCGACATCGAGGGCAGCGAATCCATCGGCTATCCCGTCTATGGCCGCGGCGTGACCATGATCAGCGCGCGCAACCGGGTCGTGCAGGTCGATTCCGGCAAGCCGGTGCAGATGGCCGGCGTGACGGTGAATCAGGACGACTACGTGATCGCGGATCGATGCGGCGCCGTGTTCGTTCCGGCGGCGCGCATCAAGGAAGTCCTCGACCTGGGCGAGCGCATCGCACGCCGCCAGGACGCCATGGTGCAGGCGGTACGCGCGGGCCGCTCGGTCGCCGAGGTCATGCACGACAAGGAATTCGAAGCCATCAATCAAGGAGCCGGAAAATGAACGCACAAGACAAGGAACTTGTCGATCTCTTCGACGGACTGGATACCCCCGGCGTCTCGGACGCGATGGACAAGCTGGGGTTGCCGGGCCAGTGCCTGGGCATCGCGCCGCTGGACAACTACAAGCAGGTCGTCGTAGGACCCGCCTTCACCGTCAAGTACGTGTCGGCCTCCACGCCCCCCGGGACGGTCGGCGACTTCATCGACGACGTAGCCGAAGGCGATGTGATCGTGATCGACAACGGCGGGCGCACCGACTGCACCGTTTGGGGCGACATCATGACCCAGTACGCCGGCATTCGGAAGATCGGCGCCACCGTGATCGACGGCGTCTGCCGCGATGTGTCCAAGGCGCTGGGCGACGGCTATCCGATGTTCACGAAAGGACGTTTCATGCGCACGGGTAAGGACCGGGTCGAGGTCGAGTCGGTCAACATGCCGGTGTCGATCGGCACGGCCCGGGTCGTCGCGCGTGACATCGTCGTGGCCGATGCGAACGGCGCAGTGATCGTTCCTCGTGGCCGTGCGCGCGAGGTGGCGGAACTGGCCCACAAGATCGAAGGCGTGGAATCCGAGATTCGCGCGCAGATCGCGAAGGGCAGGACGCTGGGCCAGGCACGTGAGGCTCTGGGCTACCACACGCTGCAGAGGAAAAGCCGATGAGCGCGGCCGCGTCCGAATTGCGGCGCCTGAACGCCCACCTGGAGAGCGCACGGCCTTCCGCCACCTATCGAGTGATGGATCGCGTGGCGGCGCACCGGGCGGTCGGCACCTCCGTGATCTCGCTGTCCGCGGGCGAACCGGACTTCGACACGCCCAAACACGTGCGTGAAGCCGGAATTGCCGCGATCCGTGCCGGCCACACGCGCTACACGCAGGTCGCGGGCCTGCGCCCCTTGCGCGAGTCCATCGCCATGAAGTTCAGGCGCGAGAACGGCCTGGAGGTGGACTGGCAGGACACCCTGGTGTGCAGCGGCGGCAAGCAGGTGATCTACAACGCCTTGGCCGCGACCCTCAACGAAGGCGACGAGGTCATCGTGCCGGCGCCGTACTGGGTGAGCTATCCGGAGATGGTCCAGCTCTGCGGCGCCAAGCCGGTGGTGGTGCCTTGCGGCAGCGAGACGGGTTTCAAGCTCACGCCGCAGAAGCTCGCGGATGCCATCACGTTGAGGACCCGATGGGTGATCCTCAATTCGCCTTCCAACCCGACCGGTGCGGTCTACACGCAGCCGGAACTGCAGGCATTGGCCAACGTTCTGCTGGAACGTCCTCATGTGCTGGTGCTGTCGGACGACATCTACGAGCACCTGATTTTCGATGGCGCCGCATTCCACACCATCGCGCAAGTGGAGCCACGCCTGCGAGAGCGCACCCTGACGATGAACGGGGTGTCCAAGGCCTATGCGATGACGGGCTGGCGCATCGGCTTCGGCACGGGGCCGAAATGGCTGCTCGATGCCATGGAGAAGCTCCAGGGCCAGCAGACCTCGGGAGCCTGCACCATCTCGCAGCATGCTGCGGTGGCGGCTCTGACCGGGCCTCGGGACTTCATCGACAGCAGCCGCGCCGTGTTCCAGAAACGGCGCGACATGATGGTGAAGCTGCTGAACGACACACCGGGCCTCGGCTGTGAAGTGCCCGCCGGTGCGTTCTACGCCTTCGCTTCATGCGAGGGCCTGATCGGCAAGACGACGCCTGCCGGCACGGTGCTGCACACGGACGAGGACGTCGCGATGGCCCTGCTGGATGAGGCCGGCGTGGCCATCGTGCACGGCAGTGCCTTCGGCCTCGGGCCGTACATCCGCATCGCCTATGCGCTGGATGACGCGTCGCTGCGAAGGGCGTGCGAGGCCATACAAGGTTTTTGCCGGTCGCTCGCGAGCGTCAAGGGGAGCGCGTCGTCACCTCTCGCGTGATTGTCTGACGGCGACTTCCAGAAAGGCGTCCACGATCTGGTGCGGCGGGCCCTTCCTGCGTATGGCGAACACCTTGGCCGTCGCCTTGAGGCATTTCACCGGGCGAAAGGCAATGTCGCTCCTGTTGTTGTCTGCGACCGATTTTCCGACCAGCGTGAATCCCAAGCCCGCCGCTACCAGGCCGAGCGCGGTGTGGATCTCTTTGGCTTCATAGCCCACACGCACCTTGACGTCCGCGCTCTCCAATGCCTGGATGACGTGGCGCGCGAAGCTGCTGTTGGGATCCTTCGGATAGCTGATGAACGTGGATGCGGCAAGGTCGCCGGGGCCCAGGGACTTCCGCCGGGCGAGCGCGCTGGCTGATGGCACTGCAGCGATCAGTGCTTCGTCGAACAGCGGGATGTAGTCGAGGTCGTCCTCCTGCGCCAGTTGTCCGATCGCGCGCGACAGGCCCACATGGATCAGGCCGCTGCGCAGGGCCTCGGCCTGATGCTCCGTAAGTATCTCCGTCAGATCGATGCGCACCTTGGGAAAGGCGGCGCGCATCGTTCGCACGGCATCCGGCAGAACCGAGAAGATCGTCGAGCGCGTGAAGCCGATGCTGAGCCAGCCAAGATGACCGGACGCTACATCCTTGGCCTCGTCGAGCATGCGCTGCGCATCGGAGATCAGCGCCTTCGCTTTCGGGTACAGGAAGTGGCCCAGCGTCGTCAGCTTCATGGGGCGACTGGTGCGGTCGAACACCTTGCCGCCGAGGAGGGCTTCCAGATGCCCAAGCTGCATGCTGACGGCGGCCGGCACCACATGAAGCCTGGTGGCTGCGAGATTGGCGTTCTCCGCCTCCACCACTTCGCAGAAGTACTTCAGTGGTTTCAGATTCAAGATTTCTGAACTCATTGTCAAAATTCGTTGATTGATTTCGATTTGAGTTTACTTGAACATCGATGCTCTGACCCAATTGGAGACATCGATGACATCCGAAGCGCATGAACCGGAGTGGCTGCGGCAGAGCCAATCCCTGTCGACAGCAGAAGTCTCGGACGCACTCGACTTCTTCGGGCTGCCCGGCAGCGCACTGGGCATCAAGCCCGTCGCAGGGCCGGCGAAGCTTTTCGGCTGTGCGTTCACGGTCCGATTCGCACCGATCGACAGGTTCAAGCCTGGGACGGTCGGAGACTTTATCGATCGACTGACGCCCGGGACCGTGGCGGTGCTGGACAACGGCGGGCGCGAGGACTGCACCGTCTGGGGCGGCATCATGAGCCAGCTTGCCGCGCACAAGCGCATTGGTGGCACGGTCGTGCACGGCGTTTGTCGCGATACCGCCGAGGCCGACACCGCGGGCTATCCGCTGTATGCATGCGGGAAGTTCATGCGGACCGGCAAGGATCGCGTGCAGGTGGAGGCTTACGAGGCACCTGTGCAACTCGGTGATGTTCGAGTCTGCCCCGGCGATCTGGTGATCGGCGACAACGACGGCGTGGTGGTGGTTCCGCATCAGCGGGTGCAGGAGGTGCTGGTCAAGGCGCTGGAGACGCGAGCGATAGAGGCGCAGATCCTAGAGGCGGCAATGACTGGTATGCATTTGTCGGAAGCGCGAAAGAAATATGGGTATCACACCTTGCAGCGAGCCCGTACGACGCTCGCAGGGTAGTCAACTCGCGATCCCTCGCCCCCCCGGAGACAACCCATGAAACTGACCCACCGAATCTTCCGCCGCGCTGCGCTGGGATTGGCATTGGCCGCCACTACCGGCGTCGCCCTGGGGCAAGCCGCCTACCCCTGCAAGGTCGTGAAAATCGTCTCGCCCTATCCGCCGGGTGGCACGACAGACATTCTTGCGCGCCTGGTCGCGCCCGGCCTGGCGAAGGAGCTCGGCACCACCGTCATCGTGGATAACAAGGGTGGCGCCAGCAGCAACATCGGGACCGAGTTCGTTTCAGGCGCTCCACCCGACGGTTGCACGCTGCTGCTGGGCAACAACACCGGAATCGTGATCAACCGCAACCTCTACAGGCTTCGCCTCGATCCAGTGAAGTCGCTCACACCGATCGTCGAGGTCGCTTCCGTGCCGCTGGTCCTGTACGTCAACGCTTCCGAGTCCGCGAAGACGGTCGATCAGCTCAGCGCTGCGATCAAGGCTGCTCCAGGCAAGTACAGCTTTGCCTCGGGCGGCAGCGGCAGCCCGCAACACCTGATGGGCGAGATGCTGAAGCTCGAGATGAAGTTGGACATGACCCACATCCCGTATCGCGGGCAGGGGCCAGCGCTGCAGGACGTGATTGCGGGGCAAGTGCCCGTTGCTTTCGAGACGACCACGGCGATCGCTTCGCAATTGGGCGGAGGCGGGCGCATCCGGGCGCTAGCTACGACCGGCAGCACGCGTTCGAAGAGCCTCCCCGATGTCCCGACTATGAAGGAACTCGGCTACGCGAACTTCGTAGTCGAGAACTGGTACGGCATCTTTGCGCCCGCCAAAACGCCTGCCGCGCTAACCGAGCGTCTGAATCGCGACCTGTTCAAGGTGCTCAAGAGCCCGGAAGTGTCGAAGAGCCTCGCCGACATGGGCTCCCGCGATGTCGCGGGCAGTTCCGAGCAATTCAGCCGGTTCATCGCGAAGGAACTTCCTTACTGGGAATCGCTGGTGAAGCGGTCCGGTGCGAAGGTCGACTGAACGGCCTTCAACTTCGTGCGGGGTTCGCCGCGCCATCCCTGATGCCTCTCTGGAGATTTCCTTGGCTACTTCCGAACAAGTTTCCCAGCTGCGTGACCTCGGCGCAGCCACCATCTACGAGGCGCAGGGCGCGAAGGGTGCACTCGACCATGGCATGAAGCCTATTGATCCGACGGTGCGTCTTGCCGGACCCGCGTTCACCGTCGATTGCCGTCCGGCGGACAACCTGATGCTGCACTACGCGGTTCAGAAAGCGAAGCCAGGCGACGTGCTCGTTGTCGATGCTAAGGGCTTCATGGAAGCCGGCCCGTGGGGCGACGTGCTCACGATCCAGGCGATGAAGGTCGGTATCGCCGGGCTCGTGATCAATGGCTGCGTGCGCGACGCGAATCTCATCATCGATCTCGGCTTTCCGGTGTTCTGCCGAGGCTTGTCGATCAAGGGCACCGCCAAGAACCAGCCAGGCAAGATCAACGTGCCGATCACCATCGGTGACGTTCTGATCCATCCTGGCGACTTCATCGTCGGTGACCGCGATGGCTTGGTCGTGGTCCCGCAAGCTGAAGTCGCCTCTGCCATAGCCAGAAGCCTCGCGCGCGAGGACAAGGAAGCCCAGCAACGAAAGGCTATTGAGGCGGGCGCCTTTACAGCTGATCTGCTCGGCCTTACGGACACGCTGCGCCGCTTCGGCTTCAACTGAAGTGCTTTCAACGTGAGCGCTCTTTGACGAACATATGAACTGCTCGAACGACATTGGTTCCTCGCCAAGGCGGCAAAGCCCGCCCGAAGCCGGTTTGCTCGACTCTGATCGCCCCAGAGTCGCAGAAGGTTCGGCGGCATGCGAATGGGATCACTGGCGGCCCATACGGGACGTCACCGATGCGCCGCAACTCCGTGAGGCAAGGGAACAAGGGATTCGATGAGCTCGCAAGTGATCAGATCAGTCCTCATCGCCAACCGTTCCGAGATCGCCATCCGCGTGATGCGTGCGGCGTCCGAAATGAACATGCGCACAGTCGCGATCTACTCAAGCGAGGATCGGCTGGCGCTGCACCGGTTCAAAGCGGACGAGAGCTACCTGGTGGGCGAGGGCAAGAAGCCGTTGCAAGCATATCTGGATATCGATGATGTGTTGCGCGTCGCCCGCGCTGCCAAGGTCGATGCCATTCACCCCGGCTACGGTTTCCTGTCCGAGAACCCTGACTTCGCTCAGGCGGTGATCGACGCCGGTATCGAATGGGTAGGCCCTCGCCCTGAAGTGATGCGCAAGCTAGGCAACAAGGTGGCGGCGCGCAACGCCGCAGTGGCGGCCGGCGTGCCAGTGATGCCGGCGACGCCTCCGCTTTCGCGCGATTTGGAGGAATGCAAGCGGCTGGCCGTCGGCATCGGCTACCCCGTCATGCTCAAGGCCAGCTGGGGCGGCGGCGGGCGCGGTATGCGCGTGATCAGCGGCGAGGCCGAGTTGGAGGTCGCCCTCGCGTCCGCCCGCCGCGAAGCGCTGGCCGCCTTTGGCAACGACGAGGTCTATTTCGAGAAGCTGGTGCAGCGCGCGCGACACGTGGAGGTGCAGATCCTGGGCGACCGCCACGGCAACGTCGTGCATCTGTTCGAGCGTGACTGCACCGTGCAGCGGCGCAATCAGAAGGTGGTGGAGCGCGCCCCCGCTCCCTATATCGATGAGGTCCAGCGCCAAGGCCTGTGCGAAAGCGCCATCCGGTTGATGAAGGCGGTGAACTACACCCATGCTGGGACCGTTGAGTTCCTGATGGATGCCGACACCGGCCAGTTCTACTTCATCGAGGTCAATCCGCGCATCCAGGTTGAGCACACCGTCACCGAGTTGATCACAGGCGTGGACATCGTCAAAGCTCAGTTGCGCATTAGCGTGGGAGGCCGCATTGGTATGAGCGAGGACGGCCCCGAAGGCTGCGCGAGCGGTGTGCCGCGGCAAGCGCAGATCCGCTTGAACGGAGCAGCGCTGCAGTGCCGTATCACCACGGAAGACCCGGAGAACGGCTTCCTCCCTGACTATGGTCGGCTGTCCGCCTATCGGAACGCGGCCGGGCTCGGCATTCGCCTCGATGAAGGCACCGCCTACAGCGGTGCCGTGATCACGCCTTACTACGACTCGCTGCTGGTCAAGGTGACGGCCTGGGCCCCAACGGCGGCCGAGTCGGTCCAGCGAATGGACCGCGCGCTGCGCGAGTTCCGCATCCGCGGGGTGGCCTCCAATCTGCAGTTCCTGGAGAACGTGATCAATCACCCGGACTTTGCCGCCGGCACCGTCACCACGCGCTTTATCGACACCACACCCGAGCTGCTGGAGTTCACCAAGCGGCGCGATCGCGCAAGCAAGCTGCTGTCTTTCATGGCCGATGTGACGGTCAACGGCAACCCTGAAATGAAGGGCCGCCAGATGCCCCAATTGCCGTTTCCAAAGCCGGTTCTGCCCCGCGCCAAATTGGACGTTACGCCGGCGTCTGGCAGCCGCGACCGCCTCAAGGCGCTAGGCCCGAAAGAGTTCACCCGATGGATGCTGGACAGCAAGCCGGTGCTCGTGTCCGACACGACACTGCGCGACGCGCATCAGTCCTTGCTCGCCACTCGCATGCGCACAGCCGACATGCTGCCGATCGCCCCGTTCTACGCGCACGAGCTACCACAACTTTTCTCACTCGAATGCTGGGGTGGCGCGACCTTCGATGTGGCCATGCGCTTCCTCAAGGAAGACCCTTGGCAGCGGCTGGCGCAGCTGCGCGAGCGCGTGCCCAACATCCTGTTCCAGATGCTGCTGCGGGGCGCCAATGGCGTCGGCTACACCAGCTATGCGGACAACGTCGTGCGCTACTTCGTCCAGCAGGCGGCGACCGCAGGCATCGACCTGTTCCGCGTGTTCGACGCGCTGAACTGGGTGGAGAACATGCGAGTGTCTATCGACGCCGTGCTGGAAGCCGGCGCGCTGTGTGAAGGCGCCATCTGCTACAGCGCCGATCTGTTCGACCCGGCGCGGCCCAAGTACAACCTGCAGTACTACACCGGCATCGCGAGGGAACTGCAGAAGGCAGGAGTGCATATCCTGGCCATCAAGGACATGGCCGGCATCTGCCGACCGCGCGCTGCGGCCGTATTGGTCAAGGCGCTGAAGGAAGAAACCGGCCTGCCGGTGCACTTCCATACCCACGACACCAGCGGCATTGCCGCCGCTTCGGTACTGGCTGCGGTGGAGGCCGGCTGCGATGCGGTAGATGGTGCGCTGGATGCCATGAGCGGGCTCACCTCTCAACCCAACCTGTCTGCGATTGCCGCCGCGCTGGCGCACACCGATCGCGATCCGGGCTTGTCTTCCCATGCGCTGCATGCTGCCTCTACCTACTTCGAAGGCGTGCGCCGCTTCTATGCTCCCTTCGAAAGCGATATTCGCGCCGGCACCGCAGACGTCTATCGTCACGAGATGCCCGGCGGCCAGTACACGAACCTGCGCGAGCAGGCCCGAACCATGGGCTTGGAGCACCGCTGGGGCGAGGTGTCGCAAACCTATGCGGACGTGAACCGACTGTTCGGCGACATCGTCAAGGTGACGCCCACCTCCAAGGTGGTAGGCGACATGGCGCTCATGATGGTGGCCAACGACCTCAAGCCCGCGCAGGTGAGCGACCCTGCACATGAGGTTACCTTTCCCGAATCGGTGGTGTCGCTGTTCAAGGGCGAGTTGGGCTTTCCGCCGGACGGTTTTCCCGTGGCGCTGTCGCGCAAGGTGTTGAAGCTCGCTGCGGATGCCCCGCCGCCAGGCGTCTACCGGCCCGGTGACCTTCTGCCTCCGGTGAATCTGGAGGCTGCGCGTGCCCAGGCCGAACGGGAGGCGGGGATGCCGCTGGACGACCGTCAGCTCGCCAGTTCGCTCATGTACCCCAAAGTGACGCGCGAGTTCCATCAGCACCTGGTCCAACATGGCGACGTGTCGGTGCTGCCGACGCCCACTTTCTTCTACGGCCTGCGCGCCGGCGACGAGGTGGCGGTGGAGATCGACCCTGGTAAGACGTTGCTGGTGAGCCTTCAGGGCATTCATGAGGACGAGGGCGCCGGCGTCGCGAAGGTGCAGTTCGAGCTGAACGGCCAGTCACGAATGACACCGGTGTGGCGCGCCAGCACGGCCCATCAGACGCAGCGCGAGGTGGCCGAGATCGGCAACTTGCTGCAAGTGGGTGCGCCCATGCCAGGGACCATCGTTACCGTGCCGGTGTCCGCAGGCCAGACGGTGCAGGCCGGTGCCACTCTGCTGTCGCTGGAAGCCATGAAGATGGAAACCCACATCATCTGCGAGCGCGAGGGCGTCATCGAGCGCGTGTTGGTCAAACCCGGCGATCAGGTCCAGGCCAAGGATCTTCTGATCGTGTGGCGTGCCTGAGGGCCGCGCAAGCCACTACTTTTAATCAAGGGGACTCTCATGTTTCAAAACATGCTGATCGAGCGTTGCATTGTTGGCGTCGCGTTCGCGGCGCTGGGTTCGGCCGCGTTGGCCCAGGCCTATCCGAGCAAGCCCATCCGTCTGATCGTTCCTTGGCCGGCCGGCGGCGCTGCTGATGCCGTGGGCCGGGCGGTCGCCGAAGGATTGCGCGTCGAACTGGGGCAAAGCGTCGTGGTCGACAACATCGCGGGCGCCGGCGGAAACATCGGCACGCAGCAGTTCGTTCGCCAGCCCGCCGATGGCTACACGCTTCTGCTGGCAACCAGTTCGACCAATTCGGCGAATCCCTACCTGTACAAGAAGACCGGTTTCGATCCGCTCAAGGACTTTGCGCCGGTGGCCTCGCTCGGCATCATTCCGAGCGTGATGGTGGTGGCGGCGGCTTCCCCTTTCAAGTCGCCGCAGGACATCGTCCAGGCTGCCAAGGCCGCGCCCGGCAAGCTGTCCTGTGCCTCCGGCGGCGTCGGCAACTCTGCCCATCTGGCCGGCGAACTGTTCAAGTCAATCGCCAAGGTCGACGTGATCCACGTGCCGTACAAGGGCAGTTCTCCGGCACTGACGGACGTCATGGCCGGGCAGGTGGACTACATGCTCGACACGGGCGCCTATGGACAGATCAAAGGTGGCAAGATCCGCGCGATTGCGGTGGCCTCGGGCAAGCGTCATCCGATGCTGCCCTCGGTGCCCACCTTCGAGGAACTGGGGATCAAGGGAATGACCATGAATGCCTGGTATGGGGTGGCCGCACCGGCCGGTACGCCGGCACCAGTGGTCGACAAGGTCAATGCCGCCGTCCAGGCCGCCTTCAAGTCCGGAGAACTCGGCAAGCGGCTGACGGACCTGGGTGCGGAGTTGCGGCCAGCCGATGCGGCCGGCTTTGCTGCCTTCTGGAAGTCGGAGCTGGATCGGTACTCGGGCCTGGTCAAGTTGACCGGCGCGACCCTGGATTGACACGTGCCTCTCCAGCCAGACGATGCCATGCTCGCTCGCCCTCATTGCTCCTGCCTGACCGGACGACCTCGGCCTTCTAAGAAAAGTAGTCCGCAGCCGCTCGCGGTCCGTCGATGAAGAACTGCGCCGACTCGAGAACCGCTCGCGCCAGTTCGACGACGACCCCGACGCCGGCCGGCTGTTTCTCGACCAGGTAGGACACGTAGTACGCGATGGGAGGCAAGGGCGGCTCCGACTCGACCAGCTTGAGCGTGCCCTGCTTCAGGTGATCCAGAACGACCGGGACCGGCAAGGCAGCGATCGCGTGCCCGTCGCGCACGAGTTTCACGATCATCTCGAGCGAATTGCAGGTGCTGAGCTGATGCAGGTCGGTGCCTGACTTGCTGAGCCAATCCTTGGCGACGTAGTGGAGGATGGACGGCTGTGGACTCGTCACCAGCGGCACCGAGGCCGCGTCGCCGGGAGAGAAGGGCAGGTGCGCCAGCTCCACGGAAGCTCCGGCCACCCACGCGACCTGGACCCAGCCCAGCAGTTCATCGGCCACGTGAGGGCGCGCGACGGGACTGGTCTGCAGCGCGACGTCCAGTTCGCGCCGGTTGAGCTTCTCATGCAGCACCTTGCTGCGCTCGATGCTCAGGTCGACCTGCAAGCTGGGATAGCGGACTTTCAGCTGGCGAAGGAACTCGGACACGGCCACGGCGGCGGACGTCTCGTCCGCGCCCATGCGCAGCACGCCGTCGAGTGGAGGAACCTCGTGCTGCCCGCACTTCTCGAGCTCTCCGCCCAACTTCAACAGGCGCTGCGCGTGCTCGAGGACTGCGCGGCCAGCGGGCGTCAGCTGCACGCCCTGCTGGCTTCTGCTGAGGAGCGCGATGCCGAGGATCTCTTCGAGTTCCTTCACGCGTGCGGTGATCGCCGGCTGGCTGACGAACAGATGCTTGGCCGCCGCATTGACGGTACCGAGGGTCGTGGCCCAGTAGAACGCCTCCAACTGCCGGAATGTGATGCGCAACATCAATTTAGTTTATAGCCCGGGGTCCAGATTTGTGTCTTTTCGCGATGGCAAGCGACTCCTAAAGTCCGCTGCACCTCCACAGCCACACCAGGGAATCCATCTTGTTTGTCCTGAACGATCTCCCGCCGCAAATCGATCCCGCGCTCCTCGATCTGCTTGCTTCCGCCGAACCTGCCGTGATCGGACACTTCCGGCATACGGGCTTCATGTCGCCATCCATCCGGGCCCACTTCCAGGACCGCCGCGTCGCGGGCACTGCGATCACGGTGCGCGTGCCGGGGATGGACGGGTCCATGGTCCACTACGCCGTCGGCAAGGCGCGGCGCGGGGACTTCGTCGTGATCGATCGCTGCGGCGACGAAACGATTGCGACGCTCGGCGGCGCGGTCGCCTACGCGGCGAAGGTCGCGGGCGTGGCCGGCATCATCGTCGACGGCCTGGTCACGGATCTCGGGGAACTGCGGCAGTACGGCGTACCCGTGTGGTCGAAGGGCACTTCGGCGGTCACCGTCAAGAGCCTCGGAGTCGGCGGCGAATTCTGCGTGCCGGTCACCTGCGGAAGCGTCGCGGTCAAGCCGGGCGACGCGATCGTGGCGGATGAGAACGGCGTTCTCGTCCTGCCTGTCGCCGACATCGAAGCCAGCGCACGGCGCGCGTTGAAGATGATGAGCGACGAGAAGCTCACGCTGAAGCGACTGGACGCAGGCGAGAAGTATCCGGACATCATGGGCACCTCGACCCTGATCGCCAAGGCCATGGGAGCGCAGGCATGAAGCTGGCCTCGCAGATCCTCGCCGAAGGTTTTCCGAGCCTGGTCTCGATGGGCGAGATGCTGCGCTCCGGGGTGTGCAGCTCGGTCGATCTCACCGAGTACGCGCTGCAGCGCATCGAGCAGCTGGATGGCCGGATGCATGCCTTCGTCGGCATCTACGCGAAGGAGGCCTTGCTGGCCGCCCAGGCTGCGGACAATCAGATCCGCGCCGGCGACTGGCTTGGCCCGCTGCACGGCATCCCGGTCGCCTTGAAGGACAACGTCGATGTGGCGGGCCGTGCCAGCACGGCCGGTTCGACCCTGCTCGCGAGCCAGGTGGCCACGGCCCATGCGTGGATCACGCAGCGTCTTCTCGCTTGCGGCGCGGTCATCGTGGGCAAGACGCACATGGTCGAGTTCGCGCTGGGGGCCTGGGGTGCCAACGAATACATGGGTGCACCGCGCAACCCCTGGGGCGGCAAGGCGCACCTTTCCCCGGGCGGCTCCAGCAGCGGTTCTGCGGTGGCGGTCGCAGCCGGCATGGTCCCGCTCACCATCGGCACCGATACCGGGGCCTCCGTGCGCGTGCCCGCCTCGCTGTGCGGCGTGACCGGCTTCAAGCCCACGATCGGACGGCTGTCCAGCGAAGGCGTGGTGCCGTTGAGCACGACGCTGGACAGCGTGGGCGTGCTCGCGCAGACCGCCGAAGACGCGGCCCTGATGTTCGCCACGCTGACCGGCGATGCGCAGGCGTTCCCGCCAGCGGAACTTCAGTCAGGCGCCAACCCTTCGCTGCGGGGCCTGCGCGTCGGCTATCTCGGCTCGGCGGACCTCGAGGGCCTGCAGCCCGAGATCCACCGTGCCTATGGGCATGCGCTCGATACCTTCCGCGAACAGGGGGCGCATCTGCAGCAGCTCGTGCTGCCGACCACCTTCGACGAACTGGCCGACGTGTCGAGCACCATCATGCTGTCCGAGGCCGCGGCGAGCTGGGGCCATCTTGCGGCCGACGAGTCCCTGCGGATGGATGCTTCGGTGCGACCGCGGATCCTCGCCGGCGCCAGGATCAGCGCGACGAAGTATGTCGACGCCTGCAGGCGACGTGCGGAACTTAAGCGGCTGTTCTCTCATTCCCTCGGGGATCTGGATGTCTTTCTCACGCCCACGTCCCAGTGGACCGCACGCCCTCTCGAGAGCGTCGACCACACGAATCCACCCGTGCGGTACGCCCGCATCGGAAACCTGCTGGACCTCTGCGGCATTTCGGTCCAGATGGGAGAAGACGACAACGGCCTGCCGATCGGCCTGCAGATTGCGGGCCGTACGGATGCTGATGCGCGCGTGCTCGGCGTGGCGCGCGGCTACCAGGCGTGCACTTCATGGCACCAGCGCCGCTGGACCGCCGAGAGCAGCGGCCGGTAGGCCCGTCTCATCCTCAAGTTCCTCAACTCAAGCCTGTAGTCATCATGAAAACCCTGATTCGCACACTTGCCGCAGCCCTTGCGCTGGCAGCGGGCTTCGGCGGCAACGCCATGGCCGCCGACGACTACCCGACCAAGCCGATCCGCATGGTCGTTCCGTTCCCGCCGGGCGGCAGCATCGACATGGTCGCGCGGCTGCTCGGCCAGAAGCTCTCCGATGAGCTGCGCCAGCCCGTGATCGTCGACAACCGGCCGGGCGCCAGCGGCAACATCGGCATGGACCTGGTGGCCAAGTCGCCGAAGGATGGCTACACGCTCGTCATGGCGCCGTTCAGCCTCGCCACCAATGCGCACCTGTTCCAGAAGCTTCCCTTCGATCCGTTGAAGGATCTGGCACCGATCATCCGCGTGGCGGATCAGCCCAACGTCCTGATCGTCAACACCAACAAGGTGGCTGCGAAAACCTTGCCGGAACTGGTTACCTACCTGAAGGCCAACCCGGGCAAGCTCAGCTTCGGAACCTCCGGCATCGGCAATCCGCAAGACCTGTCCGCGCGCATCTTCATGAGCGCCACGGGAACCGACATGGTCAACGTCGCCTACAAGGGCGGTGCGCCGGCGCTCGCGGACCTGGTTGGCGGGCACGTCGACCTCATGTTCGAGACGTCTCCCACTGCAGTGCCCTACGTGAAGAGCGGCAAGCTGAAGGCATTGGCGGTGACCAGCGACAAGCGCCTGCCCTCGCTGCCGGACGTACCCACGGTGGCCGAGGCCGGCATCCCGAACTTCAAGGCGGTCTACTGGATGGGCCTGCTCGCGCCGGGCGGCACCCCGCCCGCCATCGTCCAGAAGCTGAATGCAGCCTCGCAGAAGGTGCTGTCCGCGCCGGACGTCCAGAAGCAGCTCACCGAGATCAGTCTCTATCCCGCCGGCGGTTCGGCCGCGGAGTTCGGTGCGTTCATCCGATCCGAGTCGGAGTTCTACGCCAAGCTGATCAAGGACCTCAACATCCCTCAGCAGTAGCCGGCGCCCGCAAGCGTTTTCCGATCCCTGCCCTCAACCTGGACCGCATCATCATGATTTCGATCGCCCGTCGTGCACTGGCCCTGGCGCTGGTGGCGTGCACACCGCTTGCCGCATCGCTCGCATCCGCCAGCGATTTCCCGAGCAAACCCGTTCGCATCATCGTCCCGTACCAGCCCGGCGGGTCGACCGATGCGATGGCCCGGATGATCGGCCAGAAGCTTTCCGAACGCTTCGGGCAGCCCGTGGTCGTAGAGAACAAGCCCGGCGCCTCGGAGCAGGTGGGGGCGGTGACCGTCGCCAAGTCGCCAGCGGACGGCTATACCGTCATGCTGGCGACGACGATCGGGCTGGCTATCAACCCCTCGCTCTTTGGGAAGCTGCAGTACGACCCCGCGAAGGATTTCGCTGCCATCCTGCCGGTGTCCAGGATCGCCAGTGTCGTGGTCGTCAGCCCGCAGTTGCCGGTGAGGAACATGGAGGAGCTGACGGCCTACTTGAAGGCGCATCCGGGAAAGATCAGCTACGGCTCGGCCGGCAGCGGCGCGCCCAGCCATCTGGCCATGGAGCTCTACAAGCGGGCGGCCGGTGTCCATGCGGTCCATGTTCCCTACAAGGGAGGCGCGCCCGCCCTGCAGGACCTGATGGCCGGCAACATCGACGTCATGATCGCCCTTGTCTCGGAGGCCATGCCGCTGGTCAAGGCCGGCAAGCTGAAGGCACTGGCCGTCACGTCGCCGTCGCGCAACCAGCGCTATCCCGAACTCGCGCCCGTCGCCGACTCCCAGGGCATGAAGAATTTCGAAATCTACCTCTGGTACGCCATGGTGGCGCCTGCCGGCACGCCGAAGGACATCGTCGAGAAGCTGAACCAGTCCATCAACGCGGTCCTGAACGAGAAGGACATGAAGGACCGGCTGGCCGAGATGGACATCGAGCTCGTCGGTGGCGCTGCGTCCCGCGTGGCGCCGATCGTGAGCGCCGAAGGCGCGAAGTGGAAGAAGGTCATCGACGAGGCCGGGATCAAGGCCGACTGATCCTGCCAACCCGACATCGCGATGAGTTCTCGCATTCATTCCTGCGGCACCGGTGGTCTCCTGCTGGACGTTTCCGACGGACCGTTCAGCCTTCCGACGCAGAAGCGCCTGTGGTCCTTCGCCGGAGAGGCCGGCCGGCTGCGGCAACTGGAAGGCGTGGGCAGCGCGGTGCTCGGCGTCAACAACGTGCTGGTCACATTCGACCCGCTGCAGGTTCGCCCGGAGGCACTCGCCGCTGAGGTGCAGCAAGCGTGGGAAGCCTCGCAGCCCTGTGAAGAAAGCGGACGCCTGATGGAGGTGCCGGTGGCCTACGACATGTCGCCCGGGTCCGAGCTGGAGGACGTGGCCAGGCATGCCGGACTTGGCGTGGAAGAGGTGATCCGACTCCACACCTCGGCGGAGTATCACGTGGCCTGCATCGGTTCGGTTCCCGGTTTCGCTTACCTGGTCGGCCTGCCGCCGGGGCTTGCCATGCCGCGGCACACGACGCCACGCCCCCGCATCCCCAAGGGGACGGTGGCGATCGGCGGTTCTCAGACGGGTGTGATCCCGATGGACATGCCTTCGGGCTGGCATGCGCTGGGCATGACCGAACTCCACATGTTCGACCCCTCACGCGCCGAACCCTGCCTGCTTTCGCCGGGCGATCGCATCCGCTTCACCGCGCGAGGCGCGAAGCCATGATCGAGATCCTCAGCAATGGTGCATTGAACCTCGTGCAGGACCTCGGGCGATCGGCGCATCTTGGCCTCGGCGTGTGCGGCGCAGGCGCGATGGATGGGCCGGCGCTCTCGATGGCGAACTGGATGGTCGGGAACGATGCCTCGGCAGCGGGCATCGAGATCAGCATCTTCCCCTTCAAGCTCAAGTTCCACGAGGCTGCGTGCTTTGCGTGTACGGGGGCCGTCGCGACGCTGGAACTCCGGGAGCGGAAGCATCCGAGCTGGTGGGCGGCGCAAGCCGTGGCGGGCGATGTGCTCACGATCGCGCCGCCTTCGCAGGGCGCGAGGGTCTACCTGGCGATCGCAGGCGGGATCGACGTGCCGCCGGTTCTCGGGTCGCGTTCGACGGACTTGAAGAGTGGCTTCGGAGGGCTGGAAGGCCGCGGCTTGCGCAAAGCGGACCGGCTTGCGCTGGGTGCAGCAGGCGGTCGGGGCAATGCACCTTCGTTCGGCATCGCACCGCCCTCCCGGTTGCACTTTGCCGACGAGATGACGGCCGGCACGGTGAGGATCCGCGCGCTTGCCTCGGCCGAATACGAGCACTTCAGCGAGGACGCGCGCTCCGCGTTCCAGCGGACCGAGTATCGACTCACGCCCGATTGCAACCGTCAGGGCTATCGCCTCGATGGCGAAGCCCTGAAGACAACGCATCCCCTGGAACTGCTTTCGCACGGCATCGTGCCGGGCACGGTGCAGGTACCGCCCTCCGGGATGCCGATCGTGCAGATGGCCGAGGCGAACACCTGCGGCGGCTATCCCAAGATTGCCAACGTCATCGATCCGGATCTCTGGCGGCTCGCCCAGCTTCGGCCCGGGCAGCGCGTTCGGTTCGAGCTGGTGGACCACGAGGCCGCGGTGGCCGCCATCCGCGAGCAGGGCCGCGAGCAGGACCGCATCCGGCAGGGCCTCGCGCTCGTGGCGCATCGCCCATGAGCACCACCATTTCTCAAGACCATCAAGGAAGCACCCATGAATCCGACAAGCGCAACGCGCTCCGTGGACCTGAACTCCGACCTGGGCGAAGGCTTCGGCGCCTGGAAGATGGGCGATGACAACGCCATTCTCGAGATCGTGAGTTCTGCGAACGTCGCCTGCGGGATGCACGCCGGCGATCCGCACATCATGGCGCGGACCTTTTCGCGCGCCAAGGAGCTCGGCGTGGCGGTCGGAGCGCATCCCGGCTACCCCGATCTCTGGGGATTCGGCCGTCGAGAGCTGCCTTTCTCGGCGACGGAGATCGAGCAGTTCGTCGCCTACCAGGTCGGCGCCGCCAAGGGGATCTCGACCTATGTGGGCCACCCGATCACCTACGTGAAGCCCCACGGCGCACTGGGCAATCTCTCGCAGGTGGATGAGACGGTGGCCGGTGCCATCGTGCGGGCGATTGCCGCCGTGGATCGCGAACTGGTTCTGCTCACCTTCCCCGACGGCCACGCGACGCGCATCGCGAAGGAGATGGGGCTGCGCACCTGTGCGGAGATCTTCGCCGACCGCGCGTACACCGCCGAAGGTCGGCTGGTGTCGCGCAAGCTGCCCGGCGCGGTCCTGCATGATTGCGAAGAAGTGGCCGCGCGTGTGCTGCGCATGGTCCATGCAGGCGGCGTGGAAACCATGGACGGTACGCTGCTGCCGATGGAGATCGGATCGATCTGCGTGCACGGAGACAGCCCCGGCGCCATCCAGATGGCCGCGGCGATCCGGACGCGGCTCACGGAGGCCGGCATCGCCATCAAGCCCTTCGCGTGACGCGAGATGATCGCTGAACTGGTGGACATGATGCTGCTCGCCGTGCGGGGCAGCAGCGTATCGGAGATCGAGCAGCACGCGGACGGTCATCGCCTGCGCCTGGTCCGCGACCTCGGGCAGCAGGAGATCGTGGCCGAAACACCGCAAGCCGCAGCGCCGGCGATCGCCGAAGCCGATCCGGTCGAGAACGAACGCAAGGAGATCGTCCGGGCGGGCATGCACGGCACCTTCTACCGTGCGTCGGCGCCCGATCAGCCGCCACTCGTCGAGCTCGGCCAGCGCGTGGAGGCCGGCCAGCAACTGGCCCTGATCGAATCCATGAAGATGCTGCATGCGGTGGAGACGGATCACGCGGGCCGGGTGGCCGAAGTCCTCGCAAGCAGCGGAGCCCCGGTCGAGCCGGGCGCGCCGCTGTTCGTGATCGATGCCGGGGAGAGCCGCGATGTTTGATACCGTGCTGATCGCGAACCGCGGAGAGATTGCGCTGCGCATCCTGCGGGCGTGCCGCCTCCTCGGGCTCAAGACCGTGGCGGTGTATTCGCAGGCGGATGCCGAGCTCAGGCATGTCGCACTCGCCGACACGAGGTTGTGCATCGGACCGGCGCCTGCGGCCAGCAGCTACCTGGACCCCGCGCTCCTCATCCGGGCGGCGCAACTGACCGGCGCGCAGGCCGTGCATCCCGGATACGGCTTTCTCTCCGAAAGCGCGCGATTCGCCCGGGCCGTCACAGACGCCGGCCTGGTGTTCATCGGTCCGAGCGCGGAGGCGATTGACCGCATGGGCGACAAGATCAGCGCCAAGCGCGCCATGCTCGCAGCAGGCGTGCCGTGCGTCCCGGGGTCGCAGGATGCGCTGCCGGAGGACGCGCAGGCCCTGCGCGGGATTGCAGGCTCGGTCGGCTTCCCGCTGATCATCAAGGCCGCCGCCGGCGGCGGTGGACGCGGCATGCGCGTGGTGCGGGACGCGGCGCAGCTGGAGTCCGCCGTGGCGATGACGCGCGAGGAGGCCTTGCGGGCGTTCGGCAGCGGGGAGGTCTACATGGAGCGTTTCCTGGAGCACCCGCGCCATGTCGAGATCCAGATCTTGGCCGATGCGCACGGAAATGCGGTCTGGCTCGGAGAGCGCGACTGCTCGATGCAGCGTCGGCACCAGAAGATCATCGAGGAGTCGCCGGCACCCGGCGTCCCGCGCGAGCGCATCGAAACGCTGGGCGCGCAGTGCGCGCATGCCTGCCGCGAGATCGGGTATGCCGGTGCGGGAACCTTCGAGTTTCTCTACGAGGACGGCGAATTCTTCTTCATCGAGATGAATACGCGCGTGCAGGTCGAGCACCCGGTGACCGAACTGGTGACGGGCATCGACATCGTGGTGGAGCAACTGCGCATCGCGCAGGGGCATCCGCTGTCGTTCACGCAGGCGGACGTGCAGCCCAGGGGACATGCGATCGAGTGCCGCATCAATGCGGAGCATCCCTGGCGCTTCACGCCATCTCCGGGAACGGTGACCCATTGGATGCCGCCGGCGGGTCCCGGCGTGCGCGTGGAGTCGCATCTCCAGGCCGGCTACACGGTGCCGCCGCACTACGACTCGCTCATCGCGAAGGTCCTCGTGCATGCGAGGACCCGCGATGAAGCGCTTGCGCGCATGCGCGTGGCGCTCGACGAGATGGTGGTGGAGGGCATCGAGACCACGACGGCGCTGCAGCGCAGGCTGATGGACGAGGCGGGCTTCGTCGAAGGCGCGACCGACATCCACCACCTGGAGCGCTGGCTTGCCGCGGCGAACGAAGGGACCACGACATCATGATCACCGGCAGCGAACTGCAGCGGGTCGTCCAGCGTCTTCAGGGCAGCGACGCGACCTTCTTCGAATACGAGGGGCCGCAGGGCATCCTTCGACTGCATTTCAGCAGGCAACCAGGCACGCAACTGCCGAGCGATCGTGACGCGCGCGCTACCGTCCAGTCTCCGCCCGGCACGGGCGACGCATCAATGCCGCTGAGGTCCCCGGGCATCGGGTTACTATGTGTCAAGCACCCCTTGACGGGCCTCGAACCGGTCCGGGAAGGAGAACCGGCGAGGCAGGGCCAGATCCTGGCATTTCTTCGCACCGGCGATGTGCTGACGCCGGTGGTGGCCGATCGCGACGCTGCCGCAATCTGGCCGGTCGCGCAGGACGGGGCGCTGGTCGGGTACGGCGACGTGCTGTTCGAGCTGGGCTGAGAGCGGCGCCAGGCGGCGGCAGCTGGTCTCCCCCGAATCGGCCTACCACCCGCCTTTCGATGCACGCTGCCGAACCTGGTCCCGAAGGACCTCGAGCGCGATCGTGAGGGAAGGATTGACCCGGCTCGTGCTCCAGGCGGCAGCGTTGGTCACGACGTCCACCTTCTCGGCGAGTGCTTTGATCACGACGTTCTCGGGCGCCAGCCGCCTCAATCCGGAGGGCACCAGGGCGATGCCCTGTCCGCAGCCGACGAAGGCCACTTGCGCGGCGACGCTGCGGACCTCATGGAGGATGCGCGGCGAGAAGCCGTGCTCCCGGCAAACGGCAATGATGCCGTCGAAATACACCGGGCTGACTCGGCGGGCGAACATGATGAAGGCCTCGTCGGCCAGGGAACGGAGCTTGATCCGCGTGCTTCCTGCAAGCCGGTGGGAGACGGGGAGGGCGACGGCGAGGCGGTCGTTGGCCAGCGTGATGGAATCGATGGATTCGCCCAGTTCGCCCTGCAACCTCGCAAAGGCAAGATCGACGTCACCGTCGATGAGTGAAGGGATGGCCTCGGCACTGTCGATCTCACGCACGGCAATGGTCAGGCGCGGGTGCAGTGCCCGCAGCCGATCCAGATACGGAGGAAGGATCTCGACCATGGCCGACGAGATGGCACCGATGGTGAGCGTGCCCGTCTGGCCGGCCGAGGCCTCGCGGACCGCGAGCTCCAGCTGTTCCATCTGGTCGACGAACTTGCGCACGGCCGGCAGGATGGCCTGCCCGATAGGTGTCAGCTGCGCACCGTGCCTGGACCGCACGAAGAGCTGCGCCTTCAACGAATGCTCGAGCACCTGGATTTGCTCGGTCAATGGGGGCTGCGACATGCCCAGCCGCTTGGCCGCGCGCCCGAAATGCTGCTCCTCGGCAACGGCCAGGAACAGCCACAGATGGCGAACAAGGCGGAAGTTGATCATGCGGG
Source organism: Variovorax defluvii (assembly GCF_039541515.1). NCBI lineage: Bacteria > Pseudomonadati > Pseudomonadota > Betaproteobacteria > Burkholderiales > Comamonadaceae > Variovorax > Variovorax defluvii. The sequence continues at coordinate 63,964 of NZ_BAABGJ010000009.1, forward strand.
TTCCATAGCTTCGTCGTATCAAGATATTCCTGACATCGGAATTTACAGAACGATGGATCGCGAGGAAAGTACCGCCCGGGAGACTTCCACCCAATCACGAATACCTGACGGGAATTATCGAAGATGTCGATGCAAAGCGAGTTCGCCAAGTCCACGTTCACGCTCGATGTCGACGGTGTCGAACTGGAAGTGGCAGCCATCCACCGCGCGGGGCCGCTCGAGCCGATCGTGTTCTTCCACGGGTTCGGTTCTACCAAGGAGGACTACGCCGACATCGTTCGCTACAGCGAGTTCGCCGGGCATCCCCTTCTTGCGTACGACGCGCCCGGCTGCGGGGAGACCCGCTGCGCCGACCTGTCGCGCATCTCGATTCCGTTCCTGGTCGAGACGGCACTGGCAGTGATCGGGACCATCGGGTTCGAGCGCTTCCACCTCGTCGGACACTCGATGGGCGGGCTCACGGCGTTGATGCTGGCCCATGCCCATCCGCACCGGATCCTCAGCTTCGTCGACATCGAGGGCAATATCGCTCCCGAGGACTGCTTCCTCAGCCGGCAGATCGTGGACCACCCGCGGGGGAACGCCGAACAGTTCTTCGACGACTTCATCGAACGTGCTCGCCACGCGCCGGCCTACGCCAGCGCGCTGTATGCAGCCAGCCTGCGGCACAAGGTTCGGGCGGCGGCGGTGAGAGGGATCTTCGAGTCGATGGTCGAACTGTCCGACAACGGTAGCCTGATGGAGAAGTTCCTCGCGCTCTCGTGTCCCAGGATGTTCATGTACGGCGAGCAGAACGCGTCGCTGTCCTATCTGCCGTACATCCGGGCGCAGGGCGTTCGCCTGTCCGAAATTCCTCGCTGTGGACACTTTCCGATGTATTCCAACCCCATCTCGATGTGGCAGGAGATCGGCGAGTTCCATGCACAGGTGCAAGGCTAGGGAGATGCTGATCAATAAGCGCTGCCATCGGATCTGTGGGCATTACGAAGCGCTGCGGTCGATTTCACGCCGTGAGGGACGACCCGCCGTGTGTTTCGCGCCTCTTGCGAGGCCGCTTTCGGCGTTCAAGACGCACCTCGGGCATGAGCGGCCAGCAGCGACCTCTTGGCGATAACCAGGTTGGCCAGCCCGAACAGGCTGAACAGCTGCGCCCCGTTCTTCGCGAGGCCCTTGTAGCGGGTCTTCTTGTGACGAAACAGGTTCTTGATCACGTGGAACGGATGCTCGACCTTGGCCCGGATGGTCGCCTTCAACTGCTCGGCCGTCTCGAGCAGGCGTGTCCCTTCGGCCGTGCTGGAGGAGATCGATCTGGCCGTGCACAAGGTCAAGGGCATCGACTGGAAGGAGCTGAACCAGAAGAACTTCCCGCTGCCCTCGGGCAAGCCGTTCTTCGATGACGTGCGCGAAGAGCTCGAGAACGGCTCGGGCATGGTCAAGATGCGCGGGTTGGACGTGAGCCGCTACAACCACGAGCAGCTTCGCAGCATCTGGTACGCGCTGGGCAGCCACATCGGCACGCCCATGTTCCAGAACTACCGCGGCGAAGTCCTGCGCGAGATCAAGGACGAGGGCAAAGGCGTTGGGGCCAAGCTCTATGGCGAAACCGTGGACGCCGAGGGCAGGCAATTCCTGTCCTCCGGGGCGCGCACCCTGTCGCCAGGACAGCTGAAGCCATAGGCCCACTCTCGCAGAGCAGACTGGATGAAGCGCTCGGCCTTGCCGTTGGTCTGCGGGCGGTAGGCGCGTGTGAACTTGTGGCGGATGCCCAGCTCGGCGCAGGCCTGCGCGAAGTGCTTTGAGCGAAACGGCGCGCCGTTGTCTGTCAGCACGCGCTGCACCCTCACTCCCAGGCTGGGGAAGTAGGCCACGGCGTTGCGCAGGAACTGCACGGCCTGCGGCCACTTCTCGTCGGGGTGCATGTCGGTGAAGGCGATGCGGGCATGATCGTCCACCGCCACGAACAGCATCTCCCAGCCGGCGCCATCGACGCTGTCGCGGCGGTTGCCGGTGACGCGGTGCGAAGGCCGCTCGATGCGCCCCAGTCTCTTGGTGTCGATGTGCAGCATGTCCCCAGGCGCTTCGTGCTCGTAGCGTACCAGTGGCTCGCTCGGTTGCAAGTCAGCAATCCGTGACGTACTGTGTGTTGGACTGACCGCTGAGTTCGGGCCCGGACATTGGCGCGCCGCTCACTATACGAGCCCGCGCTCGCCGCGTTGTCGTCAACACGGCCGATTCGGGCACCGGGGCCAGAGACGGTGCAGCTGAGCGCAGACGGAAAACGCTAGGCCGACGCTCTTAGAGCTAGCGAGTAGGGGGAGCAAGACGCTGCGAGCGGCCCGTTTCGGCTCGGGCAGTCGTTCAGCCGATAGCCAGCCTCACGGGTTTGCCGACGCGGCTGAGCATCTCGACGAGCGCGTCGATCGTGAACTTGGCGGTCTTCCTATTGACGACATCAGACACGCGGGGCCGGGAGACCATCAGGATTTCCGCTGCTTCGGCCTGTTTCAGATGGTGCTCGGCGATCCAAGCGGATAGCTCGTCCATGAGCTGCTGCTTCAGCAGCCGCGTGTCATTGATCTGCTTGCGGGATGCCGTTTGCAAGCGCTTGGCCTCCTTCGGCGCGAAACCCAGTTCCAGGAAGATGTTCGCTCCGGGTTTCGTCACATGGCGAATGGCAGTGTCGATCGTCATCTCGTCGTTTTCCTTGCATTGACCACAGCGCGGTAGCGCGCCTCGGTGATGTCCTTGTCCTGTCTGCTGGTCGCCTGGGTCTTCTTCTGGAAGCAGTGCAGGACATAGACCGCCTCTTCGAACTTGGCGACATACATCACGCGATGGATGCCGCTGGTATCCCGGATACGAATCTCCCGAGTGCCTGCACCAACGTCGTCGAACGCTCTCCAGTCGTCGGGGTCGAGGCCCACTTGGACCTTCCCTAACTGAAAACCAGCGCTGCGGCGCGATTCGTCGGGAAACGCCAGCAGATCGTCATAGGCCGAACCCACCCAGCGGATTTCCTTCTCTTCGTTCACCAGTGAATCCGTATCAAATTTTATACCAACCTGGGCATAGGGTCGATCCCACGTCCATCCCGGCAACACTGGGGCCTTGTTGGCTCCCAGCGTACCCTGGTCGCATCTCGGAACGATGAGCGAGTCTCATGCGGCGCGCTGCAGAGGCACCACATTGCTCGCGGACAGTATGACTTGGATGCGCTCGCCGAGCAGTCGCCATGCCTCGCGCTTCTCTTCGGCGTAGTCATGGTGGAGGTAGTGCCTGCGTACTTTGCTGCCAGGCAGCACGTGGTTCTGACAGCGATCGATCACGTCCGGGCTTATGCGCAGCGCCTGCATCATCGTCGAGGCTGTCCGACGCAGATCATGAGGAGTCCACTCGCCGTTCTTGCCGTCGGACAGGACCAGTGAATCATCGTTCCTGCGATGCGCAAGCGGCTTGCGGTTCTTGAACCGGGTCTGGCGATCGCCGACCTGTTTGCTGACGGTCTTCACGAAGACATGCCCTTCTTGCTGGCGGGCAGGGAAGCACCACGCGGTTTCGCCGGTGAGCGCGTGTAGGGCCTCGAACTGCTCCAATGCGAAGTCCGAGAGATAGACCTGCCAGTCGACCTGCGTCTTGGTGTTCTCGCGCGGCACGAACCAGGTCGCTTTTTTCAAGTCGACGTGCTCCCAGCGCGCCTGGAGCAGTTCACCAATCCGGCAAGCGGTCCCGAGGCAGATCCACAAGGCGAGTTGGGTTTCGCGCTGAACGGGCCTTTCTGCGACCCGTTTGTTCTTCGCGTCCTCATAGGCGGCAGCCATGCTTGCGAAGATGTCGCGAAGCTCCCGAATCTCGCTGGCGGAAAGGGTGCGCTCTCGAATTCCCGGTTCGTAGCCTTGCGGTACGACCTGCTTTAACTCGACCAATTCGGCCGGGTTGCCGTTGGCCAGAAGTGAGCGCCATGGTTGGCGCTTGATGGCCCAGCGGAACATCTGGCGCGTCTCGGTCAACATCCGTTCCGCAGTTCGCGCACGCCCGCGCTTGCGCCCGACGTTCCGAAGGAGGTCGAGCAACTGGGTGTCGCCGAGTTCGCGCACCGGCTTGTTCCCTATGGTCGGCAGCACGTCCTTCTCGAAACTCCGGCGAAGTTCCGCATTGCCATCCTTGCGGCTCACACCGTCGGCCAGCCAGGTCTCGAACAGCGTCCGGAAAGGGGCGTTGGCAGCGACCTCTGCGGCCTTCGCGTCCGCGGCCATGCGATCGGCCTCGGCACGCTGAACCTGAAAATCGATGCCATCGCGAGCGAGCGACTGAATGCGAGCGTTCTCAGCCACCGCCTGGGCGAGCGACATGTGGCCATCGGTGCCGCTACTGCCATAGGGACGCGGTAGGCGAGCCTGGATCTGATTGCCGGCCACGACGTAGCGCACGAGCCAGGTCTTGGTGCCGTCCGGAGCCACGCGCAGGTAGAGCCCGCGGTCAGCCGTGACCTTGTAACCGGTGTCCTTTGGCTTGAGTGCTTCGATGCCCCGCACAGTCAGCTTGGCCATGTCCGTGTCCTAGCCGTGTCCTAAAAATCGATGGATTTCAGTGTACTCAGGCGAACGGCAATGGACAAGAAAATGAGATAAGTATTTGTTTTATAAGGATATTTACCGTCCGGGGACGTCCAGGGAAATCCGCAATTACTCACCTGTCACGCCGGGGGTCGCGGGTTCGAGTCCCGTCCACTCCGCCAGAATCGAACGGGGTACAGCACATCTGCTGTACCCCGTTTTTCTTTTGTCTTAGCCCAGCGGCTAGGGGGATCTGCAACGCAAAGCGGGTCCGCCTCGCCGGCGTGAGCGGGCGCGGCGGGCACGTTCACAGCTTCTCAATCAGGCGTCCAGTCCGAGAGAACGCGGCCTCTGTCGATCTGCGGCGCGGCAAGTGGCGCCGCGATGACCGTGCCCATGCTCACGAAGCCGGCCAGCGTCTCATCGGGGGCGATGCCGAGTGCCTGTCGAAGGGGCTCGTCTTCACAGCGTTGCCCGCTGAGCACGATGGCGCCGAAGCCCGATACGTGTGCGGCCAGCACTAACTGGCCCAGGGCCGCCCCGGCGGCCAGCCATTGCTCATGGACCGGCACCGCGGCGCCCGGCGTGGGCCGAACGATGAAGGCGAGCATCGTTGGCGTCTGCGTGGCATGCGCGCGGGCCCGCTCGATGTCCTGCGCCGTGGCATCGGGCGTTCGACGGCGCTTCTCGTCCTCGAACAACTGCGCCAGTGCGGCGCGTTGCGCATCACCGAAATCGATGAGTCGCCAGGGCAGTATGCGGCCGTGGTCCGGCGCCCGAAGCGCCGCGTCCACCATGACATTCAACTGCGCAGCGCTGGGCCCGGGCAGCCCCAGGCGCCTAGGAGAGACCGAACGACGGGACAGCATCGCCGCCAGCAGAGGATGGGTGCTCGTCATGGCGTTGCGATGTCGGAATGATCAGCTGTCGCGGCCTGCGGCCAGCGGGTTCGGCGAGGGCTTGCCGACCTTCGCCCACGGACCCGCCATCCTTCGCAGAGAGCCGAGGTTGGCCACGGTTCTGCCGTCCAGGGCGGAAGGCTCGGTGTAGATCTTTTCGGAGGAGTTGGCCATCGTTCGTATCCCTCGGGGTGCGAACCGATTGTGCCTCGCTGCCCTGGGTGGACCTTGCCTGTTGGACGGGTCGAGCCCGAGCCTTCGCGTGACGCGAGCCGCAGACAGGCACAGAAGCCGGCGGGACGTCAACGCCGCAGAATCGCCGACACCTGCGCCGTGCCGGTGTCGAGCGAACGCATCGAGCTCAGCCGCAGCGAGGCATAGCGCAGGACCGGGTTGTTGATCAGCTTGCCGGTGAAGTGGCCGTTGAAGCGCGTGTCCTTGCAGCCACGCATGTCCAGGTCCAGCGAGGCATTGACGGCGGAGACGAAGTCGGCGCTGGACCCGGTGAGGATGCAGCCTGCCTCCGGCAACTGGCCGCGCACGCTCCCGTCCGCGGCGATTTGCAGGTGGCCGTCGTGCACCGCCGGCGCGCCTTGCGCGCCCGTGTCCGGCTGCGTGACGTACAGGAGGAAGGCGCCTTGCCATCCGCCGAGGTAGCCAGCGTATTCCTGAGCCTGCGCCATCGGCGCAAGCAAGACCGCGGCGAAGAGCAGCAGGGGGCGCATCGCGCGAATGGTACGGGTTCAGCGCACCAGCGAAAGCGCGAAGGGCAGGCTCACCACGCCCAGCAGCGTGGAGAGCGTCACCAGCCCCGCCACGTAGGGACCGTTGTAGCCCATGCGCGCGGCCAGTACGTAGGCGCTGGAGGCGGTGGGGACGGCAGAGAAGGTCATCAGCACTGCGGCCTGCGCGGGGTCGAGCCGCAGCGCGAGGGCCAGGCCCCAGGCGGTCAGCGGCAGCAGCAGGTGGCGGATGCCGAGCACCGAGACCGCCAGCGCCTTGCCGCGCGCCAGTGTCGCGAACTGCATGCCGGCACCCGCCGCCATCAGGCCCAGCGCCAGCGAGGCCGCGCCGATGCGGGTGAGCGTGGGAGCGAGCCAATCCGGCACGGTCAGACCCAGCAAGTTGGCCACCAGGCCGCCGAGCGTCGCGATGATGAGCGGATTGCGCACGAGTTGCCGCGCGAGTCCGGCCTGCGCATGCCGTGCCATGGGCCAGACCGCGGCGATGTTGAGGAGCGGTACGCACACGCCGATCAGCACCGCGATCATCAACAGCCCGGCCGGTCCCGCCATGCGGTCGGCCAGGGCCAGGCAGATGAAGGAGTTGAAGCGAAAGGCAATCTGCGCACTGGCCGCATGGTCGCGGCGGTCGACGCGGGTGCGCAGGCCCGGCACGAAGGGCAGGGCGTAGGCCAGGCCGATGCCCGCCAGGCCAACGCCCAGTCCGGCCGTCAGCAGATGCGAGGTGGCGTTGAAATCCAGCGGGCTGCGCACGATGGAATGGAACAGCAGCACCGGAAAGAGGAAGTAGTAGACCAGGACCTCCACCTGGCCCCAGACGCGGCGGTCCAGCGCCGTGTAGCGACACAGCAGCCAGCCGCAGGCGATGAGGGAGAAGTCGGGGAAGAGCAGCTGGGCAAAGTTCACCGCCCGAGAATAATCGTTGCCCACCGTGGGTTATCCACAAGCGGGCGCGGCGGCGTGGCCGTTTACATTCGAGCCTTTGATTTGATTCTCCAGGAGCTTCTTTCATGCAACGTCGTCAATGGAATGCGCTCGCCGCAGCTGCTGCGCTGGCGCTTGTCGCCAGCCCCGTCTGGGCGCAGGGCTATCCCAACAAGCCCGTCGAACTGCAGGTGCCGTTCGCGCCGGGCGGCACCACCGACATCGTGGCGCGCGTGATCTCCGAGCCGTTGGGCAAGGCCCTGGGCCAGAGCGTGGTGGTCATCAACAAGGCGGGCGGTGGCGGCATCGTGGGCGCGGCCGAGACGGCGCGTGCGGCGCCCGACGGCTACAAGCTGGGCGTGGCCACCGTGTCGAGCACGGCCGCCAACCCGGCCATCAACCCGAAAGTGCCCTACGACCCGATCAACGACTTCACGCCGATCATCAATATCGCGGCGACGCCGAACATCATCGCGGTGCACCCGAGCTTTCCGGCCAAGAACTACGCCGAGTTCGTGGCCGAGATCAAGAAGAACCCCGGCAAGTACTCCTACGCGTCCTCCGGCACCGGCGGCATCGGCCACCTGCTAATGGAGCTCTACAAGAGCTTGACCAATACCTTCGTGACCCACATCCCCTACCGCGGGGCCGGCCCGGCGCTGAACGACGTGGTGGCAGGGCAGGTCGCGATCATGTTCGACAACATCCCCTCCGCGCTGCCTTTCATCAAGACCGGCAAGCTGGTTCCCATCGTGGTCTCGGCGCCGCAGCGCCTGAAGGACCTGCCCAACGTGCCCACCTTCAAGGAAGTGGGGCTGGAGCCGGTCAACCGCATGGCCTACTACGGCATCCTCGGGCCCAAGGGCCTGCCCAAGGAAGTGGTGGACAAGATCAACGCCGGCGTGAAGAAGTCGTTGGAAGACCCGGCGGTGCGCAAGCGCATCGAGGACACCGGCTCGCTGGTCGTGGCCAACTCGCCCGATCAGTTCGCCGAGCAGATCAAGGCCGAGTACGCGGTCTACAAGCAGGTGGTGGCCAAGCAGAAGCTCACGCTCGACAACTGATCCCGGATCTCCCCGGCCCCACCAGGAGCCGCCCGCGCCGCGGGCGGCTTTTTTGTTTGTTATCTTGCCCGCCATGACGACCGAGGCCATCGATCCGCCACCACCCGCCCTGCCCGAGATCGAGGAATTCATCGACGCGCTGTGGCTGGAGGACGGCCTGTCGAAGAACACGCTGGCGGCCTACCGGCGCGACCTCGTGCTGTTCGCGAGATGGCTGCACGCGCAGGCCGGCCGGGCGCTCGACGCGGCGCGCGAAAGCGATCTCCAGGCCTACATGGGAGCCCGGCTGACCGACAAGGGCAAGGCCACGTCGGCCAACCGGCGGCTCACGGTGTTCAAGCGCTATTTCCGGTGGGCGGTGCGCGAGCAGCGCATCGCTGCCGACCCGAGCCTGAGGCTGGTGCCCGCGAAGCAGTCGATGCGGGCGATCAAGACGCTGTCCGAGATGCAGGTGGACGACCTGCTGGCCGCACCTGACGTCGACACGCCGCTGGGCCTGCGCGACCGCGCGATGCTGGAGCTCATGTATGCGAGCGGGCTGCGCGTGAGCGAACTCGTGGCGTTGCGGGTGTTCGAGCTGAGCCTGAACGACGGCGTGCTGCGCGTGCTCGGCAAGGGCAGCAAGGAACGCCTGGTGCCCTTCGGCGGCGAGGCGCGGCGCTGGATCGAGCGCTACATGCACGATGCGCGGCCGGCCATCCTGGACGGGCAGCAGACGCCGGACCTGTTCGTCACCGCCCGCGGCGCCGGCATGACGCGGGTGATGTTCTGGATCATCGTGAAGAAGCATGCCCAGGCGGCCGGCATCCACGTGCCGCTGTCGCCGCACACGTTGCGCCATGCCTTCGCCACGCACCTGCTCAACCATGGGGCCGATCTGCGCGCGGTGCAACTGTTGCTGGGGCATGCCGACATCTCGACCACCACCATCTACACGCACGTGGCGCGTGAACGCCTGAAGCAACTGCACGCCCAGCATCATCCTCGTGGATGAGCCGATGCGAATGCCCCGACGCTGCAATCGGGATGCATGTGGCGCCAGAATCGCAAACTCGAGAAACACCCCCGTGCATGAAGGACCCATGCCCATGAGTCGGACGTTTTCTTTTCGCCGGCGCGTCATGCTGCCGGCCCTGGCCTGCTGCATGGCTCTGCCTTTGGCGCATGCGCAATCCGTGCCGAAGTCCATCCGCATGGTGGTGGCCTACCCGACGGGTGGCGTCAGCGACCTGGTGGCTCGGGCGCTGGCCGAGAAGCTGGCCGCCCAGCTCGGCAGCACGGTGGTGGTCGAGAACAAGGGCGGCGCGAGCGGGACCATCGGCATGGATGCGGTGGCCAAGGCTGCACCGGACGGGGCCACGATCGGCTTCTCGGCCATCAGCCCCCTGGTGCTGAACCCGCACATCACCAAGTCGCCCTTCGACCCGCTCAAGGACATCGCGCCGGTGGCCAGCGTCATGTACTCGCCGGTGCTGCTGCTGGCCACGGAGGCCACCGGCACGCGCGATTTCCGCACGCTGCTGGACGACGCGCACGCCCGCCCCGGCGCGGTGCGCTGGGCCACCTCGGGCCGGGCCTCGCTGGGCCACGTCGTGCTGGAAGAAGTGCGTGCCGCCGCCAACGTCGACATCACCCACGTGCCCTACAAAGGTGGTGCGCAGCAGCTCAACGACGCGCTCGGCGCCCAGTTCGAGATCCTGTCGATCAATCCGGCGCCGGCCCTGGCCCAGCACATCCGCTCGGGCAAGCTTCGCCCGCTGGCGGTGGGGGCGCCGGCACGCCTGGCCAGCCTGCCGAACGTGCCGACGCTGGCCGAGCTCGGCTATCCGGCGGCCAATCTCAGCTCCGTGTTCGGCATCTTCGCGCCGGCGAACACCCCGCCCATCCTGATCACGAAGTACAACGTCGAGATCAACAAGGCCCTGGAGAGCCCCGACCTGCGCGCGAAGCTGGAGGCCGCGGGGAACGTGCCGACCGGGGGCTCGGCGGCGGCCTTCGCCGACCAGATCGCCACCGAGTTCGAAAGCAACGAGCGCATCGTCAAGGGCGCCGGATTGAAGAACGATTGAAGGGCTGCACTCGACGCCTGTTTCCGCATGTTTCGCGACGGGCTCGGCGCTGGCGCCAGCGTCTGCCCGGCGGGCGCGCTGGCGCCGGGCTGGGAGGTGATCAACGACGATCTGCGCCAGGCGGTGCGTGAACTGCGCAGGACCCATGCGCTGTGGCTCACGGGCGTGCTCCGCGTGCTTTTCCCGCAGCATCAGCCCGCGGCTGCGCGCGGACCGCATGCGCGTCGAGGAGGCGCAGTTCTTCCTCGCTGAAGCCTGCCCGCGCGCGGGCGTCCTGGTTGAAGGGTGGCCTCAGGCGCGGAGCCTCGTAACGCCTCACCAGCTGAGGGTACAGGGCGACCGGGTCCTGCCCGCCACGTTCGCACAGCCAGCGGTACCAATGGTTGCCGATCGCCACGTGGCCGATCTCGTCGCGCAGGATGATGTCCAGGATCTCGCAGGCCCGGATGGCATCCGGCGTGGCCACGCGCCGCAGCTTGGCTTGAATGAGCGGTGTGGCATCGAGCCCGCGCGCCTCCAGCGTGCGCGGTACCAGCGCCATGCGGGCCAGAACGTCGTCCTTGGTGCGTTCGCACATGGTCCACAGGCCGTCGTGGCCGGTGAAGTCGCCATAGCGCCAACCCATGGCCTGCAGATGCGCGTGCAGCAGGGAGAAGTGCTGGGCCTCCTCGTCGGCCACGCGCAGCCAGTCGCGGTAGAAGGCTTCGGGCATGTCGTCGAAGCGCCAGGCGGCATCGAGCGCGAGGTTGATCGCGTTGAACTCGATGTGGCAGATCGAGTGAATCAGGGCGGCACGGCCCTCGGGAGTGAAGGGCGAGCGCTTCTCCACCGAGATGGCGGCCACGCGCAGCGGTCGTTCCGGGCGGCCGGGGACACCGGCCTCGTCGCCGGCCCTGCGCACCGGCTCGGCCGGCGCGGGGTGCACGCGCATGCGCGCAGCCGCAGCGTGGGTGGCTGCCACCTTGGCATCGGGGTCGCCGAGGCGCAGCGCGTCCAGGGCGTCGAGGCGGGGGTGCTGCATCCCTACAATTCTAGGTTTCCCCCCAGCACCCCCACACAGCAGCAGGAGCAAGGCGATGGCCCTTTACGAACTCGACGGCGTGTCGCCGCAACTCGGCCCCGGCGCGTACGTCGCCGACAACGCGCAGGTCATCGGCAGCGTGATCCTCGGCGAGAACGCCAGCATCTGGTTCGGCGTGGTGGCGCGCGGCGACAGCGACACGCTGACCATCGGTCGCAACACCAACATCCAGGACCTGTCCATGCTCCACGCGGACGCCGGCGTGCCCCTGACCATCGGCGAGAACGTGACGGTGGGCCACCACGTCGTGCTGCACGGCTGCACCGTGGGCGACAACTCGCTGATCGGCATCGGCGCGGTGGTCTTGAATAAGGCCCGGATCGGCCGCAACTGCATCGTCGGCGCCGGCAGCGTCGTGACCGAAGGCAAGGAGTTTCCCGACAACTCGCTGATCATCGGCGCGCCGGCCAAGGTGGTGCGCACCCTCGATGCGGCCGCCGCCGAAAAGCTCCGGCACAACGCCGAGCACTACGTCAACAACGGCCGTCGCTTCGCGAAGGGCCTCAAGAAGATCGGCTGAAGGCCGTTCGGAAAGTCTGCCTTGAGCGAGTTGCACAAGTTCCTGTTCGACGGCCTGCCGGTGCGCGGCATGATCGTGCGCCTGACCGATGCCTGGCAGGAAATCCTGGCGCGGCGCGCCTCGAACACGACCACGGGCGCCTATCCCGCGCCGGTGGTCGAACTACTGGGCGAGATGACGGCAGCCGCCACGCTGATGCAGGCCAACATCAAGTTCAACGGCGCGCTGATTCTGCAGATCTTCGGCGACGGGCCGGTCAAGGTCGCGGTGGCCGAGGTCAAGCCCGACCTGAGCCTGCGTGCCACCGCCAAGGTGCTGGGCGATCTTCCCGCCGATGCCTACCTGCCCGAGATGGTCAATGCCAGCGGCAAGGGCCGTTGCGCGATCACCCTCGACCCCAGGGACAAGCTGCCCGGACAGCAGCCCTACCAAGGCGTTGTGCCTCTGGCCGACGAAGAAGGCCGAAAGCTCGGGCGCGTGAGCGAGGTGTTGCAGCACTACATGCTGCAGAGCGAACAACTCGACACCACGCTGGTGCTCGCCGCGGACGACAAGGTCGCGGCCGGCCTGCTGATCCAGCGCCTGCCCGTCAAGGGCGAGGCCAATCTGGAGGGCAAGGGTGCCGGGGCCGATCCGATCCTGGTGGACCAGATGGGCCACAACGAGGACTACAACCGCCTCGCCATCCTCGCGTCCTCCCTGACGCGCGATGAGCTGCTCACGCTGGACGTCGAGACCATCCTGCGCCGCCTGTTCTGGGAAGAGAAGCTTCTTCGCTTCGAGCCGCAGAGCGGCATGCTGGGGCCCCACTTCGCCTGCACCTGCGGGCGCGAGCGCGTGGCGCAGATGATCCGCGGCCTGGGCCAGGGCGAGGCCGAGTCGATCCTGGTGGAGCGCGGCGACATCGAGGTGGCCTGCGATTTCTGCGGTAGGCAATACCGCTTCGATGCGGTCGACACGGCCCAGCTCTTCACCGCGCCGGGCGACCAGCTCCCGTCCAGCCAGGCGATGCACTGACTGCCTGCGAAGGCCGGCGCGCGGGCTGTCAGCGCGGCGAGCGGGACTGGAAGTCTCCGAAGCGAATGTCCGGGGCGCTGGTGTTGTGCCGCGAAGGAATGCGGCGGCCGAAGCGCACCTCGGCCGCCTCCAGCTTCGACACCTCGGGCAGGGCACGCGTCTGCGGCGCGGCGTCCGGTGCGGTCTTCCACCACACCTCGCTCATGTCGGCGTTGTCGGCCTCGACGTACATCGAGCGCAGCACGGCGAAGCGCGGTCCTTGCTTGCGGCCGGGCTCGAGACTGACGTCGAGCGCGGTGCGCGCCTCGCTGACCTCGCGCACGTCGACACGCGCCGTGCCGCCGTTGGCGAACTTGAGCATGAAGCGCAGCGAGGGCCGCGTGTCGATCGCGATCGAGGTGATGGTCGCCACCGGCCGGCCGGCCTGCTCGACCGGGCCCATCACGAAGGACGAGCCGTACACGCCGTCGCCGAAGCGCGGCGCGGGCAGTGGCTTGATGCGCCAGTAGCCGTCGGAGGGGTACATCACCAGCGCTTCCAGCGGCTTGGCGCCGGTCTTGTCGAAGAGCTGGATCATGTGGAAGCCCCGGTCGCGGCGGCCATCGACGCGCAACGGCACGCGCTGCGGTCGCCAGAAGGAGGGCAGGGTGATGCCCACGATCTGCCAGCGCGGGCCGTCGTGCAGCACCGCGCGCCGTTCCTTGAAGGTGTGGCGCGGATCGGTGGGGTGCGCGCCGCCGTCGAAGTTGCAGTTCGTGAAGTCGGGCGCCGTGCGGTCCTGGTCGATGGAGGCCAGGTAGGCCGGCGGCAAGGCCTCCACGCGGAAGCGGCGGATGGCTGCGCCCGACAGGTTCAGCGAGACGTTGTCTTCCTCGGCGCAGCGGGTCGCGTGGGTCTCGTTCTCGATGGTGGCCTGGACCGGCGCGGCCAGGGCGTTCAAGCCGGTGAGGCCGAGCACGGCCAGGGCGATGAAAGTGCGTTGCATTCGGTTCCTGTTGGAATGGATCGCCGGCGGCGCTCAGCGGCGCTGCGCCAGCAGATCGGTGAAGAGGCGGTGCTCGCATTCCGGGTCGGAGCACTTGTCGCAGGACCAGGATGCCGCAGCGGCGCCTGGGAGGAACGCGCGGCGGCCGCCCGCCGGCTGTGCCTCGGCGCCGATCGCGCGCCAGGCATTGGCCAGGCGCTCCTCGCCTTCGCCGTGCACGGCCGCAAAGCCCAGCTTCGCGTCGATCAGCGCGGAGCGCAGCGCATCGTCGACCGGTGTCGGCGATGCGGATGTGAGCAGCAGGATCAAAGCCTTGTCTTGGCGATAGACCTCGAGCGCCGATGCATCGGGCACCCGTTCCGAGCAGGGATCGACTCTGAGCTTGGCCGCGATGCCGCGCTGCGCGAGCCGCTGCGACAGCGCTCGGGCCAGGGCCAGAGCGGCCTTGCTGCCGTGGTCTGCGCCGAGCAGCACGATCACCCGGCCGGACGGCGGGGCAGGGGTCAAGGGCCTGCCCTCAGCGCGTGATCTGCACGAACACTTCGTTGGGCTTGACCATGCCCAGCTCCTGGCGAGCCCGCTCCTCGACCATCTCCAGCCCTTCCTTGAGGTCGTTGACCTCGGAGTGGAGCCGGTCGTTGGCCAGCGCCGCCTTGGCGTTGGCCTCCTTCTGCTCGGCGAGCTTGTCCTGGAGCTGTGAAACGTCGCGCACGCTGCCGCGGCCGGTCCACAGCTGCCACTGAAGGATCAGGAGCAGCAGGACCAGGATGATCGGAACGATGCGAGAGCGCATGGTGCGCTGTCCGGCGCGTCAGCGCAGGTTGTAGAAGGCGGCGCGTCCGGGATAGCTGGCGACGTCGCCGAGGTCTTCCTCGATGCGCAGCAGCTGGTTGTACTTGGCGATGCGGTCCGAGCGGGAGAGCGAGCCAGTCTTGATCTGGCCGGCGTTGGTGCCCACCGCGATGTCGGCGATGGTGGAGTCCTCGGTCTCGCCCGAGCGGTGGCTGATCACGGCGGTGTAGCCCGCGCGCTTGGCCATCTCGATCGCGGCGAAGGTCTCGGTCAGCGTGCCGATCTGGTTGATCTTGATCAGGATGGAGTTCGCGATGCCCTTCTCGATGCCTTCCTGCAGGATCCGGGTGTTGGTGACGAAGAGGTCGTCGCCTACCAGTTGTACGCGCTTGCCGAGGCGTTCGGTCAGCAGCTTCCAGCCGTCCCAGTCGCCCTCGTGCATGCCGTCCTCGATGCTGATGATGGGGTACTTGTCGACCCAGGTCGCCAGCATGTCGGCCCAGTTGCCGGCCGAGAGCGTGAGGTTTTCGCCGGACAGCACGTACTGGCCGTCCTTGTAGAACTCGCTGGCGGCGCAGTCCAGGCCCAGCGCGATCTGCGTGCCGGCGGTGTAGCCGGCCTTGTCGATGGCTTCGAGGATGAGCTGGATCGCGGCCTCGTGGTTCTCCACACTGGGCGCGAAGCCGCCCTCGTCGCCGACGGCGGTGCTGATGCCGCGGTCATGCAGGATCTTCTTGAGGGCATGGAACACCTCGGCGCCGTAGCGCACCGCCTCGCGCAGGCTGGGCGCGCCGACGGGGATGATCATGAATTCCTGCAGGTCCAGGCTGTTGTTGGCATGCGCGCCGCCGTTGATGACGTTCATCATCGGCACCGGCAACTGCATGCCGCCCATGCCGCCGAAGTAGCGGTACAGCGGCAGGCCCGATTCCTCGGCCGCGGCGCGGGCCACGGCCATCGACACGGCCAGGGTGGCGTTGGCGCCCAGCCGGGCCTTGTTGTCGCTGCCGTCGAGGTCGATGAGCGTGTGGTCCAGGAAGGCCTGTTCGCTGGCGTCCAGGCCCAGCACGGCTTCGGAGATCTCGGTGTTGATGTTCTCCACGGCCTTCAGCACGCCCTTGCCCAGGTAGCGGCTCTTGTCGCCGTCGCGCAGCTCGATGGCCTCGCGCGAACCGGTGGAGGCGCCCGAGGGGACGGCGGCGCGGCCCATGGTGCCCGACTCGAGCAGCACGTCGCACTCGACGGTGGGGTTGCCGCGGCTGTCGAGAATCTCGCGCCCGACGATGTCAACGATTGCACTCATTCTTGAATTGCTCCAGGTGTCAAAACTTGTTGGCTTGGCCCTCGTCGAGGCAGCGCCTACACGCCCTCGACGACGATCATGCGCATGATCGCAGCTCCGGCACGCGCCTCGCGCGCCTTGCCATATTCCGGCGAGGCATAGAACTTATTCGCGGCCTCGACGCTCGGGAACTTCAGCACCACGACGCGCTGGGGATTCCAGTCGCCCTCCAGCACCTCGACCTTGCCGCCGCGCACGCACACCTCGGCGCCGTGCGCCTTCATGGCCTCGCTCGACCAGCGCTTGTAGTCCTCGTACTGGACCGGGTTGGTGACTGCTACTTGGGCGATGAGGTAGGCGCTCATTGGAAGGAATCCTCCAGGAAGGCGTTCTTCTTGGTCACGGCGTCGAGCGCGAGCAGAGTCTCCAGCAGCGCCTTCATGTGCCTGAGCGGCACCGCGTTCGGCCCATCGCTCAGCGCCTTGACCGGGTCCGGGTGCGTCTCCATGAACAGCCCCGCCACGCCCACTGCAACTGCAGCGCGCGACAGCACCGGCACCATCTCGCGTTGGCCGCCCGAGCTGGTGCCCTGGCCGCCGGGCAGTTGCACCGAGTGCGTGGCGTCGAACACCACCGGCGCGCCGGTCTCGCGCATGATCGCGAGGGAGCGCATGTCCGAGACCAGGTTGTTGTAGCCGAAGCTGGCGCCGCGCTCGCAGGCCATGAAGTTGTCTTCGGGCAGGCCCTTTTCCTTCGCGGCGGCGCGCGCCTTGTCGATCACGTTCTTCATGTCGTGCGGCGCGAGGAACTGGCCCTTCTTGATGTTGACCGGCTTGCCCGACTGCGCGGCGGCGCGGATGAAGTCGGTCTGCCGGCACAGGAAGGCAGGGGTCTGCAGCACGTCGACCACCTGGGCGGCGGCCGTGATGTCGTCTTCGGTGTGCACGTCGGTCAGCACCGGCAGAGCGAGTTCGCGTTTGACCTTCGCGAGAATCTCCAGGCCCTTGTCGCGCCCCGGGCCGCGAAAGCTCGTGCCCGAAGAACGGTTGGCCTTGTCGAAGCTGCTCTTGAAGACGAAGGGGATGCCGAGCGAGGAGGTGATCTCCTTGAGCGTGCCCGCGGTGTCCATCTGCAGCTGCTCGGACTCGACCACGCAGGGGCCGGCGATCAGGAAGAAGGGCTTGTCCAGCCCGACGTCGAATCCGGCCAGTTTCATGCGACGACTTTCAATGCCTGCTTGTCGGCGCCCTTGTGTTCGAGCGCCGCCTTGATGAAGGCGTTGAACAGCGGATGGCCGCTCCAGGGCGTGGACTTGAACTCGGGGTGGAACTGCACACCCATGAACCAGGGATGCACGTCCTGCGGCAGCTCGACGATCTCGGTCAGGTGCTCGCGCTGCGTGAGTGCAGAGATCACCAGGCCGGCACCGCGCAGCTGGTCGAGGTAGTTGACGTTCGCCTCGTAGCGGTGGCGATGGCGTTCGGTCACCACGTCGCCGTAGATGCTGTGGGCCAGCGTGCCCGGTGCCACGTCGGAGCTCTGCGCGCCCAGACGCATCGTGCCGCCGAGGTCGGACTTCGCATCGCGCTGCTTGATGGTGCCGTCGCGGTCCTTCCACTCGGTGATCAGCGCGATCACGGGGCAACTGGTGTCGGGGTCGAACTCGGTGCTGTTGGCGTTCTTCAGGCCTGCCACGTTGCGCGCGTACTCGATGGTCGCGACCTGCATCCCCAGGCAGATGCCAAGATAGGGCAGCTTGTTTTCGCGGGCGAAGCGCGCTGCTGCGATCTTGCCCTCCACGCCGCGCTGGCCAAAGCCGCCGGGCACAAGGATGGCGTCGTACTTGCCCAGCCGGGCCACGTCCTGCGGGGAGATGGTTTCGGAGTCGACGTACTCGATCTTCACGCGCGCATGGTTCTTCATGCCGGCGTGGCGCAGCGCCTCGTTGAGTGACTTGTAGCTGTCGGACAGGTCGACGTACTTGCCGACCATCGCGATGCTGACTTCCTTCTGCGGGTGCTCGACCTCGTAGACCAGGTCGTCCCAGCGGCGCAGATTGGCCGGCGGGGTGTTGACGCGCAGCTTGTCGCAGATCAGGCCGTCCAGGCCCTGCTCGTGGAGCATGCGCGGCACCTTGTAGATGGTGTCCACGTCCCACATGGAGATCACGCCCCACTCGGGCACGTTCGAGAAGAGCGAGATCTTGGCGCGCTCATCGTCGGGGATGGGCCGGTCGGCCCGGCACAGCAGCGCGTCGGCCTGGATGCCGATCTCGCGCAGCTTCTGAGCCGTGTGCTGGGTGGGCTTGGTCTTGAGCTCGCCGGCCGCTGCGATCCAGGGCACGTAGCTCAGGTGCACGAAGGCCGAGTTGTTGGGACCCATGCGCAGGCTCATCTGGCGCGCGGCCTCCAGGAAGGGCAGGGACTCGATGTCGCCCACCGTGCCGCCGATCTCGACGATGGCCACGTCCACCTCGTGCGGCGTGCCGATGCCGGCGCCGCGCTTGACGAACTCCTGGATCTCGTTGGTGATGTGCGGGATCACCTGCACCGTCTTGCCCAGGTAGTCGCCGCGGCGCTCCTTCTCGAGCACGGACTTGTAGATCTGGCCGGTGGTGAAGTTGTTGGCCCGGCGCATGCGCGTCGTGATGAAGCGCTCGTAGTGGCCGAGGTCGAGGTCGGTCTCGGCGCCGTCGTCGGTGACGAAGACCTCGCCGTGCTGAAACGGCGACATCGTGCCGGGGTCGACGTTGATGTAGGGATCCAGCTTGATCAGGGTGACTTTGAGGCCGCGCGATTCGAGGAGCGCGGCCAGGGAGGCGGATGCGATTCCCTTGCCGAGGGAGGACACCACACCACCGGTGACGAAGACGAATTTGGTCATGCCATGTGCCGGACCTGGGGCTCCGGTCAGTGGGAAATTGCGATTATAGGTGCCGCTCCTTGGCCTCCATGGCGAAGGGACACCCCGTGCGCAGTGCCGGAAAGGGGCTGATACATTGCCGCCTTATGCAAGATCTCGCCGGCAAACACATCGTCCTGGGTCTCACCGGGGGCATCGCCTGCTACAAGTCGGCCGAGCTGTGCCGCCTCCTCGTGAAAGGCGACGCGACGGTGCAGGTCGTGATGACCGAGGCGGCCACGCAGTTCATGACGCCCGTCACCATGCAGGCGCTGTCGGGCCGGGCGGTCTACCTGTCGCAATGGGACACGCGCGAGCCCAACAACATGCCCCACATCAACCTGAGCCGCGAGGCCGACGCGATCGTGCTGGCGCCGGCCAGTGCCGACTTCATCGCGCGGCTGGTCCAGGGGCGCTCCGACGAACTGCTGAGCCTGCTGTGCCTGGCCCGGCCGATCGACCGGGTACCGCTCCTGATCGCGCCGGCCATGAACCGCGAGATGTGGGGCCACCCCGCGACCCAGCGCAACCTGCGGCAGGTGGACGCCGACGGCGCCCGTGTCCTGGGGGTCGGAAGCGGCTGGCAGGCCTGCGGCGAGACCGGCGACGGCCGCATGCTCGAGCCCGAACAGCTTTACCAGGAGATCGTGGCCCAGTTCCAGCCCAAGGTGCTGGCCGGGCGGCGGGTGGTGGTCACGGCCGGCCCGACCTTCGAGGCGATGGACCCGATCCGCGGCATCACCAACCATTCCTCGGGCAAGATGGGCTTCGCGATCGCGCGTGCCGCCCGCGAAGCCGGGGCCGAGGTCACGCTGGTGGCGGGCCCGGTGCATCTGCCGACGCCCCGCGGCGTGGTCCGCGTCGACGTGCTCTCGGCCCAGCAGATGCTGCAGGCCTGCCTGCAGGCCACGCAGAACGCGTCGATCTTCATCGCCACCGCCGCCGTGGCCGACTGGCGGCCTGCCTCGCGGAGCGAGCACAAGATCAAGAAGGACGGCAGCGGCCAGGCGCCGATGCTGCACTTCGTGGAGAACCCCGACATCCTCCTCACCGTGGCGCAGAGCGAGCGCGCCCGCGCGGGCCGGCTCTTCTGCGTCGGTTTCGCGGCCGAGAGCGAGAACCTGGTCGCGCATGCGCGCGCCAAGCGCGAGCGCAAGGGCATTCCGCTGCTGGTCGGCAACATCGGTCCGCTCACCTTCGGGCAGGACGACAACAGCTTGCTGCTGGTGGATGCCCAGGGCGAACGCGAGTTGCCGCGTGCGCCCAAGCTCGCGCTGGCGCGCGACCTGGTGGCCGAGATCGCGCAGCGGCTGCCGGGTGCGGTCGCCGGGAGTGACTGATGCAGCATCCGCAATGGAACACGCCGCCGGACGGCGACTTCGCGCGCTACGTCGAGCAGTTGACCGCGCAGGCCGCGCAGTCCCGCAGGCCGGTGCAGGAGAGCGAGCACCGGCTCGACGTCGGCATGGCCCCTGCGCCGCCCCAGCCCGAGCCGGGCCCCGTGCCGGGGATGCCGGTGCGGGGGGAGCCGATCGCCGCCGCCAGGGGCCTGGGGCGCAAGCTCATCCAGGGTTTGGCCGTGGCGTGGCTGCTGGTGCTGGTCGTGCTGGTGGCGGCCGGCGCGCCCCCAGGCCTTCTGGTCCTGGTGTTCGTCGGCGGGCTCTGGCTGGCCCACAAGCTGCGCCGGCTGCTCCTGCCGCCGGGCATGGACAATTGGAAGCAGTGGCTTGACGAGGCCGCGAAGAAGCAGCAGCAGTTGCAGCAACAGCGAAAGAACCATTCCAAGTGAAAGTCGACGTCCGAATCCTCGATCCCCGCATGCAGGACCAACTGCCTGCCTACGCCACCCCCGGCAGCGCCGGCCTGGACCTGCGTGCCTGCCTCGATGAGCCCGTCACGCTCGCGCCCAACGCCTGGCAACTGGTGGGGACGGGCATCGCCATCCACCTGGCCGACCCCGGCTTCGCCGCGCTGATCCTGCCGCGCTCGGGCCTGGGTCACAAGCATGGCATCGTGCTGGGCAACCTGGTGGGCCTGATCGACAGCGACTACCAGGGCGAGCTGAAGATCAGCGCCTGGAACCGCAGCGACACCCCCTTCGTGCTGCAGCCGATGGAGCGCCTGGCGCAACTGGTCATCGTGCCGGTGGTACAGGCGCAGTTCCAGGTGGTGGCCGAGTTCCCGCCGAGCGAGCGCGGCGAAGGCGGCTACGGGTCGACCGGCAAGCACTGATTCCTTCGCCGAAGCCGGCCTGTAGGCCGGTTCCTGCGAGGCCCGCCGTGTGTTGCTCACAGGTAAAGAACGGAACCGGCGCTGGGCCGCGGCGTCGAAGGTTTCAACATGTGTTCCCTGGTCATCTGGCCCTGCGCACTGTGCGTTAGGTGGGGCGCATGGACAGCGCGCGCCCCTCCGCGCGGAGCCTGTTACGAGGAGTACATACACCATGAAGATCCCAACGCGCCCTCTTGCCATTGGCGCATCCGTTCTCGCTCTCGCGACGCTGACCGCTTGCGTGGCGCCTCAGCCGGTCTACCAGACTGCGCGCTATCCCTATCAGCCGCCGACCTATCCGGTGAGCCAGTCCCCCTACGTGGAATACGGCCACGTTGCCAACATCGAAGTCATCCGCAGCCAGACCCCAGGTGCCGGCACCACGGGCGGCGGTGCCGTGGCCGGTGGCGTCATCGGGGGCGTGGTTGGCAACCAGTTCGGTCATGGCAGCGGGCGAGCCGCTGCTACCGCCCTCGGCGTGATCGGCGGTGCCCTGCTGGGCAACACCGTGGAGGCGAATGCGAACGCGCCGCGCGTGTACGAGAGCTACCGCGTCTCGATCCAGACCGATAGCGGCGCCTACCGTTCCTTCGACGTGCCGAGTCCGGGTGATCTCCGCATTGGCGATCGCGTGCGCATCGATGGCGGGCAGATCTCCCGCTTCTGAGCGAAGTGCCAAGGTCGCCAACGCGCCAGGCACCGGCTGAAAAACAAAACCCCGCGTTCCCAGGAACGTGGGGTTTGCGTCGCCCGGCTGAAGCCGACTGGCGCCGAGCAGAGCGAACCGGGCCGAAGCCCGGTTTTTTTCGGTCCTGGGCGCTGATTCAGGAGTTGCCGGAGAGCAGCCCGTTGGTGCGCGCGTGGTGCAGCGCCTGGGTACGGCTCTTCACACCGAGCCGGCGGAACAGTCGCCACAGATGCACCTTCACCGTGTGCTCGCTGATGTCCAGCTCAGTGGCGATGTCGCGGTTGCTCATACCCTGGTCGAGCATGGCGATCAGCTGGGTCTGGCGCTTGGACAGCTTGTTGTTGGTGGCGGTGACCGGCTCCTCGGCCTCGGAGTCGGCCAGCAGCAGCCCGCGCAACGCGGCAGTGAGTTCGGCCGAGCTGGCCGACTTCTCGATGTAGGTGTCGGCGCCTGCCTCGATGCAGGCCTCTTCCATGTCGGCCGCCGGCGAGGCGGAGTACACCGCCACCGGCACGTCGGGGTAGATCTTCTTGACGGCGATCACGCCGGACACCCCCGTCACGTCCGGGAGTTTCAGATCCAGGCAGAACAGGCCCGGCTCGCCGTGCTGCTTGACCGCGTTGGCCAGCTTGTCCAGCCTGTCCAGCTCCACGATGGTCTCGGCCGGCCGCAGGCGCCGCAGCACCATCACGATGGCGTCACGCATCAAGGGATGATCGTCGATGACATAGATACTCATAGTCTTTTCTCACTGTAAGCGCCATGGGCGCCGGCTTGGCCGGTCACTGGTCGTAGCGCGAAATATCCCTTAACTCTTATCGCCCGCCTCGGCGGCCGCCAGCGCCTCCAGCGCGTCCGTCGCCGCACGAAATGTTGCATTGTCGACGGGTTCGAGCTGTGCAGCGAACAGGGTCAATGCCGCGCCGCGCTCGGCCCGCAGCTTGGCGATCGCCCTGCCAGCCTCCTGCGGTGAAGCGAAACCCAGGCTTTGTAACAGTTGTGAACCGCTCTCGTCGAGCAGCTTGAAGTAGTAGAGCCCGTCTTTTTCGCGGTATTGCTTGAAAGCCGGGCGTGCTGCCTTGGCGGCCTTGGGCGCGGCGGCCTTCTCCCGGCCGGCCCCGAGGTTGCGCAGCCCGACGGCGTGGCGCAGCTCGACCATCAAGGGGCGCGAGATGGCGCGGGCCTTCTCGGCGCCGGCCAGAAGGATCTTCTCGATACGGGCCGGGTCGTTGACGAGGGCGTCGTAGGCTTGGCGCAGCGGTCCGATCTCGCGATCGATGCGCTCGAAGAGCAGTTGCTTGGCATCGCCCCAGGCGATGCCGTCGGCATAGGCGCGGCGCAGCGCCTCGGTCTCGTCCGCATCGGCGAAGGCCTGGTAGATCTGGAACAGGGCCGAGCCCTCGGTTTCCTTCGGCTCGCCGGGGGCCCGCGAGTCGGTCACGATGCCGGCGATCAGCTTCTGAAGCTGCGCACGCGAGGCAAAGAGCGGGATCGTGTTGTCGTAGCTCTTGCTCATCTTGCGGCCGTCCAGGCCGGGCAGGGTGGCCACCGCTTCGTCGATCTCCGCCTCGGGCAGTGTGAAGTGCTCGCCGTAGAGGTGGTTGAAGCGCTGCGCCATGTCGCGCGCCATCTCGATGTGCTGCACCTGGTCGCGGCCCACCGGCACCTTGTGGGCATTGAACATCAGGATGTCGGCGCCCATCAGCACCGGGTACATGAAAAGGCCCGCGCTCACGTCGGCGTCCGGGTCCTCGCCGCGGGCGATGCTCTTGTCCATCTGGGCCTTGTAGGCATGGGCCCGGTTGAGCAGGCCCTTGGCCGTCACGCAGGTGAGGAACCAGGTCAGCTCGGGGATCTCGGGGATGTCCGACTGGCGGTAGAAGGTCACGCGCTCCGGGTCCAGCCCGCAGGCCAGCCAAGTGGCGGCGATTTCCAGCGTGGAACGCTGGATGCGCGCGGGCTCGTCGACCTTGATGAGGGCGTGGTAGTCGGCCAGGAAGTAGAAGCTCTGGACGTGGGCCTGGCGGCTGAAGCGCACCGAGTGGCGCACCGAGCCGACGTAGTTGCCCAGGTGCGGCGTGCCGCTGGTGGTGATGCCGGTGAGAAAGCGTACGGGGGTGGGGGAGGAGCTTGCCATGGGGGAAAAGGACTCAGCGCAGCAGCGAAATCACGGGCGAGATCAACAGGTTGATGGCCTGGTAGCCGAAGGCCATGAGCGGGCTCAGCCACCAGGTACTGACGATGCCGGCGATGACCAGGCCCATCACGATGAAGAAGCCGTAGGGTTCGATGCGCGCCAGGATTTCCTGCGCGCCGCCGCGTGGCAGCAGGCCGGCCAGCACCCGGCCGCCGTCGAGCGGGGGCAGCGGGAACAGGTTGAAGGCCCACATCACGAGGTTGACCAGCACGCCGCCGCGTGCCATTTCAAGGAAGAAGGTTTCCTCGACGCCGGAAGCGCGCAGGATCACGAAGAGCAGCGCCCACAGGATCGCCTGGATGAAGTTGGACGCCGGCCCCGCCAGCGCGACCCAGATCATGTCGCGCTTCGGGTGGCGCAGGCGGGCGAAGTTGACCGGCACCGGCTTGGCATAGCCGAACAGGAAGGCGCCGGACGTGGCGAAGTACAGCAGCAGCGGCATCAGGATGGTGCCGACCGGGTCGATGTGCTTGGCCGGGTTGAGCGTCACGCGGCCCATCATCCAGGCTGTCTGGTCGCCCAGGTAGCGTGCCACGTAGCCGTGGGCCGCCTCGTGCACCGTGATGGCGAAGACCACGGGCAGCGCGTAGATCAATACTTTGAGGATCAGGTTCTGGATATCCACCGAACGATTGTCTCAGACCGCTACAGGCGCCCGGTGCGACGAAGGTTCACAGGCCCAAGGGCGTGAGCGTGCCGCGCCCCTGACGCACCAGCACTGGGTCGCCGCCGGTGCCCATGGGCGTCAGGTCGACCACGGTGGTCGGTTCCGATGGGCAGGCGCCGCAGGCTATGACGGCGCCGATCTGCTTCTCGTAGCGCTCGCGGATGGCCTGGGCGTCGTTGAGCGCCTCGGTCTCGCCGGGCGGGATGAGGGTGGTGGCCAGGAGCGGCTCGCCGTGCAGCATCAGCAGCTCGCCCAACACCTTGTGGTCGGGCACGCGCAGGCCGATGGTCTTGCGCTGCGGGTGGCTGACGCGCCGGGGCACCTCCTTGGTGGCTTCCAGCAGGAAGGTGTAGGGGCCCGGCGTCGCGGCTTTCAGCAGGCGGTACTGCTTGTTGTCCACCCGGGCGTAGCTGGCCACTTCACTCAGGTCGCGGCACAGCAGTGTGAGATGGTGCTTCTCGTCGACCTGGCGGATGCGGCGCAGCTGGTCGATGGCGTCCTTGTCGTCCAGGTGGCAGGCCAGGGCGTAGCTGGAATCGGTCGGCACCGCCACGACCTCGCCACGCGCCAGCAGCGCCGCGGCCTGTTTCAGGAGGCGCTGCTGCGGGTTGTCGGGATGAATGTCGAAGAACTGGGCCATGGGGTTCCAAGCAGAATGCGGTGCAGGCGAAGCACAAGCCGTGCATTCTGCCCGGCCGGCGTTGCGATGTTCAGGACTCTGCCGGCTCGATCGGCACGCGGCGCTCGCGCACGGTGAGCCAGGCCCCGGCCGCGCCGCAGACCGCGATCATCGCGATGCCGACCAGGGAGAGCCGGTCCGGCACGTGCGCGAACATCAGCCAGCCGCCCAGCATCGCGAAGGCGATCTGGGCGTAGAAGTAGGGCGTGAGCGTGGAGGCCGGCGCGCGCTGGTAGGCCAGGATCAGGATGAAATGCCCCACCGTGCCCATGAAGCCCATCAGGCACAGCAGCGCCCACCATTGCCAGCCCGGCAGGGCCGTCCAGACGAAGGGCAGGGCCAGCGAGGCCAGCAGGGTGCCGACCCAGCCGGTGTAGAAGTGCATGGTCAGCGGGTTCTCGGTGCGGGTCAGCTTGCTGGTGAGCACCTGGAACCAGGCGTTGGTGAGCACCAGGCCGACCGGCAACAGCACGGCCCAGCTGAGCGCCTCGCCCCCAGGCCGCAGGATGACCAGCGTCCCGGCGAAGCCGCCCGCCACCAGCACCCAGCGCAGCGGCGACACCTGCTCCTTGAGCGTGAGGGCGGCCAGCAGCGTGATGACCAGCGGCGCGATCAGCAAGATCGAGGTGAACTCGGCCAGCGGCATGTAGCGCAGGCTGAAGAATGCGAGCGCACTGGAAATGAGCAGCAGGGCGCCACGCAGGATGTGGTACCGGGGGTGCCGGGTGCGCAGCAGCGTCATCCCGTGCCGCGGCAACAGCACTGCGGTGGTGGCCACGGCCTGGAAGGCATAGCGGAACCACACGGCCATCAGGATCGGCACGCTGGTGGTGGAGAGCTTGCTCGCGGTGTCCAGCGTGGCGAAGCAGGCGGTGGCCAGCACCACCAGGCCGATGCCGGCCAGGACCCGCTCCGATTCGATGTCGCGCGCGCGTTTGCGGGTGGCCAGGCTGCCGGCGGACGTGCTGGGCCCCGTCACAGGATGCGGTCTTGGAGCAATTCCCACACCGGCTCGAGCTGGCCGGGGAGCGGGGGCAACTTGCCCAGGTCGCAATGGCTTTCGCCGGGGCTGTGGAAGTCGCTGCCGCGCGAGGCGGCAAAGCCGAATTCCACGGCCTTGTCGGCGTATTCGACGTACTCGGCCGGCGTATGGCTGCCGGTCACCACCTCGATCGCCCGACCGCCGTGTTCCTTGAACTCGAGGAAAAGGGCGTACTCCTCGTTGGCGGTGAACTTGTAGCGGCCCGGGTGTGCGATCACGGCGAGGCCCCCCGCATCGGTGATCCAGCGGACGGCGTCTTTCAGCGCGGCCCATCGGTGCGGCACGTAGCCCGGCTTGCCCTCGGTGAGGAATTTGCGGAAGACTTCGGAGGTGTCGCGGCAAAGACCCTGCTCGACCAGGAAGCGAGCGAAATGGGTGCGCGAGATGAGTTCGGGGTTGCCCACGTACTTCAGCGCGCCCTCGTAGGCGCCGTGGATGCCGGCCTTGGCCAGACCCTCGGACATCTCCTGGGCCCGGCGGCCGCGGCCGCCGCGGGTATCGTAAAGCCCCTCGCTGATGGCCGCATTGTGCGGATCGAAGCCGAGGCCGACGATGTGCACCGTCTCGCCCGCGAAGGTGACCGAGATCTCGGTGCCGGTGAGGTACTGCATGCCCTGGGCGCGGGCCGCGGCGGCGGCGCGGTGCTGGCCGCCGATTTCGTCATGGTCGGTGAGCGACCAGAGCTCGACGCCGTTGGCGGCCGCGCGGGCGGCCAGTTCCTCGGGCGTCAGCGTGCCGTCGGACACCACGGAGTGGCAGTGCAGGTCGGCGTTCAGGATGGAAGACACGTCCCGGATCTTATTCTTTCTTGGATCGGCTTGCCGGGCGCATGGGGACTGTGCGCTGTGCTATGGAATGAATAGCAGAAAGCACGCGCCGGCGGGTGCTTCCGGCGGTCCTCCTGAAATTGCCGTGGTGGCCGTGCTCCTGGAGGCGGTGTGTCGGTCTTGTGACGACGCGCCCAGGGCTTGCCGTCCGTCACGGCGCCTTCATCCGATCGGGGCAGCATGGCGTTCCCGCCATTCCTCTCCTGGCCATGACGCTGCCCCCCATCCTGAGCGACCACGACGAGTTGATGCAGCGCATCGCCCGAGACCTCATCGACAGCTACGACGAGGAGCTCGAACTCGAGATCGAGGACCGCCATGTCGACGAACTCGACTCGGGCCGTACCCTCGACAAGGCTGCGCGCCGCGCCTACTTCAAGGAGCTGTTCCGCCTGCAGGGCGAATTGGTCAAGCTGCAGGACTGGGTGCAGCACACGCGCCAGAAGGTGGTGATCCTGTTCGAGGGCCGCGACGCGGCGGGCAAGGGCGGGGTGATCAAGCGCATCACCCAGCGGCTCAATCCACGCGTGGCCCGTGTCGCGGCGCTGCCGGCGCCGAACGACCGCGAGCGCACGCAGTGGTACTTCCAGCGTTATGTGGCGCACCTGCCGGCCGCCGGCGAGATGGTGCTGTTCGACCGCAGCTGGTACAACCGCGCCGGCGTCGAGCGGGTCATGGGCTTTTGCACCGACGACGAATACGAGGAATTCTTCCGCACCGTGCCCGACTTCGAGCGCATGCTGGTGCGTTCGGGCATCAAGCTGATCAAGTACTGGTTCTCTATCACCGACGAGGAGCAGCACATGCGCTTCCTCGGCCGCATCCACGACCCGCTCAAGCAGTGGAAGCTCAGCCCCATGGACCTGGAGTCGCGCCGCCGCTGGGAGGAATACACCAAGGCCAAGGAAACGATGCTGGAGCGTACCCACATCGAGGAAGCGCCCTGGTGGGTGGTGCAGGCGGTGGACAAGAAGAAGGCGCGGCTGAACTGCATCAGCCACCTGCTGGGGCAGTTCCCCTATCAGGAGGTGCCGCATCCGCCGGTCGAGCTGCCGGCCCGGGTGCGCCATGCGGACTACCTGCGCCAGCCGGTGCCGGCCTCGATGTACGTGCCCGAGGTCTACTGACGCTACGAATGCCGCGGGGCGGCCAAGCCTGCGTCGCCCGACCCTGCGTACCCTCGCCGCCGGCCCGGAAGCTGCTAAGGTGCAGGGCCCGTTCCGGTTCCCCGCTCCATGGCTCGTCGCCGTACTTCCACGTCTGCTGCCGCCTCGGCATTCGCCCGCGCCTACCAGCGCGGCATGAACGCGCTCACCAAGGCCACGCTGCGCAGCGGCAAGCGCATCGCCACCCAGGTGCAACGCGCCGCAGCCGAGCAATTCAAGCCGCCCCGCGGCCCGGGTGACTGGCTGCCGGGCCTGGCGCTCGGCCCCGGCGGGGCGCGGCGCTACCACCTGTACCGGCCGCCCGATGTCCCGCGCGGCGAGCGCCTGCCCCTGGTCGTCATGTTGCACGGCTGCGGCCAGACCGGGCGCAACTTCGCCGCCAGCACCCGCATGAACCTGATCGCGGCGCGCGAACGCTTTTTCGTGCTCTATCCGGAGCAGGACCGCCTGGTCCATCCGCAGGGCTGCTGGAACTGGTACGACCGGCGTTCCGGCAAGGCCGATGCCGAGGCCGCCACGCTGATGGCGGCGATCGACCAGGTGTGCATGCTGTATCCGGCGGACCGGGAGCGGGTCGCTGTGGTCGGCCTGTCCGCCGGTGCCGGCATGGCTGCGCTGATGACGACGCGCTATCCGGTGCGCTTCAAGGCCGTCGCCATGCATTCGGGCGTGGCGCCGGGCGCGGCCCGTTCGCCGGCCACTGCGCTCGGTGCCATGCGCGGGCGCCACGTACCGCCGATGCCCACGACCGCGGTCGGCAAGGCCATGGGCGCCGCCGCCGTCTTCACCACCTTGCCGCCCCTGCTGGTGCTGCACGGCGACGCGGACCTGGTGGTCTCGGCCAGCAATGCCATGAGCACGGCTTCGGTCTGGGCCGCCGCCACCAGCGCCAAGCCGGGCATCGAGCGCACCGTGCAGCGCGGCAAGCGCCATCCCATGCGCGTGACCGAGTTCAAGCGCGGTGGCCGCACCTTCGTGATGCTGTGCGAGATCGCCGGCCTGGGCCATGCCTGGAGCGGCGGCGCACCGCGTCAGCCCTTCAGCGACGCCGCCGGCCCCAATGCCTCGCGCTTGATCTGGAGCTTCGTGTCCAGGCAGTTCAAGTCGGCTGCCGCAACCTGATGCCATGACGATCGACTACGACCCCAGCCGCACCGCGCTCTACGCGCCCGAGCGCCACGAGACACTCTTCGAGGCAGGCCGGTCCTTCACCCCGGTTCAGTGGGCCATCGAGGCCGCGCGCCTGGCGTACTTCCGGGCGGAGGCCTCGGAAGACGAACACCGGCGCCTTGCCGATGCCCTGGCACGGGCGGGCTTCGGCGCGCCGACCCTCATCCGGCACGAGGGTACGCACAGCTTTGCCCTGGCCGCGCTGCATGCGGACGGCACGGCGCTGATCGCCTTCCGCGGCACGCAGCCCGACGAGATCCGCGACATCGCCACCAACATGCAGGCCCATCAGGTCGATTGGCCCGAGAGCGGGGGGCGCGTGCATGCCGGTTTCGCTCGCTCGGCGCGCATGCTGATGCCGGCGGTGCTCGAATGGCTGAGGGACGGGGAGGGCGCCGGCCGCCGCGCGCTGATCCTCACCGGTCACAGCCTGGGCGGGGCTCTCGCCACGCTCACGGCCACCGTGCTGCCGCCCACGCAACTGGTCACGCTCGGCGCGCCGCGCGTCGGCAACACGGCCTTCGTGGGCGCGCTGGCCGGCATCGACATGCTGCGCCTGGTCGACGGCTGCGACATCGTCACCCAACTGCCGCCGGCCTTCTCGCTCTATGCCCACGCCGGGCCCACCACCTACATCAGCTGCGATGGCCAGGCCATGCACAACCCGGACGTCGGCTTCATCGAAAGCGACCGCGCGCAAGGCCGCGCCCGCTACGTGATCGACCATGCATGGAAGCCGGGCGCGGTGCTGCTGCGCGACCTGGCGGACCATGCACCGATCAACTACGCACGGGCCTATTTCGAGGTTTCGGGAGCGCTGCCCTAGTGAGGCGGCATCGCGGCGAGCCGCCGTGCCGAATCGGCCAGCCCGCCAAGAATGGTCTGCGCCACCCGATCGGGAAAGCCTTTGGGCAGCATCGCCGAGACCTCGTCGATCACCGCCGTTGTGCGCGTGAGAATCGACTCGATCAGGTCCTCGGCGCCCGGGCCGTACAGGCACTTGCGCGCGGTCTCGTTGAAATGCCGGCGCTGGATGGTCTTGAACTGGTAGTGCTTGTTCTTGCCCAGCACCGCCATGGCCAGCTTCGCCTCGTGGCGGGAAAACTGGTTGGGTCCGTTGCCTTCCACCGGCCAGATCGACATCACGTCGTAGAGCGGCGTGAGGCGCAGGCGGCCTTCGGGCAGCAGCCGGATGCTGAAGTTCTTTGCATGGCCGTCGGGCGCGCCCAGCATCCAGAACAGGATCTGCGCGCTGAGCAGGACGCCCAGGTCCCGCGCCGCGTCGACCGACTGGCGCAGCACGCCCGCCAGCGCGAGCATGCCGGGGCCGCCGTCGGCTTCGTACTTGAGGTGCGAGGGCTGGCCCAGGGCCTGGCAGAAGTCCTCCTGCGGCAGGCGCAAGAGCCAGCGGCCGGAGGAATGCCATTGGCGATCGAAGCGCTCGACGGCCAGTACCTTCTGGCCGCCGAAACGCAGGATCGCGCAGTTCGGGACCGGCAGGCCGTAGGCCCGGAGAATGTTCAGGCACAGCCATTCGTTCTCCACCGAGGTGCTGAAGTCCGCCCTGCGGTGGCCGACCAGCCCGAGCGGCAGCTTGAGGATGTGCGTGGTGGGCGTGGCGCCGTGTGGGCGCAGCCACTGGCCGCCGTGCCAGAGGAGGGCGGTCTTCTCCTGCGCGCCGGCCAGGGAGATGCGCAGTTCGTCTTCGCCGGGGTGCTGCACGCCGGCGGGGCCCGGATCGGTGGTGTGAAGGAGCAACTGCTCGACGTCCTGCTCGGTCAACGGCGTGGCGTCGATGCGCTCGATCCCGGCGGGGGCGTCGTTCTCCCCGAGCAGCTGGATGGCGCCCACGCAGTCGCGCCCGATGGCCTGAAGCAGATCGAAGGTGTCCGCCGACGCGGTGCGGAAGCGCCGGGCGATGCGTTCCCGGATGGGAAGGCTGTCTGGCAGCAGGTTGTCGAAGTAGTTCCTGACGGCATCCCCCTTGTGCGCGGCATGGGCGACGAACGGGAGCGAGAGCGACAGGGGCCGTCCCGTCGTGGAGAGCAGCCAATGCGGGTCGTAGATCAGTTCGTCCTCGCCCCGGCCTGCCATGCGCCAGCTGCCGACGCGCTCGCCGTTGGCCCAGATGGACAATGCGCGCGTGTGCGACCTGCGGCCCATGGCTACCACTCCGGCGGGGATGATTCCCTGGCCACCAGCCCCAGCGCGTCGGAGGCTTCGGTGGAGGGCTTGGGGCCGATCATGATCTCGAGGCCGAGCACGGAGAAGATGTCCAGCAATTGCTCGACGCTCAGCGTGCCGGGGTGAAGCTCCATGTGCGACACCCGGCTCTGGCTGATGCCGAGCCTGGCAGCCAGTTCCTGCTGCGACAGGCCCGCCTCCTTGCGCGCGGCCTTGAGCCAGGGGCTCAGCTGTGAAGAGACCGAAAGAACCTGACGCATCGTGTTACCCACCGAACTGGTATCTGGAGCTTACTTTTAAAACGGGTAAAAATCAATCTACCACTTTTGTGGGTAAAACACAAATTACCCATCTCGCGGGTAACGACATCCAGCCTCGCATGCCTTGTACGCCACCCGGCGTATTTCAGGCGACAGCCATCGCCCGCAGACTCCTCTCCCTCATTTCACACGAGGAGAAAAGTCCCATGCAAAAACGCCGTTTCACCCTCAAGGCGCTCACGGCCGCCGTCGCGCTCGCCAGCCTGCCTGCCGTTTCGGCCTTCGCGGCCGACACCATCAAGGTCGGCGTGCTGCACTCGCTGTCGGGCACCATGGCCATCTCCGAGACCGTGCTCAAGGACACGGTGCTGATGGCCATCGACGAGATCAACGCCAAAGGTGGCGTGATGGGCAAGAAGCTCGAGCCGGTGATCGTCGACCCCGCTTCCAACTGGCCGCTCTTCGCCGAGAAGACCAAGCAGCTGCTGGGCCAGGACAAGGTGTCGGTGATCTTCGGCTGCTGGACCTCGGTGTCGCGCAAGTCGGTGCTGCCGGTCGTCGAGGAAATGAACGGTCTTCTCTTCTACCCCGTGCAGTACGAGGGTGAGGAACTGAGCAAGAACGTCTTCTACACCGGCGCCGCGCCCAACCAGCAGGCCATTCCGGCGGTCGACTACCTGATGAGCAAGGAAGGCGGCGGGGCCAAGCGCTGGGTGCTGCTGGGCACCGACTACGTCTACCCCCGCACCACCAACAAGATCCTGCGCGCCTACCTCAAGAGCAAGGGCGTGAAGGACAGCGACATCGACGAGAAGTACACCCCCTTCGGCCACAGCGACTACCAGACCATCGTCGCCGACGTGAAGAAGTTCTCCCAGGGCGGCAAGACCGCGGTGGTCTCGACCATCAACGGCGACTCCAATGTGCCCTTCTACAAGGAACTGGGCAACGCCGGCCTGAAGGCCAAGGACGTGCCGGTGGTTGCCTTCTCGGTGGGCGAGGAAGAGCTGCGCGGCGTCGACACCAAGCCGCTGGTGGGTCACCTGGCGGCATGGAACTACTTCATGTCCATCAAGAACCCGACCAACACGGCCTTCATCAAGCAGTGGAGCGACTACGCCAAGGCCAAGAACATCGCCGGCCACAAGGACAAGCCGCTGACCAACGACCCGATGGAAGCCACCTACATCGGCGTGCACATGTGGAAGCAGGCGGTCGAGAAGGCCAAGAGCACCGACACCGACAAGGTGATCGCCGCCATGGCCGGCCAGACCTTCACCGCGCCTTCCGGCATCGTCTCGAAGATGGACGAGAAGAACCACCACCTGCACAAGAGCGTGTTCATCGGCGAAGTGCAGGCCGACGGCCAGTTCAAGGTGGTATGGAAGACCCCGGCGCCCGTCAAGGCCAAGCCGTGGAGCCCCTACATCGAAGGCAACGACAAGAAGAAGGACGAGCCGGACGGCAAGTCCAAGCTGTAAGAGGTGGGCGCGCGCATGCTGCTGCAGAGGATTGTTCGAGGATTGTTCGCTGCGGCGGCGGTGCTTTGGGGGGCGCAGGCCGCGGCCCTCACGGCGGACGAAGCGAAGGCGATCGCCTCGGGTGACACCGAGGCGCGGGTGGCCGCGCTGAACCGGGCCGTGACGAATGCCGACGGGAAGACAGCGGCCTTCATCCAGGCCATGGCGGACGACGCCGTACGCTACACCGCGGACCAGGTCTTCGTCGTCAAGGACGCCAAGGGCTACGACCCGGTGACCGGCGCCGAGCTCAAGCTGCCCGACGACGCCGAAGAGGTCATCAACAACAACCTCATGCGCAGCGCGCTCGATGCCGCGCAGGCCGCGCTCAAGCTGTCGAGCCCCGATACCGGCGTGCGTGCCGAAGCGGCGAAGGCCCTGCTGAGCGCGCCCGACGAATCGCGGCTGCCGCTGGTCGAAAAGGCCTTGGCAGCGGAGAGCGATGCCGGCATCAAGGCGACACTGGAACTCGTGCGTGCTGCCAGCATGCTGTCCAGCCCCGACAAGGCGCGCCGCGTCGAGGCCGCCAGGGCGCTGGGCGGCAGCAAGAACCCGGATACCAAGCTGCTCCTCAACCAACGCCTGGGCGAGGAGCAGGACGCGGACGTGAAGTCCGCCATCCACGAATCCATCGCCTCCATCGACGCCTCGCTGGTCTGGGGCGAGCGCATCGGCGCCGTCTTCAGCGGCATCAGTCTCGGCTCGGTGCTGCTGCTGGCCGCGCTGGGCCTGGCCATCACCTACGGGCTGATGGGCGTGATCAACATGGCGCACGGCGAGCTGATGATGATCGGCGCCTACGCCACCTACGTCATGCAGGGCATCTTCCAGCGCTACCTGCCCGAGGCGGTATTCGGCTGGTACCTGGTGGCGGCCATCCCGGTCGCGTTCCTCGCCTCCGCGCTGGTCGGCGCGGTGCTGGAGCGTGGTGTCATCCGCTTCCTCTACGGCCGTCCGCTGGAGACCCTGCTGGCCACCTGGGGGATCAGCCTCATGCTGCAGCAACTCGTGCGCTCGCTCTTCGGCGCGCAGAACGTGGGCGTCGAGAACCCGGCCTGGATGAGCGGCGGCTTCACCATGCTCAGCAACGTGACCCTGCCCTGGAACCGCATCTGCATCATCATCTTCGCGGCCCTGGTGCTGGTGGCCATGGGCTGGCTGATCGGCCGCACGCGCCTGGGCCTGTTCGTGCGCGGGGTCACTCAGAATCGTCCCATCGCCTCCTGCATGGGCGTGAACACGGCGCGCATCGACACCTATGCCTTCGCGCTGGGCTCCGGCATCGCCGGCCTGGCCGGCTGCGCGCTCTCGCAGATCGGCAACGTCGGCCCCGACCTCGGCCAGAGCTATATCGTCGACTCCTTCATGGTGGTCGTGATGGGCGGCGTCGGCCAGCTCGCCGGCACCGTTTACGCGGCCCTGGGCCTGGGCGTGCTCAACAAGTTCATCGAAGGCTGGGCCGGCGCCGTGCTCGCGAAGATCGCGGTGCTGGTCTTCATCATCATCTTCATCCAGAAGCGGCCGCAAGGCATCTTCGCAGTCAAGGGCCGAGAGGTATGACCACCCCCAGCCTCGCCCACTTCGTGTGGCTCTGCACCCCCTCGAGGGGGCAACACCAGCGGCCCGGCGAAGCCGGTTCCGCGGTGTTCCCCGGCTGGGGGACGCGCATGCTTCGATTGCTGTTCCCATGAGTTCTCTTGTTCTTCCTTCCAAGGCGCCGCTGCTCAGCGGCAGGGGCTGGACGGCCTTCTTCGTGGCCCTGATCGCCGTGTGCGCGCTGGCGCCGGTGCTCAACCTCCTGGTGCCCGCCGGCAGCGCGCTGCACATGAGCGACTACGCCGTCGCGCTGGTCGGCAAGATCATGTGCTACGCCATCTGCGCGCTGGCGATGGACCTCATCTGGGGCTACACCGGCATCCTCTCGCTGGGCCATGGCCTCTTCTTCGCGCTGGGCGGCTACATGATGGGCATGTACCTCATGCGGCAGATCGGCCGCGACGGCAACTACAAGAGCGACCTGCCGGACTTCATGGTGTTCCTCGACTGGAAGACGCTGCCCTGGCACTGGACGCTGAGCGACAGCTTCGTCGCCACGCTGATCCTGATCGTCGCGGTGCCGGGCCTGGTGGCCTTCGTCTTCGGCTTCTTCGCCTTCCGCTCGCGCATCAAGGGCGTGTACTTCTCGATCATCACGCAGGCCATGACCTTCGCGGCGATGCTGCTGTTCTTCCGCAACGAGACCGGCTTCGGCGGCAACAACGGCTTCACCGACTTCAAGCGCATTCTGGGCGCGCCGATCGCGACGCAGGAGATGCGCATGACCCTGTTCGCCCTCACCGGGCTGAGCTTGCTGGGCTTCTTCCTGCTGTCGAAATGGCTGATCGCCAGCAAGTTCGGCCGCGTGCTGCAGGCGATCCGCGACGCGGAGTCGCGCGTCATGTTCTCGGGCTACAACCCGCTGCCGTACAAGCTCACCATCTGGGTCGTCTCGGCCGTGATGTGCGGCGTGGCCGGTGCGCTCTACGTGCCGCAGGTGGGCATCATCAACCCCGGCGAGATGAGCGCGGCCAACTCGATCGAGATCGCGATCTGGGCCGCGGTCGGCGGGCGCGCGACTTTGATCGGGCCGATCGTCGGCGCCTTCATCGTCAACGGCGCCAAGAGCTGGCTCACGGTGGCCTATCCCGAATACTGGCTGTACTTCCTGGGCGCGCTGTTCATCGCGGTCACGCTGTTCCTGCCGAACGGCATCGTGGGCCTGGTGAGGAAGCTGGCCAGCCGCAAGAAGCGGGAGAGGCCGGCCGACGAGCCGAGGAAGCGCGCCGTCGCACTGGAGCAGGGCGCCGAGCCGGCCTCGATGCCGGCGGTGCCGGCGGAAGGAGCGCGCGCATGACGCCCGACCTGATGGACGCCGGCGCCGAGCGCCTGGCGCGGCACGAGCACGACGGCATGCCGGGCGAGCGGACCGAATCGGGCGGACGCGCCGCCGGCTACGGCCGGCCGGCGACGCCGGGCGAGGTCGATGTCACGCACGGCCGCATCCTCTACCTGGAAGACGTGAGCGTGAGTTTCGACGGCTTCAAGGCCATCAACAAGCTCTCCCTCGACATTGCACCGGGCGAACTGCGCTGCGTGATCGGCCCCAACGGTGCCGGCAAGACCACGATGATGGACATCATCACCGGCAAGACGCGGCCCGACGAAGGCACGGTGTACTTCGGCAGCACCATCGACCTGCTGCGCCACAAGGAAGCCGAGATCGCGCAGCTGGGCATCGGCCGCAAGTTCCAGAAGCCGACCGTTTTCGAGCAACTCACCGTGTTCGAGAACCTCGAGCTGGCACTCAAGACCGACAAGGGCGTGAAAGCCTCGATGCTCTTCAGCCTGGACTCCGAGCAGTCCGACCGCCTGGCGGAGGTGCTGCACACCATCCACCTGGCCGACAGCGTCTCGCGCATGGCCGGCAACCTGAGCCATGGTCAGAAGCAGTGGCTGGAGATCGGCATGCTGCTGATGCAGGACCCGAAGCTGCTGCTGCTGGACGAGCCCGTGGCCGGCATGACCGACGAAGAGACGGCGCGCACGGCCGAGCTCTTCCTGCACCTCAAGGGCAAGCACTCGCTGATGGTGGTGGAGCACGACATGAGCTTCGTGCGGACCATCTCCGAGATCGTGACGGTGCTCTGCGATGGTTCGGTGCTCGCCCAGGGCACGCTGGACGAAGTGCAGGCGGACGAGCGGGTGATCGAGGTCTATCTCGGGCGCTAGAACGGAAGACACGACATGCTCAAGGTCAGGAACATCCACCAGTACTACGGCGGCTCCCACATCCTGCGCGACGTGAGCTTCGAGGCTCACGCCGGCAAGGTCACGGTGCTGCTGGGCCGCAACGGCGTCGGCAAGACCACGCTGTTGAAGTCGCTCATGGGCCTGGTGCCCATCAAGAGCGGCAGCATCGAATTCAACGGCGCCGCCATCCAGAAGTGGACGCCCTACGAGCGCGCCCGCGCCGGCCTGGGCTTCGTGCCCCAGGGCCGCGAGATCTTCGCGCGCCTCACCGTCGAGGAGAACCTGCGCATGGGCCTGGCCTATCGTTCGGCCGGCACCCCCGTTCCGGGCGAGCTGTACGAGCTCTTCCCGGTGCTCAGGCAGATGAAGAACCGCCGCGGCGGCGACCTCTCCGGCGGCCAGCAGCAGCAGCTCGCGATCGCGCGGGCGCTCGCGCCGGGACCGAAGGTGCTGGTGCTCGACGAGCCGACCGAGGGCATCCAGCCCAGCATCATCAAGGACATCGGCCGCGTGATCCGCATGCTGGCCGGCCGCGGCGACATGGCGATCGTGCTGTGCGAGCAGTACTACGACTTCGCGCAGGAGCTGGCGGACGAGTACCTGGTGATCGAGCGCGGCGAAGTCATCGCGCGCGGTCAGGGCAAGGACATGGAAGCCCAGGGCGTGCGCCAGCTCGTGGCGATCTGAGTCCCGATCGTTGCCGGCGCAGGACCGCAGCGCCGGCCACGCCGGCAGGGTTCACCCGGGTCGGCCGCGCAGCGTTACGCTAGCGGCCCATGGAAACCCTCATCGTGCTGATGGTGGACCACGTCCTGGCCGTGGTCTTCCTCGCCACCTTCGCCGCCCGCGTGGGCCTGCCGGTGCCGGCCGCGCCGGTGCTGGTGGTGGCCGGCGGCATCGCGGCGATCGCCGAGCCGGTGCTGCTCCTGGCGATGCTCGGCGCCACGCTGCTGGCCAATGTGCTGGGCGACGCCGTCTGGTTCTATGCCGGCCGCGTCTACGGCTACCGTTTCATGCGCCTGCTGTGCAAGATCTCGATCTCGCCCGACTCCTGCGTGCGGCGCAGCGAATCGCTCATCACCCGCTGGGGCGGCCTGTCGCTGGTCGCGGCCAAGTTCGTGCCGGGCGTGTCGGTGGTGGCGCCGCCGATGGCGGGCGCCCTCGGCATGAGTTCGCTGCGCTTCCTGGCTTTCGAGGTCGTGGCGGCACTGCTGTGGGCCGGCGTGTTCCTGTGCCTGGGCTGGATGTTTCGCGAGCAGATCAAGGAGGTCCTCGGTGCGCTGGCGAATGTGGGCGGCCTGGCCACTGCGGCGCTGGTGGCCGCGGTGGCCGCGATGCTGGCGCGGCGCTGGTGGCGTCGGCGCGCCTTCCTGCGCGCCACCACCATGCCGCGCGTTTCCGTCGAGGAACTGGCCGGTCTCATGGCGGCGAAGGAGCCACCCATCCTCATCGACGTGCGCGGCGAAGCAGGCGTCCAGGTCGATCCGCGGCACATTCCCGGTGCCTTGCTGATTCCGCTGCAGCACCTGCAGCAGCGCGGTGCGGCGTTGCCTTTCGACGCTGGCCAGCGCGAGATCATCCTCTACTGCAGCTGCCCCAACGAAGTCTCGGCCGCGCTGGCGGCGCAGGCCCTGATGAAGCGCGGACTCATGCGGGCGCGGCCGCTGGCTGGCGGACTGGAGGCCTGGGTGGCGGCGGGGCATCCCACGGCCCCGACATGAGCGGGCGGGGCGGCTTCATCGCTGGCGTGCGGGGGCCTCGTCGTCGATGCCCAGCGGCGGCGCCACCTCTTCCAGCGGCTTGCGCTCCGCATCCACCCCGTAGCGCAACGCCAACACGCCCGCCATCACCACCAGCCCGGCCCCGATCGCGTAGCCGATCGCGACCGCCCCGCGGCTGCCCGTGTCGATCAGCGCCCCGAACAGCACCGGCGCGATGAACCCCCCGGCCCCGGTGCCCACCGCGTAGAAGATCGCGATCGCGATCGCGCGCATCTCCAGCGGGAACACCTCGCTCACCGTGAGGTAAGCCGAACTGGCCGCCGCCGAAGCCAGGAAGAACACCGCCGACCACGCCAGCGCCTGGCTGCGCGCATCGAGCCAGCCCTGCATGAAGGCCCACCCGGTCAGCGCCAGGCCGATGCCGGCGCCGATGTAGGTAAGCGCAATCATCCGCCGGCGGCCCACGTGGTCGAACAGCGGCCCGAGGATCAGTGGCCCCAGTACGTTGCCGAGCGCGAAGGGAAAGATGTAGAGCGCGACCTGAGCTTCCGGCACCGCATGGAAGCGTGTCAGCACCAGCGCGTAGGTGAAAAAGATGGCGTTGTAGAAGAAGGCCTGCGAGATCATCAGCGCCAGGGCCACCGCGCTGCGTTGCGGATAGCGCCGTGCCAGCACCCGCGCCACTTCGCGCCAGCCCGGGCTGGCGCGCCGGTTGTAGCGCACGCGGCCCGGAGGCTCGACCAGCGGGCCATGCTGCGCCGCCACTTCCGCCTCGATGTCGGCGACGATGCGCTCCGCCTCGTCGGTGCGTCCATGCGCCATGAGCCAGCGCGGGCTCTCGGGCACATGGCGCCGCACCAGCAGGATGGCCACCGCCAGCACTGCGCCCAACGCGAAGCCGGCGCGCCAGCCCCATACCGGCCCGAGCACCTGCGGGTCCAGCAGCCACAGGCTCAAGCCGGCCCCCAGCGCCGCGCCGACCCAGAAGCTGCCGTTGATGGCGAGGTTGACTCGCCCGCGCACGCGCGCCGGAACCAGCTCGTCGATCGCCGAGTTGATGGCGGCGTACTCGCCCCCGATGCCCAGCCCGGTGAAAAAGCGGCACACCGCGAAAAAGGCAAAGTTGGGGGCGAAGGCGGTGGCGAGCGTGGCGAGCGTGTACACCGCCAGCGTGATCAGAAACAGCTTCTTGCGCCCGAGCCGATCGGTCATGCGACCGAAGAACAGGGCGCCCAGCACCGCGCCGCCGATGTAGAGCGAGCCGGACCAGCCGATCTGCGCGGCCGTCAGCCCCAGGGTGTCGGGCCGCTCCAGCACGCCGCCGATGGAGCCGACCAGGGTCACCTCCAGCCCGTCCAGCACCCAGGCCACGCCGAGCGCGATCACCACGCGCCAGTGCCAGCGCGACCATGGAAGGCGGTCGAGGCGGGCGGGAATGTCGCTGGCGGAGCAGGTCATCGGAGCGGCAACGCGGGGCAGGCCATGCGTTGCAGCCTAACCCGTGCGCGCGGCGTCGCCCGTAGGCGCACCGCCCAAGTGGCGCCGCCCCGGTGAGTCCTCAATCAAAAGACGCCGAACACCTTCAGCAGAATGATCACGCCGATCGGCACGCCGCAAAGCCAGAGGATGATGCTTTTCATGGTGGGTCTCCTGTGTCGAATAGGTGCCTGCACAGTAGGCTGTCCCGCGGGCACGCACGGACGGAGAGGGCCCGCGTGCGAAGTAGGGCGATGGCGCGCGCGGCTGTGCGCTACATCGACCAGATGCGGGGCGGCTGGCCCGTCATGCGCCACAGCTCGGCGCGCCAGGCTTGCCAGACCTGCCGCAGCAGTTGCATGGCGGGCTCGACCAGCGGCGCCAGCACGCGCAGCACCACCACGCGCGGGTGCGGGCTGGTGGCGCCGGCGCTGTCGTGCAGCGCATGGGCTTCGGCCAGCGCGCGCGCACATTCCAGCGCCACCTCGCGCCGCGCTCGCGCGATCGGTGCGCCCGTGGCGAAGAACATCGTCGCCAGGCAGCGGTGTCCTGCCAGGCCGAGCGGTCCGTCGAGCAGCCGGCGGTCCGCGGCCGCGATGCGGCCGCGCTCCAGCCAGGCGCCCGGCATCTCCAGGTGCTGCTGCAGCACGCCGTGCTCGAAGGGTTTGCCGGCGCCGGGCAGGCCCAGCGCAGTGACGTCCCAGCCGATCAGCTCCGCACCTTCCGCAAGTTCCAGCGTGAGGCGGTTCCCGGCGCGGCAGCCGCTGTAGCAGATCGCTTCCAGCGGCAGCCATTCGAGCCGTGCATCGGCCTCGAGCTGCAGGGTGGTGTGCTGGGCGGCCAGCTCGCCCTCGGATCGGTAGAAGCGGCTGGCGCCGGGCGTGGTGATCAGTCCGTGGCTGCCGGGCGCCGCATGCGCGCGGATGTCCAGCACGTCGCCGCCCACCAGCCCCCCCGGCGGGTGTACCAGCACGTTGTGGCAGACGGCATCGCCCTCCGGATAGAGGCTCTGCAGGATGCGAAGGGGGCCTTCATGGCGAAAGCGGGCGACGCTGCGTCCGCCTTCGAGTCGATAGTCGAGCGCGAGCCGTGCGTTCCAGGGCATGGGGGGGGAGTGTAGGGGCAGTGGTAGGACGAGGCGCCTCGGGGTGTCGGACTTCTTCCCCGGGAAGGTGGACAAGCTTGTGGAAAACTCTGAGGACAAGTCGAAAGAGCGTTGTCCCACAAGGGCTCGCACCACGGTGCTCAAGGAATTGGCAGTGGGAAATCAGGCGATGCACCGGCACAGCGCGCTGGCGCACCTCGCGCGCACCAGGGTGTAGAAAAGCCAATGGCCGAACGGGGTGGCCTACGTACTCCAGGCACCGACATGGGCGGCGATCGCCTCGTCCAGCAGGGCTGGCCCGATGCATTCGATGAGATGCGCAGAGGCTTCGAACACATCGCGGCAGGACAGCACGGCATCCCGTTGCTCCGCCCGTTCGCCGCGGAAGACGCGCAGGCGCTCGGCGTCGATGCCGAACACGACGCGACCGATGTTCGACCAGAAGATCGCGCCTGCGCACATCAGGCAGGGTTCGGCCGACGAATAGAGGGTGGCGCCGGCCAGCGCATCGCGCGACAGTCCGCGGTTGGCCAGCATGCGCACCGCGTTGGTCTCGGCATGGCCGGTCACGTCGCCCGTCTCCGCGGTGTTGCAGTAGGCCTCGGCGAGCACTTCGCCTTCGGCCGACACGATGACCGCGCCGAAGGGCCGGTTGCCGCGCCGGCGCGCCGCATGCGACCACACGATGGCTTTGCGCAGGTAGCGCCCGTCGCGCTCCTCGAGCGCCGTCTCGGCGGGGACGGTGGGGACGGTGGGTGGAAGCTGCGTGTTCATGCCTCGATGCTAAGTGGTCCGTGCAGGGGCGTGCAATTTGCATCTGCGGTGCCATCCTCGTCAGGAGGAGGGCAGGGCGGCTGCTCTGTCGCTCTTCCCTCTGCGGGGCGGCCGTACGTGTTTCCCCTCACCGTTCGATCGGATTCCGATCATCGCTCGGTGCACCTGCGCCGCTACCATGGGCGGCGCTCTGTTCCGGCCGGTTGCCGCGACGGCGCCGGCCAGCCCGCATCCAACCCGACAAGGACACACCATGAGCATCACCGTTCGACGCGACGGCATCACCGGCACGCGGCACATCGTCAAGATCCGTCACCACGAGTTCGCGGTCGACACCAACATCGACGGTCACGCCGACGGCCCCAGCCCGCACGACCTGTACGACGCCGCGCTCGCGGCCTGCAAGGCGCTCACGGTGCTGGTCTACGCGCAGCACAAGGGCATCCCCGTCGAGGAGATCGAAGTGGCGGTCGACCGCGACGACAGCCAGGAGCGGCAGGGGGTCTACAAGCTGGACTCGACGCTGCACGTCACCGGTGCGCTGAGCGATGAGCAGAAGGCGTCGCTGCTCCGCGTGGCGGGGAAGTGCCCGCTGCATCGGCTGATGACGGAGGTGAAGACGGAGATTGAGACGCGGTCGGTGTGAGCAGGGGCAGGTAGGCGTGGGGCGCCGCCTACGAACGCCCCGCCACCAGCGCCCGCAGGTCCATGCCATGCGCCTTGCGGTCCCACGTCGTCCCTTGCACGCCACGCTCGCGCAGCGCGGCCTTGCGCACCTTGTTCGTCGGCGTGCGCGGCAGTTCGGCCAGGGTGTCGATGTAGCGCGGCACCATGAAATGCGGCAGCCTGCGCGCCAGGTGGGCGAGCAGGGTGGCCGCGTCGAAATCCGGCGCGGGCACGACGACGAGCAGCACGTCGTCGTCGCTCGCGAACTCCGACGCGACGCCGATGGCCGCGCATTCGCGTACCGAGGGATGCTGCATCGCGGCCACCTCGATCTCGTAGGACGAGATGTTCTCGGCGCGGCGGCGGATGCGGTCGCCCAGGCGGTCGACGAAGTGGTAGCAGCCCGCGTCGTCCTTCCACGCGAGGTCGCCGGTGTGGAACCACAGGTTGCGCCAGGCCTTGAGCGTGGCCTCAGGCATTCCGAAGTAGCCCTGCATCAAGGTCCAGGGGCGGCGGGCGCGTACGACCAGCTCTCCGGCGGTGCCGTCGGGCACGGGCAGGTCGGTCTCGGGGTCGACAAGGGCGATTTCGTATTCGTCGGAGATCAAGCGGCCGCAACCAGGGCGCAGCGGCTCGTCGAGCGAGTTCCACAGCGGGATGTTGACCTCGGTCATACCCCAGACCTCCAGGCCGCGGACGCCGAAGCGGCGCTCGAAGTCGGCGGCGATGTGCCAGGGGAAGGGCGAAGTCGCGAGCCGACGCAAGGGGTTGTCGGCGTCGTCGGGGCGCTCGGGCATCGCGTGGACCATCTCGAGCATGGGACCGTGGCCGATCGAGACCGTGGCGCCG
The DNA here is from genome assembly GCF_039541515.1 of Variovorax defluvii. Taxonomy (NCBI): domain Bacteria; kingdom Pseudomonadati; phylum Pseudomonadota; class Betaproteobacteria; order Burkholderiales; family Comamonadaceae; genus Variovorax; species Variovorax defluvii. The sequence goes on from NZ_BAABGJ010000009.1 coordinate 107,845, forward strand.
CAGGCGCGGATGCGCGGCAGCCAGTCGGCTGCACTGAACGCGCGGTCCATGCACACCTGCGCGCCGGCGATCAGCGCGGCGTAGATCGCCACATAGCGTGGCGACATGTGGAAAAGCGGATGGAAGATGTAGTAGACGTCATCCTCTCGCAGCTGCAGCTGGCGTGCGCTTTCGAGCGAGACCAGGTAGGTCTGCGCGTGCGGCAGCATCACGCCCTTGGCGGGGCCCGAGGTGCCCGAGGTGAAGATGATGGAGGCCAGGTCCTGCGCCCGTGCGCCGGGCCACTGCCAACCGGGCGATGGGGCTTGCGCTGCCGGCAGCGGCGCGAGTTCGAGCCGCGCAAAGCGCACGCCCGGAGAAGACGCGACCGGCGCATCGGTTTCGTCGTCGAAATGCAGCACGCGTTCGAGCAAGGGCACATCCCCCTCGCACTCGGCGAGCAGGCCGAGCTGCCGCGTGCCGACGAGCATGAGGCGCGCCTGTGCGGTGTTGATGGCATGCACCAGCGGCCGCCCGCGATAGGCGGTATTGATGGTCACGTCTGCCGCGCCGAGCAGGTTGAGCGCGAACCAGCAGCGCAGCGTCGCCAGGCAGTTCCCGCCCATGATCACGACGCGGTCTCCGGGCCCGACGCCCTCGCGCTCCAGCGCCTCGGCCAGCCCGAGCACCTGCGCCTGCAGCTCGCGATAGCTCAACGGAGCGCCACCCACCATTCGGATGAAAGGCGCATCGCCCGATGCTTCGACGCGCTGCGCGAGCGCGTCACCCAGGGTCCATTTCTCGAAGGGAAGGTCAAGCATCGGTCCTTGTCGCGAAACGTCGCGGAAGTGGAGTCAGCGGTGTTTGTACACCGGCTTGCGCCTGGCCGCGAAGGCAGCGGCTCCTTCCTTGTGGTCTTCGAGCGCGAAGGTGGTGTGGGCCAGGCGCCGCTCGAAGCGAACGCCCTCGGACAGCGGCACCTCGAAGGATCGGTTCACCGCTTCCTTGGTCATGTAGATGATGGGGCGCGACAGCTCGGCGATCTGCGTCGCGACGCGCAGGGCTTCTTCCACCAGGCCTTCGGCCGGCACGATGCGGCTGACGAGCCCGCAGCGTTCCGCCTCGGCGGCGTCCATCATGCGGCCGGTGAGGCACATCTCCATGGCCTTCGACTTGCCGATCGAGCGCGACAGGCGCTGCGTGCCGCCCGCGCCCGGCATCACGCCCACCTTCACCTCGGGCTGCCCGAATCGCGCCGCCTCGGAGCACAGGATGAAGTCGCACATCATCGCCAACTCGCAGCCGCCGCCCAGGGCGAGCCCGTTCACCGCCGCGATGATGGGCTTGCGGCAGCGCGTCGCCTCTTCCCAGTTGCGGGTGATGAAGTCCTCGAGCAACGCGTCTGCGTAGCCCTTGTCGGCCATCTCCTTGATGTCCGCGCCGGCCGCGAAGGCACGGCCCGTGCCCGTGAGCACCATGCAGCCGATCTGCTCGTCGGCTTCGCAGGTCCGGATGTGTGCCGTGAGTTCGTCCATGACGCGTGTGCTCAGGGCATTGAGCGCGTCAGGACGGTTCAACGTGATCAGGCCCACGAGCCCGCGCTTCTCCAGGATGACGACAGGTGCCGGCATGCTCAGGACTCCCGGCTTTCGAGCTCGACGAAGCGCAGGATGTGCTCGCCGGCGAGCACCACCTCGTCGTGCTGGTTGGTCACCTTCAGCGTGGCGTAGGCGCGGTTGCGATCGATCTCGATGCGGGCCACCTCGTAGTGGATGCGGATGGTGTCGCCGAAGAAGACGGGCTTCACGAAGCGCAGCCGGTCGTAGCCCGCCGAGACGCCGTCCACGCGGTACTTGAGGCCGAACATCGCCGCCGCCGCGGAGGTGAAGCCCACCACCAGCGCGCCCTGCGCGATGCGCGTGCCGAAGCGCGAGCCCTTCATGTAGCGCTCGTTGATGTGGTTGGGCGAGAAGTCGCCGCAGATGCCGGCGAACAGGTAGACGTCCGATTCCGAGATGGTCTTCTCGATGGCGATCTTGTCTCCGATCTTCAGGTCTCGGATGGTGGCCCGCGGGCCGGTGTCGAAGTCGACGAACATGGGGTCTCCGGTGTGATGGGTGGGTTCCAAGTGGCTGTTGCGCGTGCCGTTCAGGTGACGACGCCGTCGCGGCGCAGGCGCTCGATGTCCGCCGGCGCGTAGCCAAGCTCGCCCAGCACCTCCGCGTTGTGCTGGCCATGCAGCGGCGCCGCGCGGCTGGCGATCTTCGGCACGCTCGACAGGTGCAGCGGGTTGCCGACCGTGCGCACCGTGCCGTGTATCGGATGCTCGAACTCGATCATCATGCCGTTGGTGACGACCTGCTCCTGCGCGATGGCTTCATCGAGCGTCAGCACGGGTGCGCACAGCACGTCCTCGCGGTCCAGCCGCGCCAGGCATTCGGCGGTGGTGAAGCGCGCGAAGGCAGGCGCCAGCAGCGCGAAGATGGCGCTGCGATTCGGTCCCCAGGAAGCCTTGTCCTTGTACTCCGGTCGGGCCGAGAGATCCTCGATGTCGAGCGCACGGCACAGATCGCCCAGCGGGTTGGGCCTGAAGACGCCCACCAGCGTGACGGCGCCGTCGCGCGTCGGGAAGATGCCGATGAGGTTCTGCGTGACCCAGTTGACCGGCTTGCCGCGCAGCGTCTGCTGCGTGACCTCCTGCTGCTGCATGGCAAGCAGCACGTCGAGCAGGCAGACGTCGATGCGCTGGCCCAGCCCGGTGCGCTCGCGCTGGTAGAGCGCCATCAGGATGCCCTGCGCGATGATCATCCCCGAGGTGAAGTCGCCGAGCGCGGTGGGGAACAGCTGTGGCACGCCATTCGCGTCGGTGTTGCGCGATGCGATGCCCGACAGCGACTGCGCCAGGAAGTCCTGGCCGCCCTTGTGCGCCAGGGGGCCGGTCGGGCCGAAGCCCGAGCCCGAGGCGTAGATGAGGCGCGGGTGCCGCGCGTGCAGCTCGTCGAAACCCAGCCCCAGCCGCTCGGCCACGCCGGGACGGAAGTTGTGCACCAGCACGTCGGCGCGCTCGAGCAACTGGCGGACGATCTCGCGCCCGGCTTCCGAACCCATGTCCAGCGCCATGCCGCGCTTGTTGCGGTTCAGGCTCAGGAAATAGGCGCTCTGGCCTTCGACCTCGGTGATGTAGGGGTCGGTGGTGCGCGAGATGTCGCCGTCGCCCGGCCGCTCGATCTTGACGATCTCGGCACCGAAGTCGCCGAGCACCTGCGTGGCGCAGGGCCCGAACTGGACCTGGGTGAGATCGAGGATGCGAACGCCGCGCAGCGGAAGGGTTTCGTCTGCCATCGTCAAAGCCTTGCTTCCTGCTTACTTGGGGTCCAGGTTCTTGAACTTGCCGTCGCGCACGGTCACGTAGAACAGGGTTTCCTTGGTCCAGCTGTCGTGGTCGGTGGCCGAGAACTTGATCGGCGCGGCCGCGTAGCCCTTGACCGGGCCCATGGTCTCGACCTTGTCGCGCAGGCTCGGGCCGTCGGTGGCGCCAGCCTTGAGCGCCTGCACCACCGTGGCCATGGCATTGGCGCCGAGCAGCGCGCCGAAGCCGGCCACGCCGCCCTTGTTCTTGAGCAGGTCGAAGAGCTCGGTGAGCGGACCCGCTTCGTCGGGGTTGACCAGCGCGGGCGCGATCAGGTTCTCGGCCGCCTTGCCGCCGTTCTTGATGATCTGCTTCTGCACGATGCCGGCCATGCCGTACACCGGCACCTCGAGCCCCACTTCCTGCAGCTTGCGCAGCAGCGCGCCGGCGGAGCCGGTGGACGAGGTGGCGAGAAACACCGCGTCGGGCTTGGCGTTGCGGATGCGGGTGGCCTGCGCGGTCAGGTCGGTCGCCGCCTTGGGCGCCGAGGCATGCTCCACCACCTCGACCTGCCCGCTCTTCTTGGCGACCTCCGCCATCATGGCGGAGGCCTGCTGGCCGTAGGCATCCTCTTCCGAGAAGATGGCCAGGCGCTTGCGCTTGTCGGCCAGGATGCGGTCGAAGCTCGCCGGCAGATCGGTGCTGATGGGCACCGACATGCGGAACATCCACTTGGAGAAGGCTTCCTTCGGATCGGTGACCGACTGCGTGCCCACCATCGGGAACACCGGCACCTTCGAGCGCATCGCGAGATCGGCGAAGGCCAGCGTTTCCGAGCCGGTGGTGGCGCCGATGATGGCGATCACCTTGTCGTCCAGGATCACCTGATTGGCCAGCCGCGCCGCCTCGGTCGGGTTGGTCTTGGTGTCCTTGACGATCAGCTCGATCTTGCGCCCGTTGATGCCGCCTGCCGCGTTGGCGCGTTCGGTCACGGCTTCGATGGCGGCGCGCTCGTCGGCGCCGTAGGCCGCGGCGGGACCCGACAACGCGAGCAGCAGGCCGACGCGGAAGGGTTCGTTCTGGCTCTGGGCCGCGCTGTAAAGCGGCACGCTGCCAAGGCCGAGCGCGAGCGCGGCGGCCAGGGTCAATCTTCTTGCGGAACGGTGATCCATGGGTGTCTCCTTCAGGTGGATGGTTGCGAGGGGGTCGGCACGGTCAATGGGAAAGCACGGCAGCCTGCTTGCGCTGCAGATAGAGCCCGGCGATGTACTCGCGGTCGGCGAGTGCGGCGCGCGGGCCCGAGTGGACGATCTGGCCGCCGACCAGCACCGCGAAACGATCGGCGACCGCTTCGACGAGGTACTGGCTCTGCTCGACGAGCAGGATCGGGAGGCCGCGGGCGCGCAGGTTGCGCAGGACCTCGGCCAGCTCGTCGACGACGATCGGCGCGAGGCCTTGCGTCGGCTCGTCGAGCAGGAGAACGCGCGGGCTGCACGCCATGCACTTGGCGATGGCGAGCATCTGCTGCTGTCCGCCGCTGAGCGCACCCGCCGCGTCGCCCCAGCGTGTGCGCAGGAAGGGGAAAAGCGCGATCGCATCGTCGAGCGCCTTTTCGCGCTTGGCGCGGTCCGACAGCAGCGCACCCAGGCGCAGGTTGTCGGCCACCGTGAGCGAGGGGAAGAGCCCGCGGTTGTCCGGCACGGTGGTGAGGCCAATGCCGACGCGCCGCCAGGCGGCCAGGCCGTCGATGCGCCTGCCGTCGAGGGTGATCTCGCCGGTGCCGGCGACGGTGCCGTTGAGCGCGCCGATCAGGCTGGTCTTGCCGGCGCCGTTGGGGCCGATCAACGCGACCAGCTCGCCCGGTTCGACGCGCAGGCTGACCGGGCGGCAGGCCGTGAGGTTGCCGTAGCGCGCCGAGACGCCGTCGACGGCGAGGCCGCGCCGGCCCGTGGAAGTGGATTCAGGCTGCGACACGTTGTCCTCCCAGGTAGGCGGTGACGACTTCGGGATCGTTGACGACCGCGTGCGGCGAACCGGCCGCCACCACCTCGCCGCGCACCAGCGCGAGCATGTGGTCGCTGAGTTCGGCCACGAAGCCGACGTTGTGTTCCACCAGCAGCACGCCGACGTTCCGCGCCGCGGCGTTGCGAATGGCGCGTGCCAGCAACTGCCGGTCGTTCTCGTCCACGCCCGCGGCCGGCTCGTCGAGCAGCAGGTACTGCGGCTCGCTCGCAATCGCGCGGGCGACTTCGAGCAGGCGCAGCCGGCCCAGCGACAGCGCGCCCGACCGCTGATGCGGGTTCGGCGTCAGCTGGAACTGTTCGATCAGGGCCTCGGCCTTCTCGCGCAGCTGGGCATCGTGGCGGCGGCGCGTCGCGGTCGAGACGAAGCTGGCGGCCAGCGACGGCTTGTGGCGCGAGTAGAAGCCGAGCATCACGGCGTCGAGCACGCTCGCGTCGAGGTCCAGGCGCGGCGTCTGGAAGGTGCGCGAAATGCCGAGCTGGATGCGCTTGTCCAGGGGCAGGGCCGAGATGTCGCGCCCGTCGATGCGCACCGAGCCCTGCTGCGGCCGCACCACGCCTGTGAGGCAGTTGAAAAGCGTGGTCTTCCCCGCACCGTTGGGGCCGACGAGCCCGGTGATGCGTCCACGCTCGACCTGCACGCTCACGTTGGTGAGCACCTTCAGGCCGCCGAAGGCGATGCTGGTGTCGATGGCGTCCAGGCTCATGGCGCCACCCCCGCAGTGGGCGCGACGTGCGCGGAGTTGCCGCCGCCACCCGCCGGCGGCCGGGCCACCGGCGCGTTGCGGGCGCGCAGCCAGCCCAGTGGACGCAGGCTCAGCAGGCCGTCGGGCGAGAAGAGCAGCACCAGCACCAGCAGCGTGCCGAAGAACATGCCCTGGCTCTCGGTGCCGGGCAGCAGGTCGCTGGCCAGCGTGAAGAACACGGCGCCGACGATCGGCCCGAGCACCGACTTGCGCCCGCCCAGGACCACCATGAAAAGCACGTTGGCCGACATGGCGATCGACATCGAGTCAGGTGCCACGTAGCCGATGGTGTGGGCGTAGAACCAGCCGCCCAGGCCGGCGACGCCGGCCGTGATCGAGAACATCATCGCCAGGTCGAAGGGCACGTTCACGCCCATGGCCCGTGCCAGCAGGTGGTCGGTCCGGATCGCGTTGAGCGCCAGGCCGCGCGGGCTCGACATGTAGTTGACGTAGCCGATCACGATCACCAGCACCAGCGCCCACACCGCGAAGTGCGCGCCGATGCGCGAATTGCCGATGAAGGGCAGCGTGGGAATGCCGTTGATGCCGATGAAGCTGCCGGTGAAGTCGCCGCCGCGTTGCAGCGCGACTTCGACCACCGTGCCGATCGACAGCGTCACCAGCGCCAGCGACAGCTCGGGCAGCCGCAGAATGGGCTTGGAGATCACGAACGCGACCAGCGCCGGCAGCAGCACGGCGGGCAGCAGCGACGCCATCGGCGGTATGCCGTAGCGCGTGCTGAGGATGGCCGTCGAGTAGCCGCCGATGGCGGCGAATGCACCTTGCGCCAGCGACACCGTGCCGCCCTGGCCGTACAGCATGCCCAGCGGCACCGCGAGCAGGGCGTAGATGCCGATGGTGGTGGAGGTGGTGTACACCGAGCCGCGGAACTGGCCGCAGACGGTGGCGACGATGAAGCAGGCGATCAGCACGCCGGCCGTGCTGCCCCACTTGTGCGCGAAGCCCTGGTGCCGCGTCATGGCCGCGCTCCCGAGAAGGCGGCGCTGGGCAGGCGTCCGGAGGCCAGGATGAGGATGATCAGCGCGGCGGGCACCGCGTGCGCCCAGCCGCTGGGCAGGTAGGTCTGGCTCAGCGACTCGGCCAGGCCGACGAACAGTCCGCCGAAGAAGGCCGGCAGCGGACCGCGCTTGCCCAGCACCACCGCGCTGCTGAAGGCGATGGTGGTGAAGGTGAAGGCGCTCGCATAGGTCATGCCGATCGACATGGCGGCCAGGATGCCGCCCACGCCGGCGATGCCTGCGCACAGCACGAAGGTCAGAAACTGCGTGCGCTTGACGGGAATGCCCACCAGCGAGGCGCCCTTCGACGAAATGGCGCAGGCCCGCATGCGCAGCCCGGCCGGCGTCCGCTTCAGCACCACGCTGAGCGCCAGCATCAGCACCACGCTGAGCGCCAGGTTGAACATGCCCTGCACGCTGAGCACGGCGCCGCCCAGGCGAAGGTTGCCGTTCATGCGGTCGACGAACTGATTGTCGGTGCCGACCACGACCAGGATGGCCGACTCGACCGCGAGCATGAAGGCGAAGGTGGCCAGCACGATGGGCATCGCGTCCTTCATGAGCCGCAGCGCGTGGAAACCCAGGAACACCGACCCCGTGACGCAACCCAGCGCGAGCGCCGCCGCGAGGCCGATCACCGGGCCCCAGGGCAACCCGAATGCCGCCACGATGACGCCCGCCACCACGGCATAGGCGCCGATGGACACGTCGATCACATCGGTCGTGACCCAGATGACGCTCATCGGCACGGCGAAGAGCGCGTAGATGGCACCGAGGAAGATGCCGTTGAAGAGGATCTCGAGGATCATGCTGCTTTACCAGTCGATGCGGCGCACGTCAGGCCAGGTGGTGGCGCAGTTCGGCCGCTGCCTGGATGAAGAAGCCCTGGCCGTAGAGCGTCGTGGCGAAGGGCACGCCCGGCCCGCCCGGCGGCACCTGCACGCCGGGGATGGCGCCGTCGGGCTCGATCGAGCCGGCGACGATGTGGACTGCACGCTGCGCCTTCTCGATGTACGCAGCGTCGAGCCAGCCCTGGTTCACCGCCTTGGCCGCGCTGTACGCGAACATCAGGGTGCCCGAGGCCTCGAACTTGGCGTTCTCGTCGTCCAGGATGTTGTGGAAGAAACCGCAGCGGTCCTGGTGAGCCGCGATCGCGGCAAAGGCCCGCTGTCCGACCTCCTTGAGTCTGGAGGCACCCGCGTGGTCGACTCCGATCTGCTCGAGGGTGTCGACCAGCGCGCAGGTCAGCCAGCCGTTGCCGCGGCACCAGAAGGTGGATTGCAGGTAAGCGTTGGGCGTCTCGCGCCAGGCGTGGCGGGCCAGATGCAGTTCGGGATCGACGAGGTGGCGCACGTAGACGTCGATCTGCCGGATGGCCTCGTCGACCAGCGCGGGCTTCTTCTCGATCCGGCCCAGTCGCGCGAGGAACGGGCACATCATGTAGATGAAGTCGATCCACAGCTCGGGGCCCTCCTTGCGCACCCAGAAGCCGCCGTTGCGCGTGCGCGGGCCGGCGAGCAGCGCCTCGGCCTGGCGTCTCGCGGCGTCGAGGAAGCGGGGGTCGCCGTCGCGCTCGTAGTAGGCGAGCACGTTGAAGCCCAGCGCGGTCGACAGCGACGCGGTCGGCGTGAACACGGCGGCATGGCCGTTGGCCAGCTCGATGCGTTCGTCGTAGCCCAGGAAGCCGCGCGAAGACTGCACGTCGACCGCACGCTCGACCCAATGGCGCGCCTTGGCGACGGCGGCCTCGTCGTTCCACGCCAGGATGCCGGTGATGGCCGGGGACTTCTCCCAGACGTCGCGCTCGTAGGGGTGGGCGAGCGTGTAGTCGGTCACGCGCTGGACGGCAGCATCGAGATCGAGTTTTTGCATGCGGGTCTCCTTGGTTCGAATGGGAAAGAGGAAAAGCAGCGGAAATGCAGCTTCGTCAGGCGGCCTTGGGCAGCCCTTCGGCCTGCCATCGCTGCCACAGCGCATCGCGGCGCTTGCGGACCTCGCCGGCATGCCGCTCGCGCACGTGGCCGTAGCCGCGGATGTGCTCGGGCAGTTCGGCGATCGCGACGGCGGTGGCGAGACGATGCGCGTCGAGGCCTTCGAGCAGCCGGGCGATGTCGGATTCGTATTCCGCGATGTCCCGCAGCGCATGACGGCGCTCTTCGTTGTTCCGGAAGGGGTCGAGCACCGTGTTGCGCAGGCCGCGCAGCCGGGCCAGCCAGCCCATGGCCGTCAACGCCCAGGGGCCGATCTCGCGCTTGCGCGGCAGGCCGGTGTTCGGATCGCGCGTGGCGAAAGGCCAGGCGCCGATGTTGAAGTGCAGCTTGAAGTCGCCCTCGAAGGCGGCGTCCAGTGACTGGCGAAAATCGGGTGCGGCGTAGAGGCGCGCGACCTCGAACTCGTCCTTGTAGGCCAGCAACTTGTAGTAGTAGCGCGCGACGGCACGCGTCAGGCGGTCGCCGTCTGTCAGCGATTGCGCGGCCTGGTCCACGCGGTCGACCAGGCTGCGGTAGCGGGCGGCATAGGCACGGTTCTGGTAATTGGCGAGTTCGGCTTCGCGATGCGCGACCAGTTCGGGCGTCGTCTTTGGCCTGCGCGAGGGCACGAAGTTGACGACGCTGGTCGGGCGCGCCTGGGCTTCCACCGCAGTCAGGTCGACCGCGGCGCGGCGTCCCCACAGGAAGCTCTTCTCCGTCGCCTCCACATTCACGCCGTTCAGAGCGATGGCGCGCTGCATCGCGGCCAGCGAGACCGGCAGCCAGCCACGCTGCCACGCGTAGCCCAGCAAGAACATGTTGGCGGCGATGGCGTCGCCCATCAGTGACGTTGCCAGCCGCGTGGCAGGCAGGCCGCTGGCCTGGCCGCCGGTGGCGTGCGCGATGCGCGCGACGAGTTCTTCCGGCGACACCTTCCAGTCGGGGTCGCGCGCGAAGGCACTGGTCGGCGACACCTCGGTGTTCACCGCGACGCGCGTGCGGCCCGGCACCATCTTCGACACGGCATCGGTGCTCGCGCTCACGATCAGGTCGCAGCCGACGATCAGGTCGGCTTCGCCACTGGCCAGGCGGGCGGTCTTGATCTTCGACGCGTCGGGTGCGATGCGCACGTGCGACATCACGGCGCCGTACTTCTGCGCCAGGCCGGTCATGTCCAGGGCGCTGGCCGCATGGCCGTCCAGGTGCGCGGCCATCGCGAGCACGGCGCCCAGCGTGATCACGCCGGTGCCGCCGATGCCGGTGACAAGGATCGCGTAGCCTTCGTCGATCGACGGCAGGCTGGGCTCGGGCAGCGCGCCGAACGACGACTCGTCACTCTTCTGCGCGGCGCGCTGCCGCAGCTTCCCGCCGTGCACGGTCACGAAGCTGGGGCAGAAGCCCTCGATGCAGGAATAGTCCTTGTTGCAGGTCGACTGGTTGATCTTGCGCTTTCGGCCGAACTCCGTTTCCAGCGGCTCGATCGACAGGCAGCCGCTCTTTTCGCTGCAGTCGCCGCAGCCTTCGCAGACTGCGGCGTTGATGAAGCTGCGCTTGTCCGGATCGGGATGGCGGCCGCGCTTGCGCAGGCGCCGGCGCTCCGTCGCGCAGACCTGGTCGTAGAGCAGCACCGACACGTCGGGGTACTCGCGCAGCTCGCGCTGCACCGCGTCGAGTTCGCGGCGGTGGCGCACCGGCACGCCGGGCGGGAGCTTCATCGACGGGTCGTCGTAGCGCGTCGGGTCGTCGGCCACCACGACGATGCGGTTCACGCCTTCGGCCACGAGCTCCTGGACCATCTGCACGGTGCTGAGCTCGCCGTCGATCGGCTGGCCGCCGGTCATGGACACGAAGCCGTTGACCAGCAGCTTGTAGGTGATCGGCACATGCGCGGCCACTGCCTGCCGGATGGCTAGGAAGCCCGAGTGGAAGTAGGTGCCGTCACCCATGTTGGCGAAGATGTGCTTCTCGTCGGTGAAGGGCGCCTGGCCCACCCACATCGCGCCTTCCGCGCCCATCTGCCCGACGGTGCCGTAGGGGTCGCGGCCCGTCAGCAGCACCATGCCGTGGCAGCCGATGCCGGCGAAGGCGCGGCTGCCGTCGGGCAGCTGGGTCGAGGTGTTGTGCGGGCAGCCGGAGCAGAAGGTGGCGGCGCGTGCGACCGAAGGCAGCTTTGCGCTCTCGGGGTTGGAGGGGACTTCGAAAGGCAGGCCAAGCACTTGCGCGATGCGCTGCGCGATGACCGGCGGCGCGAGTTCGCCCACTGACGAGAACACCGCCTCGCCGCGGTCCGCGGACCATTCGCCATGGCCATCGAACTTGCCGACGATGCGCGGTTTGCGCGTCAGCGGCGCGTCGTAGAGGATGGACTTCAGCTGGTGCTCCAGCAGCGGCCGCTTTTCTTCGACGACGATGATCGTCTGGAGGCCTTCGGCCATGCGCTCCACGATCTGCGGATCGAGCGGCCAGACCAGGCCGACCTTGAGCACGCGCAGGCCGGCGGCGCCCGCGGCCTCGTCGCTCGCGAAGCCGAGGCTGCGCAGCGCCTGCCGCACATCGGCGAAGGCCTTGCCCGCCGAAACGATGCCCACGCGCGCTTCGGGATGGTCGGCCACGATGCGGTCGATGCCGTTCGCGCGGGCATAGGCCTGCGCGGCATGCAGCTTGTGTTCGTAGAGCCGCTGCTCCTGCACCTGCGGCGAGATGTCGTTGCCGCGGATGTTCACGCCATCGGGCGGAAACGCAGCATCGGGCACGACGATGCGCGGCAGGTTCTCGCCCACTTGCACGCTGCCCGAGCTTTCGACCACGTCGGTCACCACCTTCATGCCGATCCAGCAACCCGAGTGGCGGCTCATCGCAATGCCGTGCAGGCCGAAGTCGAGGATGTCCTGCACGTTCGACGGATAAAGGACGGGAATCCCGCTCGCGATCAGCGCGTAGTCGGATTGGTGCGCGGTGGTCGACGACTTGGCCGCATGGTCGTCCCCCGCGATGGCCAGCACGCCGCCCAGGCGAGAGGTGCCTGCACTGTTGGCATGCTTGAAGGCATCGCCGCTGCGGTCCACGCCGGGGCCCTTGCCGTACCAGATGCCGAACACGCCGTCATAGCGCGCACCGGGCACGCTGCCCACATACTGCGAACCCCAAACGGCCGTCGCTGCCAGGTCTTCGTTGACGCCGGGCTGGAAGTGGATGTGGTGCTTCTTCAGCAGCGCGGACTGCGACCACAGCTCCTGGTCGTAGCGGCCCAGCGGCGAGCCGCGGTAGCCCGAGATGAAGCCGGCCGTGCGCACGCCGTTGCGCTCGTCGCGCCGCTGCTGGTCCATCGGCAGGCGCACCAGTGCCTGGGTGCCCGACATGAATACCTGCCCATCGCGTTGCAGGTACTTGTCATCGAGTTCGATTTGCAGAAGCGCTTCTGCAGGTGTGCGTGCGTTCATCCTGTCTCCGTGGCGAGAGGGCCGTCCCGGCTTGCACAAAACGGCTTTGACGCTTCATACTATCCAGCCGGTATGTGATTGATGGCGATAGTACAGCCGTGATCGAGCGGGGTGCAAGGCGACGATGTACGGGTTGTCCCTTGGATTCGCATCAAGGCGTCACCAATGCGACCGCGTGAGCGCACCTCGAGCGCGCGCATCGGAACGCAGCCGCCTTGGCATGACTGGTGGATTCACGACGAAAGGAGACGTGTTGACTGTGTCGAATCAATCGAAGCCGCTGGACGGCATCCGCGTCATCGACATGACGCGATTGGCACCGGGACCTTACGGGACGATGCTGCTTGCCGACCTGGGTGCGGAAGTCATCGTGGTCGGCGGCGGGCGCGCGGGGCCGCCGGTGTCGAGCTTCTCGCGCGGCAAGAAGTTCATCTCGCTCGACCTCAAGTCGGAACAGGGCCAACTGGCACTCGCGCGCCTCTGCGACAGCGCCGACGTGTTCATCGAAGGCTTCCGGCCCGGCGTCGCGAGCCGCCTGGGCGCCGGCTACGAAACACTCTCGGCGAGCAACCCGCGCCTGATCTATTGCTCGCTGACCGGCTATGGGCAGACCGGCCCGCGCGCGCAGGAAGCGGGCCACGACATCAACTACCTCGGCTACACCGGCGTGCTGGGCTCGATGGGCCCGATCGATGGGCCGCCGCAGATCCCGCTCAACGCGATCGCCGACATGGCGGGCGGCGGCATGCTCGCGGTGATCGGCATCCTGGCCGCGCTTCAGGAACGCCAGCGCACCGGACTCGGACAACAGGTCGATGCCGCGATGATCGACGGCTGCCTGTCATTGATCGCGATGCACTTCCCCGCCTGGCGGACCGCGGCCATGCCCGCACGCGGCGACGGATGGTTGGCCGGCGCCGCGCCCAACTACCGCTGCTATCGATGTGCCGATGGTGGCTATATGGCGGTCGGGTCCCTGGAGCCCCAATTCTTCGACGCGCTCTGGCGCACGCTGGAGCTGGGCGACGTGCCTGATGCGATGAGCCACAGTGCATGGCCCGCCATCGAGCGACTGCTGGAGGCCACCTTCCTGACGCTGCCGCGCGACGCATGGGTCGCGCGCTTCGAGGGCGTCGACGCCTGCGTGACGCCGGTGCTCGCACCGGACGAGGTGTGGCGCGACCGCCAGGTGCAGTCGCGGGTCGACCCGCAGCGCCCGCAGGAAGTGCCCGCGATACCGCGCTTCAGCCGCTCTGCCATCGCACCGGCAGCCGTGGATCTCCGGGACCACAGTGTCGCCGTGCTGTCGTCGGTCGGCCTCAGTGCCGCCGACATCGAGGTCGCCAGCCCGCCTGCCCAACGCGGCGCACAGGACGGACTTGCATGGCCGCCGCGCTTCACCGATTGACTGACACCATACACAAGACCAGGAGACGAATCCCATGCGCTCATCCGAACGTTCAAGCTACCAGGAGTTCAGGGACAGCCTGCGCCGCTTCGCGCTGGACAAGGTTGCGCCCCATGCCGCAGCCGTGGACAAGGAATCGCGGCCGCCTGTCGAGGCCATCGATGCCGCGCTCGCGCTGGGCCTGCCCGGTCTGCCGTTCCCCGAGCGCCTGGGCGGCTCCGACGGAGACCTCTTCTCGCAGGTGATCACCACCGAGGAACTTGCGCGCGTCTGCGCGGCGACCTCGCTCACCATCACCAGCGGCTGGGTGCTCGAAGGCGTGGTGCACCATGGCTCGCGCGAGTTGCAGGAGGCCGTGATCCGCCCCGTCGCGACCGGCCGCCTGCGCGCCGCCTGGGGCCTGACCGAGCCGCAGGGCGGCTCGAACCTGATGGGGGCCCGCACGCAGGCCAAGCCCAGCGGCGGCGGCTGGCTGCTGCGCGGCACCAAGCGCTTCATCACCAACGCGGGATGGGCGGACTGGTACCTGATCTTCGCGAGCACCGGCCCGAAGAGCCACGGCATCTTCATGGTCCACCGCGACGACCCCGGCATCCGCTTCGGCAAGCTCGAGGACAAGATGGGCATGCGCGGCAGCCCCACCGCCGACGTGATCCTCGACGATTGCCGCATCCCGGCCGGGCGCGAGGTCGGCGACCCCGAACGCGGCGCCGAATACATCGTCGAGATGCTGCACAACTCGCGCCTGACCATCGCGGCGCACGCGCTCGGCATCGCACAGGGCGCCCTCGACGAAGCGCTCCACTACACTCGCTCGCGCGAGCAGTTCGGCCAGGCCATCGCCAAGTTCCAGTTGCTTCGCGGCATGGTGGCGGACATGGTGCTCAAGGTGGAGGCGGCCCGTTCCGTGCTCTACCAGGCGGTCGACCATCGCATGCACGGCCATGCCGATGCGCGCAAATACGCGTCTTTGGCCAAGGTGTTGTGCAGCGACGCGGCCATGGCGGTGACGACGGACGCCGTGCAGTTGCACGGAGGCTATGGATTTTTGAGGGACTATCCGGTCGAGCGGATGATGAGGGATGCGAAAGTGACGCAGATCTGGGAGGGCACCAACCAGATCCAGCGTCTGTTGATCGCCAAGGAGGCTTATGCGGGTCAATGAACAACCGAGAACAAGGCGCAGTGCACCGGATGAGAAGAACGGCACATCGGCCGTGCGCAGCACGCGCCCGCGCGGCGGCGCGGCATCGCCTGCGCGCAGATCGAACGCACGCAAGTCGGCATCCGGCGAGGACGCGGCCGCTCCGATCCCCAGCACGGCCCGCATCATCGAAGCCGCGATTCAGCTCTTCGCGACGCACGGCTATGCGAGCAGCACCCTGGAAGAAGTGGCGGCCAAGGCCGGCTTCACCAAAGGCGCGGTGTACTACTACTTCAGGAGCAAGGAGCGCCTGCTGCTGGACGTGGTCGCCGCGATCGAGCAGCGTTCCATCGACGCCACCATCGAGGCCGTGCGCCGCGACGGCGGCACGCCGAGCGACCAGCTCGTGAACTTCGTGCGCCACCAGACGCGCTGGGCCGCCAAGCATCCCAAGGACCTGGCGGTCGTCGTGCTGCTGTCCATCGAGACGGCCAACACCAAGTCCAAGGTGCGCAAGAGGATGCTGGGGATGTACGCCAAGATGTCCAGCCTGCTCGAAGAGATCATCGACGCCGGCAAGGCGACGGGCGAGTTCTGCCTCGACCAGGAAACCAAGGACACCGCCCTCTACCTGCAGGCTGTGCACGATGGCAACATGATGATCTGGTATCGCAGCGGCACCGACCCCGAGATCGGCAGGAAGCTCACGCGGGCCACCTACAGCGGGTTCATGCACGCGGTGAAGGAGGAGTAGCGGCATACCAGAGGTGGGGGAGACCGCGGGACGTGTGAAGCAGCCCCGCGATGCTCGTTCTCCCGCAGCGATGTGCCGATGCAGATCGCCTCCTGCAACTCAGGGCACATTCGACGTGTTGATCTGGAAGGGCTTGCCCTCCATCCCGAACCCACCCCCAAATTCGATCCCGATTCCACCAGTGGCCTGTACCGGACAGCCCTTCGGCGGCTGGCACGCCCATTGCGCCCCGCGATCCGCGAAGACCACCGTGCCGTACCGGTAGTTGAGCACCGCGCGCCCCGCGTAGTCGGCCACGCTCATCGTCATGCCGACGTTGGCGAAGTTGTCGATGTCCTCCGCCGCGATCGGGTCGACCAGCCGGCTGTCCTGCAGCGTACGCACCACGCGGCCGCCGCGCCCGTCGGGCGAGAAGCGCACCCACTGGATCTTGCGCTCGCCGCGCGAGGTCACGATCACCTGGTGGTCGAGCGGGTCGCCCTGGATCGATGGATCGGGCTCGCCCTTCGAACTCGCGAGCGAGGTCGGGTTGCGGCCCACGGCAACCTTGCCCAGCGCCGCGATCGGCTCCGGCGTGAACGATCGCGGCTCGGCGCCGGGCGCATAGCCGCCCAGGCCGAAGATGTGCAGCGCGCCGTCCTCCGTCGCGATCCAGGCCTGCGCCTTCTGCGTCTGCATGATGGTGGTCTTCACCGCAGTGGGCCGAGCATCGAAGGCGACCGACTTGACCACCACCGGCCGTGCGTGCGGCCTGAAGCCGAAGCCGTGCGGCCACTGGCGCTCGTCCTGTCCCACCGGGCCGAGGCGCTCGGCCTGGTCGCTGAAGTACACGTCGTTGAAGTAGCCGAAAAGCGGCTCCAGGTCGATGAAGGCCGCCTTGCGCTCCGACTTGGACACCACCACCGCCACGCCGCCCTTGGCGTAGCGCCGGAAGTTGTCGCCGTAGCGCAGGAAGGAACGCCAGTGCCGCGCCAGCGGCGAATTCGCCTGCCCCATGAAGAGCCCCCCGCCCAGCACCGTGTTGAAGGGATGCATGCCGGTGGTCACCGCGATCTCGGTCGGCGCCTTCATGTCCTCCGGCAGGTCCACGTAGCCCAGCACCTTCATGAAGGCGATGTTGCCCATGTTCGGCAGGCCCGGGTACACGCCCTGCCATTCGTTCCACCACTCGTAGTAAGGCCCTTCGAGATTGCACCCATCGCACAGGCCGGCCAGTGCGAC
The DNA here is from genome assembly GCF_039541515.1 of Variovorax defluvii. NCBI lineage: Bacteria > Pseudomonadati > Pseudomonadota > Betaproteobacteria > Burkholderiales > Comamonadaceae > Variovorax > Variovorax defluvii. The sequence continues at coordinate 124,896 of NZ_BAABGJ010000009.1, forward strand.
CACCGCCACCTGGCCCTTGAGCGCGGCTGTGTCCCACACGGTGACGAAGGCGAATTCGCTGTTGGCGGTCATCGCGACCGCGGTCGGCACCTTGTTCGGTGCCAGCCGCACGCTGGCCTGGTTGTGGGCGGTGTTGCTGCCGGTGGTGGCGAGCAGGCCGTTCTGGAAGGCGATCACCGACGTGGGGCAGTAGCCCGGCGGCCCGCTGCAGCGCCCCGCCGCGACGGGCCGCGCGCTGCCGTCGTTGGGCAGCAGCCCGGCCGAGCGGTACTTCACCACGTTGATGCTGTCCAGCCCGCCGCCGCCGAGCTGCCAGGGCAGTTGGGGCTTCTGCGCGTAGGTGTTGTTCTCGAAGGCCGAGGCCTGCAGGTCGCCCACGCCAGCGCGCTGCACCGGATCGTCCGCCACGAAGACCACGCTGGACTGGTTGGTGGAATAGGCGAAGTCGACCTCCTTGCGCGGCCCGCCCACCTGCCACGAGGTGCGGCAGCGGTTCGGGGCCTCGCAGCGCGCGAACTGGTCCTGCCGCTCGAAGAGCGTGGGCCGCTTCGCGTCGGCGTCCGGATCGCGCGGCGCCGGCGAACCGTAGCGGTAGGCGATGCCCTGTTCGTCGCCGAGCACCGAGGCCATGGCGCGGTAGGCCTCCGGAACGATCCGGCCCGAGCGGTCCACCACGTCGATCACGCCGGCCGCCTTCGCCGGGCGTGCGGCCCTCGCGGGCGCCGGGCCGCTGAGGGTGCAGGTCTTGCGCACCTGCGGCGCCGGGTCCATGCCGAAGAAGGCATTCGTGCAACTGCCCCGGCCGTCGACGATCTTCTCGACCCAGCGCTCGCCGGCGCCATAGCGCACCCGCGCCGGCGCCTGGAGCACGAAGTCCTCGCCCTCGGGCTTGGTCCATGGACGGTCGGGTGACTGGGCCTGCGCCACGCCCGGCTGCACGAACGGCAGCACCAGGGGCAGGGCCAGGGCGGCGAGGCGATGGGGGCTCGTCTTTGGCATGCCCCAATCCTGACACGGGCAACGGCCATTGTTCTGTGAAAGGATTCCAGCCCCTACGACTTTCATTGACCACAGAAAGGCCGCACCATGGACCTGAAGCTCAAGGGCAAACTCGCACTCGTTTCCGGCAGCACCGCCGGCATCGGCCATGCCATCGCCGCCGCACTGGCCGCCGAGGGCGCCCGCGTGATCGTGAACGGCCGCAAGCAGGCCGCGGTCGATCAGGCCGTCGCTGCCATCCGCGCGGGCGAGGGCGGGGAGGTGCTGGGCTTCGCCGGCGACCTGGCCACGGCCGAGGCGGCCGAGGCGCTGGTGGCGAAGTACCCGGGCATCGAGATCCTCGTCAACAACCTCGGCATCTTCGAGCCCAAGCCCTTCGAGGACATCCCCGACGAGGACTGGACGCGCTTCTTCGACGTCAACGTGCTCAGCGGCGTGCGCCTCGCGCGCCTGGTGCTGCCGGCCATGAAGCGCGCCGACTGGGGGCGCATCATCTTCGTCTCCAGCGAGAGCGCGCTCCAGATCCCGGCCGAGATGATCCACTACGGCATGACCAAGACCGCCCAGATCGCCGTCGCGCGCGGCCTGGCCGAGTCGCTGGCGGGCACCGGCATCACCGTCAACAGCGTGCTGCCCGGGCCCACGAAGTCGCGCGGCGTCGGCGATTTCGTCGATGCGCTCGCCAAGGCCGACGGCAAGTCCTTCGAGGCGTACGAGAAGGAGTTCTTCGAGAAGGTCCGCCCGACCTCGCTGATCAAGCGCTTCGAGGCCCCGGAGGAGATCGCGAGCCTGGTGGCCTACGTGGCCAGCCCGCTGTCCTCGGGCACGACCGGCGCGGCGCTGCGCGTGGACGGCGGGTGCGCGAAGAGCGCTTTCTAGCCGGGGCGAACACGGCGAACGGGGCGAGCAGACAGCGGTTAGCATCGCCCCGACACGAACGCCACGATTTCATGCGCATACTGCTCGTCGAGGATGACCGGGTGCTGGCCGACGCGCTTTCGCGCGCGCTGGTGCAGTCCGCCCATGCCGTCGACGTCGTCTCCACCGGCGAGGAAGCCGACAGCGCGCTGGCCCCCAACATCTACGACCTGGCCATCCTCGACATCGGCCTGCCGGGCCTGAGCGGCCTGGACGTGCTCAAGCGGCTGCGGGCACGCAAGTCCACCATGCCGGTGCTGATGCTCACCGCCTTCGACACCCTGGCGGACCGCGTCCGCGGCCTCGACCTGGGCGCCGACGACTACCTGGCCAAACCCTTCGACCTGCCCGAGCTGGAGGCGCGCGTGCGTGCGCTGCTGCGCCGCAGTACCCAGTCCACGCCCGACCTCGAACACGGCCAGCTTCGCTTCGACACCGTCGGCCGCCGCGTCTTCCACGACAAGCGACCGCTGGACCTGTCGCCGCGCGAGCTGGCCCTGCTCGAACTGCTGCTGATGCGCGCGGGCCGCGTGGTCAGCAAGGAGCAACTGGTCAACCATCTCTACGGCTGGGGCGAGGAGGTCGCCGACAACGCGATCGAGGTGAACGTCTACCGCCTGCGCAAGAAACTGGAGCCCCTCGGCTGCGAGATCCGCACCGTGCGCGGCATGGGCTACCTGATCGACAGCAGCGATGGCGAAAGCTGAGAGCCAGCCCCGGCTGCAGCGCAAGCTGCTGGCCTGGCTGCTCGTACCGCTGGCGGTGCTGCTGGTGCTCGACACCGCGGTCGCCTACTGGAACTCGCTGCGCTTCGCCAACCTCGCCTACGACCGCGCCCTGCACGAGATCGGCCGCGAGATCGCGCTGCACGTCAAGCTCGAGGGCACGCAGCCCCGCCTCGAGCTGTCCGAGGCCGCCGCCAACATCCTGCTGCTGGACCCGGAAGACCAGCTCTTCTATCGCGTCACCGCCGAGAACGGCGCCAGCCTGGGCGGCGACGCGGACCTGCCCGCACCGCGCAACGGCAAGCCGGCCGCGCCCGACTTCTACGGTGCCGCAGTGCGAGGCGAGCCGGTGCGCATGATGGTCGCCTGGATGCCCGTCGGCCCCGACGCCGGCCCGCCCCAGGTGCTGGTGCAGGTGGCCGAGACCCTGCACAAGCGCGAGCGCCTGACCTGGGAGATGGTGGCCAACGTGGTGCTGCCGCAGCTGCTGCTGATGGTCATGGCGACCGCGGTGGTCTGGATCGGCGTCTCGCGCGGGCTGGAGCCGCTGAAGCGGCTCCGGCGCGCGGTGTCCGACCGCTCGCACCTGGACCTCAGCCCCATCGACACCCACGACGTGCCGGGCGAGGTGCGGCCGCTGGTGGACGAGGTCAACGAGCTGATGGCACGGCTCGGCCGGACCTTCGACTTCCAGAACCGCTTCGTGGCCGACGCCGCGCACCAGCTCAAGACCCCGGTCAGCGGCCTGAAGGCGCAGATCGAGCTGGCGCTGCGGGAGAACGACCTGCAGCGCGTGCGCCATTCGCTGGCCCAGCTCTACATCAGCGCCGACCGCCTGTCGCGCCTGGTGCGGCAGCTGCTCTCGCTGGCGCGCAACGAGCCCGGCGCGCTCGACTCCATGCAACTGCAGCCGCTGGACCTGAACGCCCACGCGCTGGAGGTCAGCATGGACTGGGTGCCCCAGGCGATCAAGCGCAGCATCGACCTGGGCTTCGAGGGCGCCGAGCATCCGCTGACCATCAACGCCGACCGCGACCGCCTGCGCGAGCTGATCAACAACCTGATCGACAACGCCATCCGCTACACCCATCCGGGCGGACGCGTGACCGTGCAGGCCAGCCGGACGGGGGACGGCCAGTGCCGCCTGGCCATCAGCGACGACGGCCCGCGCATTCCCGTGGCGGAGCGCGCCCGCATCTTCGAGCGCTTCCACCGCCTGCTCGGCACGCAGGAGGACGGCAGCGGCCTGGGCCTGGCCATCGTCAGCGAGATCGCCACGCTGCACGGCGCGCGCATCACTTTGGAAGAAGACGTCGACGGCGTGGGCAACACCTTCAGCGTGTTTTTCCCCTTGCGCGCGGACGAGCGACCGGTGTAAAGGAGAAGCCCTTTGGTCAGGCTTCTGACAGCTTGCGGACATGAAGCTGTCAGCCAGCCGGCAGAAAGATGACAGGCCAGGTCTCTAACCTCGGGAATGACGGAACCGCTGTGGTTCCGATTCATTTTCAGGAGACAACGTGTCCTTTTTGACGAGCCCCGAGTTCTGGATCGCCCTGTCGCAGATCATCCTCATCAACATTGTCCTGAGCGGCGACAACGCGGTCGTGATCGCGATGGCCTCCCGCGCGCTGCCGCCCGCGCAGCAGAAGAAGGCCATCATCTTCGGGAGCGTCGGCGCGATCGTGCTGCGCGTCATCCTGACCTTCTTCGCCGTCTACCTGCTCACGCTGCCCTACCTCAAGCTGGTGGGCGCCGCACTGCTGTTCTGGATCGGCATCGGCCTGCTCAAGGGCGAGGAAGAAGAGGGCGAACTCGAAGGCCACTCGGGCCTGGCGGCGGCCATCAAGACCATCGTGCTGGCCGACCTGGTCATGAGCCTGGACAACGTCGTCGGCGTCGCCGCCGCCGCCAAGGGCAACGTGCCGCTGCTGGTCTTCGGCCTGGTCATCAGCATCCCGCTGATCATCTTCGGCAGCACGCTCATCCTGAAGCTGATGGACCGCTTCCCGATCATCATCGTGCTCGGTGCCGCGCTGCTGGGCTGGGTGGCCGGCGAGATGGCGGTGTCCGATCCGGCGATCGCCGGCTTCATGGCCAACCACCACGCGCTGCACACGGTCGTACCCGCCATCGGTGCCGCTGCCGTGGTCGCCGTCGGCAAGTGGCTCAGCAGCCGCCGCCCGCCGCGCGAAGAGGCCGCGGCCGCCGGCAGCCACACGGCGGTCGAAGGCAGGTAGTCGCCATGACGCGCATCCTGGTTCCGATCGATCCGGCCGAGCCTGCACGCACGCGCTCGGCGATCGAGGAGGTCGTGCGCATGCGCCGTACCGAACAGGTGCGCATCCGCCTGCTGCGGGTGGTGCCCAAGGTCTCGGGCCACGTGGCGATGCTCTTCGGCACTCAGGAACTGCTGGACCTGCAGATGGAGCAGGGCGCCGAGGAACTGCAGTACGCGCAGAAGCTGCTGGACCTCGCCGGCGTGCCCTACGCCAGCACCGTCCTGGTGGGCCGCACGGCCGAGACCATCGCCATCGCCGCGCGCGACTACGGCTGCGACCGCATCGTCTTCGGCAGCGACGAACCCGGCCTCGCGGGGAGGATCTTCGGTTCGCTGGCGCAGCAGGTGCGGCAGCACCTGGGGGCGAGCGGGCAGGCGGGCGGCGATACCCGGCCGCAGGTCATCGGGTCCTGAGCCCGCTGCCGCTGCCGCTGCCGTGAAAGCGCAGCGGCGCCTCGGCCACCCGCGCCCGCAACTGGCCGCAGCCGCCGTCCACGTCCTGGCCGGCCGAGTGGCGCAGCTTCGTCAGGATGCCTCGTTCGTGCAACGTGCGGGCGATCTTCCTGCAGCGCTCCCATGACGGTCGCCTGAAGTCCGCGCCGTCCACCGCGTTGAAGGGGATCATGTTCAGCACCCCGTACTTGCCCGAGAGCAGCCGGACGATGCCTTCGATGTCCTCGTCCCCGTCGTTCACGCCTTCCAGCAGCGTCCATTGGTACTGGATGGGATGGCCGGTGGCCCGCGCGTAGCGCTCGCCGGCCTCGACCAGCGCCTCGGGCGCCATGGCCGGCGCACGCGGCAGAAGTTCCTTGCGCAGTGCGTCCCGGGTGGTGTGCAGCGACAGCGCCAGCGCCGGCTTCACGCGCCCCTGCGGCAGGCGCTCGAACACGCGCGGATCGCCCACGGTGGAGAACACAAGGTTCTTGTGGCCGATGTCGCCCACCGTGCCCAGCAGTTCGATCGCCTCCATCACGTTGTCCAGGTTGTGGGCCGGCTCGCCCATGCCCATGAACACCACCCGGCGCACCGGCCGGCGCATGCGCGCGAGGGCGACCTGGGCAACGATCTCGGCGCTGCCCACCTGGCGCAGCAGGCCGCCCTGGCCCGTCATGCAGAAGCGGCACCCGACCGCGCAGCCGACCTGGGAGGAGACGCACAGGCCGTCGCGGGGCAGCAGCACGCTTTCCACGGTCTGGCCGTCCGCCAGCGCGACGAGCATGCGCTCGGCGCCGTCCGCCCCGGGATGGATGGTGTGCACGCGCGCCAGCCCTGCGAGTTCGGCCTCGATGGCGGGCAGCGCGGCCATCAGCGAGGCCGGAAAGAAGGTCCTGGGAAGACGCCGGCCGCTGTCGCGGGGCAGCGCGTGGGACCACAGCCGCAGGACCCGGTGTTCGTGGCTGGGGCCGGCGCCGGCTTCGCGCAGGCGCTGCTTCAGGTCGTGGATTCGCATGGACGGAAAGGGGGAGCGGGGCGGGTCGGCGGCAGCAGGGAGCAGGGCGATTGTGCGCTGCCTCGCGCACCGGCCCGACGGTCCCACGCAAGTCCGCATTTGCGCTCGCGCCGCAACGGGTGCTAGGCTGCCACCGCCGGCGCAAGCCCCACGGAGGCAAGAATGGAAAGCAGCACCCAACCCCCTCTTCAGGCCCACCAACTCGTCCGCCGCACCATCGCGCTGGTGCTGGCAGGCGGGCGGGGCTCCCGGCTCAAGCAGCTGACCGACCGCCGGGCCAAGCCGGCGGTTTACTTCGGCGGCAAGTTCCGCATCATCGATTTCGCGCTGTCCAACTGCCTCAACTCGGGCATCCGGCGCATGGCGGTGGTCACCCAGTACAAGTCGCACTCGCTGATGCGCCACCTCCAGCGCGGCTGGAGCTTCCTGCGCGCCGAGCTCAACGAGATGGTGGACGTGCTGCCCGCCCAGCAGCGCGTGGGCGAAGAGCACTGGTACCGCGGCACGGCCGACGCCGTCTACCAGAACCTGGACATCATCCAGACCCGCTCAACGCCGCACGACTACGTGGTCGTCCTGGCCGGCGACCACGTCTACAAGATGGACTACTCGATCATGCTGAGCGACCACGTGGCGCACGGGCGGGGTTGCACGGTCGGCTGCATCGAGGTGCCCCGCATGGATGCGGTCGCCTTCGGCGTGATGGACGTGGACGAGGAACGCCGCATCACCGAGTTCCTCGAAAAGCCGGCCGACCCCCCCGCCATGCCCGGCAAGCCCGAGGTGGCGCTGGCCAGCATGGGCATCTACATCTTCGACTCCGAATATCTGTACGCCCTGCTGGAGGAAGACAGCGCGGACCCGGACTCCAGCCACGACTTCGGCAAGGACATCATCCCGCGGACGGTCGCCCAGGGGCGGGCGGTGGCGCATCCCTTCGGCATGTCCTGCGTGACGCGAGGCCGCAACGGTGGCGACGGGGGCGAGGTCAAGGCCTACTGGCGGGACGTCGGCACGATTGATGCATTCTGGGCTGCCAACCTGGACCTGGCCTCGATCACCCCCGAACTCGACATCTATGACACCGACTGGCCCATCTGGACCTACCAGCGGCAGCTGCCGCCGGCCAAGTTCGTGCTCGACCGCGACGGCAAGAACGGCATGACGGTCAACACCATCGTCTCGGGCGGCTGCATCGTGTCCGGCTCGCACGTGAAGGATTCGGTGCTGTTCTCGGGCGTGCGGGTGCATTCCTTCTGCCAGGTCGAGGAGGCGGTGCTGCTGCCCGACGTGGAGGTCGGGCAGGGTGCGCGGCTTCGCAAGGTGGTGATCGACCGCGCCTGCGTGATTCCCGAGGGCATGGTGGTCGGCGAGGACCCGGTGGCCGACGCGGCGCGCTTCGAGCGCACCGAGGGCGGCGTGGTGCTGATCACGCGCGAGATGCTGAAGCGGCTGGCGCAGGGATGAAGGTCCTCCAGGTCAGCGCCGAACTGTTCCCCCTGCTCAAGACCGGTGGCCTGGCCGACGTCGCGGGCGCGCTGCCGCGGGCGCTGCTGGCGGCCGGCCAGGACGTGCGGGTGCTGCTGCCGGGCTTTCCGGCGATCCGGGACGGCGTGGCCGATGCGCTCCACGTGGCCGAGATGCAGACGCCCTGGGGTGAACGCGTCGGCCTGCGCCTGGGCCGCATCCGCGCCGAAAGCGGGCCGGACCTGCAGGCCTACTGGATCGACGCGCCCCGGCTCTACGACCGCCCCGGCAATCCCTACGAGGATGCACAGCGCCAGCCTTACGCCGACAACCACCGGCGCTTCGCGCTGCTGGGCTTTGCCGCGGCGCGCATCGCGCACGGCCTCGATCCCGCCTGGCACCCGCAGGTCGTTCATGCGCACGACTGGCATGCCGCGCTGGCGCCGGCCTACCTGGCCTTCTCGCCGCGCCGCGGGCATCCGCGCGTGGGCAGCGTCTTCACGGTCCACAACCTGGCCTACCAGGGACTGTTTCCGCCCTGGCATTTCGCGGAACTCGACCTGCCGGATGTCGCCTGGGGCATCGATGGCCTGGAGTACCACGGCCAGCTGTCTTTCATGAAGGGCGGCCTGGTTTTCGCCGACCGCATCACCACCGTGAGCCCCACCTACGCCCGCGAGATCCAGACCTCGGAGCAGGGCTGCGGGCTGGACGGCCTGCTGCGCCGCCGGGCGGGCGTGCTGGGCGGCATCCTCAACGGCGTCGACGACCAGGTCTGGAACCCTGCCACCGATGCGCTCCTGCCGCACCGCTTCGCGCCCGGGCAACTGGACGGCAAGGCGCGTTGCAAGGCCGCGCTGCAGGCGGAGCTCGGCCTGGTGCAGAACGCCGGGGCGCCGCTTTTCATCGTCGTGAGCCGTCTGACCGAGCAGAAAGGCCTGCACCTGGTGCTCGGCGGGCTCGATGCCCTGCTGGCGCAGGGCGGGCAACTGGCCCTGCTCGGCAGCGGGGATGCCTGGCTGGAGCAGTCCTTTCGCGCGCGGGCCGCCGCCGCGCCGGGCGCGGTCAGCGTCACGCTGGGCTACAGCGAGGCGCTCGCGCACCGCCTGTTCGGCGCTGGCGACGTCACGCTGGTGCCCTCGCTCTTCGAGCCCTGCGGCCTGACGCAGATGTACGGCCTCCGGTACGGCAGCCTGCCGCTGGTGCACCGTGTCGGCGGCCTGGCCGACACCGTGGTCGACGCCACGCTGGAGGACATGGCCGACGGCCAGGCCACCGGCTTCTGCTTCGATGCCTTCGACGCCGAGGGCTTCGCCCGCGCCTTGCGCCGCGCCTTCGCCCTCCATCGCCGGCCGGCCGATTGGGAGGCGGTGCGCGCCGCTGCGATGGCCCGCCCCGCCGACTGGGGGCAGGCAGCGGCCCGCTACCTCGAAACCTACGCCCAGGCCCTGGCCTGACCCGAACCTCTTCCCACGTTCCGCCAAGAAGCTCGCCGCCATGTCCGCCATGCCCATCTCCGACTTCACCTACGACCATCCTGACCGCGACGTGGCCGCCTTCAAGCGCTCGGTCGCCACCAAGCTGATCTATGCCGTCGGCAAGGACCCGGTGGCCGCCAGCCAGGACGACTGGCTGCACGCGACCGCGATGGCGGTGCGCGACCAGCTCGTCGAACGCTGGATGGCCACCACCCGCGCCCAGTACGACCAGAAGCTCAAGCGCGTCTACTACCTTTCGATGGAGTTCCTGATCGGGCGCGTCTTCACCAATGCGCTGCTGGCGCTGGAACTGCAGGACACGGTGAAGGAAGCCCTGGCCGACTTCGGCGTCGACATCCAGGCCCTGGCCGAGCGCGAGCCCGACGCCGCCCTCGGCAACGGCGGCCTCGGGCGGCTCGCGGCCTGCTTCCTCGACTCCATGGCCACCCTGGGCGTTCCCGGCATGGGCTACGGCATCCGCTACGAGTACGGCATGTTCAGGCAGCAGATCGTCGACGGGCAGCAGGTCGAGGCACCCGACTACTGGCTCACGCGCGGCAATCCCTGGGAGTTCCAGCGGCCCGAGGTGACCTACCGCGTGCGCTTCGGCGGTCACGTGCAGCGCCTGGAAGGCAGGAACGCCTCGCACGACGCAGCCAGGTGGGTCGATACGCATGACGTGCTGGCGATGGCCTACGACACCATCATCCCGGGCTACGGCACCCAGTCCACCCAGACGCTGCGCCTGTGGTCCGCGCGCGCGACCGAAGAGATCGACCTCTCGGCCTTCAACCGCGGCAACTACATGGAGGCGGTGGAGCGCAAGAACCATTCCGAGAACGTCTCGCGCGTGCTCTACCCCGACGACTCCACCGCCTCGGGGCGCGAGCTGCGCCTGCACCAGGAGTACTTCTTCGTGAGCGCCAGCATGCAGGACATGCTGCGGCGCCACCTGCGCAACCACAGCGACTTCGACACGCTGCCCACGCAGATCAGCATCCACCTCAACGACACGCACCCGGTGCTCGCGATCCCGGAGCTGATGCGCCTGCTGATCGACGACCACGGCCTCACGTGGGACACGGCCTGGTCCCATACCCAGAAGGTGTTCAGCTACACCAACCACACGCTGATGCACGAGGCGCTGGAGACCTGGCCGGTCGAGGTGCTGGGGCGGGTGCTGCCGCGCCACCTGCAGATCCTGTTCGAGATCAACTCACGCTTCCTGCACAGCGTGGCGCAAGCCCACAGCCATGACGTGGAGCTCATGCGGCGCGTGTCGCTCATCGACGAGGCCGGCGAGCGGCGCGTGCGCATGGCCTACGTGGCGGTGCTGGCCAGCCACTCCGTCAACGGCGTGTCGGAGCTGCACTCGGAGCTGATGAAGCAGTCGATCTTCGCCGACTTCGCGCGCCTGTACCCCGAGCGCTTCAACAACAAGACCAACGGCGTGACGCCGCGCCGCTGGCTGGCCTTGGCCAACCCGGCACTGTCCGCGCTGCTGGACTCGCGCATCGGCCGCGGCTGGCGGCGCGACCTGTCGCAACTCGAGGCGCTGCGGCCCATGGCGCAGCAGCCGGCCTTCGTGCGCGCCTTCCGCCATGCCAAGCGCGAGAACAAGCTGCGCCTGGCCAACTGGATCGAGCAGCACCTGGGCATCGTGGTCGACACCGACGCCCTGTTCGACGTGCAGGTCAAGCGCATGCACGAGTACAAGCGGCAGCTGCTCAACGTGCTGCACGTCGTCACCCGCTACCAGCGCATCCTGGACGCACCGCAGGCCCAACACGTGCCGCGCGTGGTGGTGTTCGGCGGCAAGGCCGCCTCGGCCTACCGCATGGCCAAGCTGGTGGTGCGCCTCATCAACGACGTGGCCCAGGTGGTCAACAACGACACCCGCGTGGGGCCGCTGCTCAAGGTGGTCTTCGTGCCCAACTACAACGTCAGCCTGGCCGAGATCATCATGCCGGCGGCCGACCTGTCCGAGCAGATCTCGACGGCCGGCACCGAGGCCTCCGGCACCGGCAACATGAAGTTCGCGCTCAATGGCGCGCTGACCATCGGCACCCTCGACGGCGCCAACGTCGAGATGCGCGACAGCGTGGGCAAGGAGAACTTCTTCATCTTCGGCAAGACCACGCCCGAGGTGGCGGAGATCCGCGCCGGCGGCTATGAGCCGCGCGCGATCTACGAAGCCGACCCGGCGTTGCGCCGCGCGCTGGACGCCATCCGCGACGGCGTCTTCTCGGCCACGGAGCCCACGCGCTACCAGGAAATCTACGATGCCCTGGTGAACTGGGGCGACCAGTACCTGCTGCTGGCCGACTATGCGAGCTACATCCAGACACAGGAGCAGGTCGATGCGCTGTATCGTCAGCCCGACGCGTGGGCGCGCATGGCCATCCTCAACGTGGCAGGCATGGGCGGCTTCTCGTCGGACCGGACGATCGCGCAGTATGCGCACGAGATCTGGCATACCCGGCCGGTCAGGCTGAGCTGACCGTCGGTTGCGTCCATCACAAGGACAAGGAGAAGAGACATGAGCAACAGCAGCGGATCGATCTTCTCGATCGACAGCAACCCGACACCCGTGACGCCCGGCGAGCGCTACAAGCTCCTGCAGAACCCCGTCTTCGGCCGCGTGTTCACCGACCACATGGCCACCGCGCGTTTCACGCCCGGGCGAGGATGGCACGACATGCGCATCCAGGCACGCGGCGAGTTCAAGCTCGACCCTGCGAGCCTGGTCTTCCACTATGCGCAGGAGATTTTCGAGGGCATGAAGGCCTACCGCATGCCGGACGGCAGCGCCGCGCTGTTCCGGCCCGACGCCAACGCGCGGCGCTTCCGCAGTTCGGCGGTCCGGCTCGCGATGGAGCCGCTGCCCGAGGAGATCTTTCTCGAATCCGTGCGCGCGCTGGTGCGGATCGACCGGGACTGGATTCCCTCCGCGGAAGGTGCCGCGCTCTACCTGCGGCCCTTCATGATCGCGACCGAGGTCCTGGTGGGCATGAAGCCCTCGTCCGACTACCTCTACTGCGTCGTCGCCTCGCCCGTCGGCTCCTACTTCAAGGGCGGTGCGCCGGCGGTGACGCTCTGGGTCTCCGAGAACTTCACACGGGCGGCGCCCGGCGGCACGGGCGCTGCGAAGTGCGGCGGCAACTATGCCGCCAGCCTCGCGGCCCAGGCCGAGGCGAGCCGCGAAGGCTGCGACCAGGTGGTCTTCCTCGACGCGGTGGAGCGGCGCTGGGTCGAGGAACTCGGCGGCATGAACGTCTTCTTCGTCTTCGACGACGGATCGCTCCAGACGCCGCCGCTGACCGGCACCATCCTGCCCGGCATCACGCGCGATTCGCTGATCGTCCTGGCGCGCGACATGGGCCTGACCGTGCGCGAAGAGCCCTACGCGATCGACCAGTGGCAGGCCGATGCCGCCAGCGGACGCCTGCGCGAAGCCTTCGCCTGCGGCACCGCGGCGGTGGTCACGCCCATCGGCAAGGTCAAGGGGCGCCGGCACGATCTGACGGTCGGGGACGGCGGTGCCGGGCCCGTCACGATGCGCTTGAAGGCGGCGCTGCTCGACATCCAGCAGGGCCGCGCGCCGGACCCGCACGGCTGGATGGACCGGCTGTCCTGAGTGTGCGACACCCCCGGGGCGTAGTTCACGAAAGCCCCATGCGGCGTTCCGGTACATCCTGTTTTCGTGACTTTTGTAAGGAAGGGCCGGCGCTGCGGCGCCTACGATCCATGCAAACACATTGAAACAGATGGATTCCCATCCGCCCCCAGAAACCTCCCCAGGACCATCGCCCGACGACGACGCATGGATGGAACGGCTGGACGTGATCACGTCCGGCGCCCGCCATGGCGTCGGCGAGGTCTCGGTGCGGCGCTCGATCGGCGAGCTGCTGCGGGTGGTGCGGGACCTGCTGAAACTGGAGGTCGTGTTCGTCAGCGAACTGCTCGATGGGCAGCGCGTGTTCCGTCACGTCGAGTCGGGGGGACTGCCCACGCGCGTGCACCCGGGCCTGTCGGCCCCGCTGGAGCAGACCATCTGCCAGCGCATCCTGGACGGGCGCCTGCCCAACCTGGTCCCCGACGTCGAAGCCGTGCGCCGCGCGCAGGGTCTGCCCGACAGCTTCGAGGGCATGGGCACGCACATCGGCGTGCCGGTGCGCCACGGCAACGGCAGGCTTTACGGCATGCTCTGTGGATTCAACCGGACCGGCGTGACCGAGCTCGACGAGAAGCACCTCCGGCGGCTGGAGGTCGCGGCCAGGCTGGCGGCGCAGTTGCTGGCGCAAGCCGAAGGGGGTGAGGGCGGCGTGTGGGACCCGGCGCTGCTGTGAGGCGCTTGGCTCCAGTCACAGCCGCCGGAAGGGGTGGCGGCTGACATCGCAACCCGAATGTGACCACTAGAATCATTGAAGGTCCGGATGCCGAGAAAGAGGTTCTCGGGCGCCCACCCCCCCGGAGGAGAACCCATGCAGAAAGAGCACGCAGCCATCGCCCAGGTGCTGCGCGAAGACGAGAGCGCAGCCATCGAGAGCTGGTTGCAGGAGTTGCAGGCCGTCCAGGGCGGTCTGCACGCCAGTTCCAAGGCGGAGGCGGCGGCGCTGATGGCCGGCCTGCGCAAGGCACTCGATGCCGGCGGCAAGCTGGATTCCCTGGACGGGCCCGCCTGGGCCGACCTGCGCCGCTCGCTCGAGGACCTGTCCGCCACGCGAGCTGCCAAGGGCGACACGGCCGGCGCCACCAGCGTGTTCGTGCTGGCGCTGAAAAAGCCGCTGTTCACCCGCCTGCAGGCCCTGCTCGCCACCGACCCGGCCGCGCTCGGCTCGGCTCTCTGGGCGGTCACCACGCTGGTCGATCGCCTGGCCCAGCACACGGTCACCACCTTCCAGCAGACACGCGAGGAACTGATCCGCCGCCAGCAGGAAGATCTGCTGGAGCTGTCGACCCCGGTGGTCAAGCTGTGGGAGGGCGTGCTCGCCGTCCCCATGATCGGCACCCTCGACAGCAACCGCACGCAGGTCGTCATGGAGACGCTGCTCGACAGCATCGCCCGCACCGGCACGGCGCTGGCGATCATCGACATCACCGGCGTGCCGACCGTGGACACGCTGGTCGCCCAGCACCTGCTCAAGACCGTCACGGCGATCCGGCTGATGGGCGCGGACTGCATCATCAGCGGCATCCGCCCGCAGATCGCGCAGACCATCGTCCACCTGGGCATCGACCTGCAGGGCATCACCACCAAGGCCACGCTGGCCGACGCGCTGTCGCTGGCCCTCGCCAAGAGCGGCTGGCGCATCACCCGCGACGCCTGACCATGGACCGCATTCCCATCCTGCGCATGGGCGACATCCTGCTGGTGACCATCCAGGTCGACATGCAGGACCAGACGGCGCTGGCCCTGCAGGAAGACCTGTCCGACCGCATCGCCGACACCGGCGCCTCCGGCGTGCTGATCGACATCTCGGCCCTGGAGATCGTCGACTCCTTCGTCGGCCGCATGCTCAGCACCATCTCGGGCGTGGCCCGCATCCTCTCGGCGACCACCGTGGTGGTGGGCATGCAGCCGGCGGTGGCCATCACCCTGGTGGAACTGGGCCTGTCTCTCCAGGGCGTTCGTACCGCGCTCGACGTGGAACGCGGCATGGCGCTGCTGGCGCGGCAGCGGCAGGAGAGCGCGCTTGGCGCTTGAACCCACCGGCACCGTGCCGCTCGAGAACGAGCAGCACATCGTCGCCAGCCGGCAGGCCGTGCGCACGCTGTGCCAGCAGCTGAAGTTTTCCCTGGTCGAGCAGACCAAGATGATCACGGCGGCCAGCGAGCTGTCGCGCAACACCCTCATCCACGGCGGTGGTGGCCGCATGCACTGGTCGATCCTCGAGGCCGGCACCCGCCGCGGCCTGCAGTTGCGCTTCGAGGACGAGGGCCCCGGCATCGCCGACATCCAGCTCGCGCTGACCGACGGCTACACCACGGGCGGCGGCATGGGCCTGGGGCTGCCGGGCAGCAAGCGCCTGGTGAGCGAGTTCGACGTCCAGTCCACGCCCGGCAAGGGCACCTGCGTGAGCATCGTGAAGTGGAAGTGATCCCTGGATGGACGCACCGCGCGTTCAACATGGAGGACGCCAGCTGCGTCGGCGAGGCGCGGCGGCACGTGGCACGGCTGTGCGGCGAGCGCGCCTGGCCGGAGGTGGATGCCGCCCGCGCCGCGATCGTGGCGACCGAGCTCGCCACCAATCTGGCCAAGCACGCGCACGAAGGCCGGCTGCTCGTGGCTGCGCGCGACCCCCTGGGCGACGTCGAGATGCTCGCGGTCGACAGCGGACCGGGCATCGTGGACGTGCCGCGGGCGATGCGCGACGGGGTCTCGACCACTTCCACGCCCGGTTCCGGCCTGGGGGCGATCGTGCGGCAGAGCAATTTCTTCGACATCCAGTCGGCCCAGCCCCAGGGCACCGTGTGCGTGGCCCGCGTCGCGCCGGGCGCGCGTCCCGGGGCGATGCCGGGTGCCCCATCTGGGGCGGCCTACGCGTTCGGTGCGGTCTGCGTGCCGGTGGCAGGCGAGACCGCCTGCGGTGATGGCTGGCTCCTGGCCCTGGACGGCGAGCGCGCGGCCGCCCTGCTGGCCGATGGCCTGGGCCACGGGCCCGAGGCGGCCAAGGCCGCGCAGGCGGCAGTGCAGTGCTTCGCCAAGCGCCCTTTCGGCGCGGCCCGCGAAACTCTGCCGCCGGTGCACGAGGCCCTGCGCACCACGCGCGGCGCCGCGGTCTTCGCGCTCTGGATCGATCCTGCGCAGGTGGCCTATGCGGGCGCGGGCAACGTCATCGGGCGCCTGGTGTCTGGCACCTTCGACAAGACGATGCTGACCGCGCACGGCACCATGGGCGTGCAGGCCCGCCGGTTCGAGGCCCAGCACATGCCGCTGCCACCCCATGCCACCGCCATCGTCCACAGCGACGGCGTCGTCTCGCGCTGGAACGCCGGCGGCCTGGCCCCGCTGCTGCAGCGCGACCCTGCGCTGCTGGCCGCGCGCATCTACGCCGATTTCTCGCGCGGCCGCGACGATGTCTGTATTCTTGCCCTGCGTGCCAGGGACGCGGAGTGAGCGCCCAGGACATCCCATCGCCATGACCGACATCGACTTGAACGCGCAGCTGGCGGCCAGCCAGGCCGAAGTGGCCAACTTGCGCGCGGAGCTGGAAGAGACCAATCGCGGCGTGGTCGCGCTCTACGCCGAACTGGACGAGCAGGCCATCCAGCTCAAGAAGGCCACCGAGCTCAAGAGCCGTTTCCTCGCCTACATGAGTCACGAGTTCCGCACGCCGGTCAACTCGATCCGCAGCATCGCGCGGCTTTTGATCGACCGGGTCGACGGCCCCCTGACCGAGGAGCAGGACAGGCAGGTGCGCTTCATCCAGACGGCGGCGATCGATTTCTCCGAGATGGTCGACGACCTGCTGGATCTGGCCAAGATCGAGGCGGGGCGCGTCGAGATCTCCCCGGCCTGGTTCGAGATGGTCGATCTCTTCTCCGCCCTGCGCGGCATGTTCCGTCCGATGCTGGACAACCAGGCCGTCACGCTCACCTTTGAGGAGCCGCACGACCTGCCTCGCCTGTACACCGACGACCGCAAGCTCTCGCAGATCCTGCGCAACTTCGTCTCCAACGCGCTCAAGTTCACCACGGCCGGCGAGGTGCGCGTCTCGGTGCAGCCCGTCGGCGAGGACAGCGTCCGCTTCTCGGTCGCCGACACCGGCATCGGCATCGCCAAAGAGCACCAGGCGGCGGTCTTCGACGACTTCTCGCAGGTCGACTCGCCCATCCAGAAGCGGCTGCGCGGCACCGGCCTGGGCCTGGCGCTGTGCCGTCAGCTGGCCGGACTGCTCGGCGGCTCCGTGGGTGTCGAAAGCGAGCTGGGCAAGGGGTCGACCTTCTTCGTCACGCTGCCGCGCCAGCTGGACATGACGGCGAGGCAGGAGTAGCGGCGTGGCCAGTCCCGACATTATCGGCTCCACGATCGATCGCGCGGCCCACCGCATCCTGGTCGTCGATGACCATCCTGCGACGCGCTACTCCACCGCGCGCACGCTGCGCGCGGCGGGCTTTGCGACGCAGGAGGCTTCCACCGGGCGGGAGGCGCTGGAGCGCGCGGCCGAAGGCCTCTCGGCCGTGGTGCTCGACGTGCACCTGCCCGACGTCGACGGCTTCGAGGTGTGCCGGACGCTGCGGGCCAATCCCCGCACCGAGCACCTGCCGGTCATCCACCTGTCCGCCACCTTCGTGCAGGACCATGACAAGGTGGCCGGCCTGGATTCGGGCGCCGATGCCTACCTGGTACACCCCGCCGAGCCGGCGGTGCTGGTCGCCACCCTGCAGGCGCTGATCCGCGCGCGCAGCGCGGAAGACCGGCTGCGCGAGAGCGAGAGCCGTTTTCGTGCCATCTACAACCAGGTGCCCAGCGGCATGGCGCTGGTCACGGCCGAGGGGCGCTTCGAGGACGTGAACCCCGCGCTCGCCGCCTGGCTGGGCCGCTCGCGCGACGAGCTGGTGGGCCATCCGCTGGTCGAGTTCGCCGCGCCGGATTGCCGGGAGGAAGTCCGCCGCTTCATGGCGCAGGCCGGCTGCCGCGCCGCCGAAAGCGCCGATGCCGTGTGGCGCACCGAGTTCTCGCTCGTGCATGCTTCCGGCGCCGCCGTGCCGCTGGCCTGGAGCCTGTCGCCGCTCGAGGAGCCGGGCCTGCTGGTGGCCGTGGCCATCGACATCTCGAGCCGCCTGGCGCTGGAGCAGGCGCGAGAGGAAGTGCTGGAGCGCGAGCAGGCCGCGCGTGCCATGGCCGAGCGGCACAGCCGCACCAAGGACGACTTCGTCGCCGTGCTCTCCCACGAGCTGCGCACGCCGCTCAACGCCATCAGCGGGTGGGTGCACATCCTGCAGAAGTACGGCAGCCGGCCCGAATTGATGGTCAAGGCGCTCGATGCCATCGCGCGCAGCGTGACAGCCCAGAGCCGCATCATCTCGGACATCCTCGACGTCTCGCGGGTGAACGCCGGCAAGCTGCGCCTGCATCCCGAGTGGGTGAATCCGGTGGACCTGGCCCACGACTCGATCGAGGGCCTGCAGGCGGACATTGCTTCGCGCTCGCTGCAGGTGCAGGTCTGCGAAGAGGGCGCCGTGCGCGATCCTGCGTGGCTGGACCCGACGCGCTTCCAGCAGGTGGTGTGGAACCTGGTGAGCAACGCCATCAAGTTCTCCGCCCCGGGGGGCACCGTCCACGTCACGCTGGCGCGCAGCGGCCCGACGCTGACCCTGCGCGTGCAGGACCATGGCAAGGGCATCGCCGCCGACTTCCTGCCGCACCTGTTCGACCGTTTCACCCAGAGCGATGCGCCGGACAACCGGCGCCACGGCGGGCTGGGCCTGGGCCTGTCCATCGTCAAGCGGCTGGCGGAGCTGCACGGCGGCTCGGCCGAGGCCTTCAGCGAAGGCGAAGGCCGCGGCGCGACGCTGGTGGTGCACTTCGACGTCGCACGCGATGGCGCGCGCGGCGCCGGCGCTTCGGACGGGCCGGGCGATACCCAGGGCACTGCGGCGCATGAAGCGCCGCGGCCGCTGACCGGCATGGAGGTGCTGGTGGTCGAAGACAGCGCCGATGCGGCCGAGATGCTGGAGGTGGTGCTGCACGAAGCCGGCGCATGCGTGCGCGTGGTGTCGGACTTCGATGCCGCCGTCGCCGCCCTGGAGGAGTGCTGGCCGCAGCGCGTGGTCAGCGACATCGGCTTGCCCGGTCGCGACGGCTACGAACTGGTGCGCGAGATCCGCCGCATGGAGGCGGCGCAAGCCCGTCCTGCCACGCGCTGCGTGGCGCTCACCGCCTTCTCGCGTCCGCAGGATGCCGAGCGCGCCCTCGAGGCGGGCTTCGACGCGCATCTGTCCAAGCCGCTGGATGCGCACGTGCTGCTGTCCACGCTGCGCGGCGGCGACGCGGAGACCGGGCCTTGAACCATGGGGCGGCGCGCCGGTGCGGGTGATCCTGCGTCGTGCAAGGCCTCGCGGCGCGTAGCCGCCGCCGCTCAGAGGTCTTCGATCACCAGCATGCGATAGCGCTGCGCCATCGAGTAGGGCACTTTCCGCACAGCCTGCATGAGCTGATCCGCGGCCTGCTCGTCCGGCGTCCTGACCAGCAGCCCATGGTGTCCTTCGCGCGCGAGCTTGGTGTAGGCGCGCACGGTCGCGCCCTCGGTGCCGGCGGAGGGCAGGGGGTTGTCGGCATCGCTCACCGTGGGCGTGATCTGCGACAGGATCGACGCGGGCGGAAGGTGAAAGATCTCGATCTCATGGTTCTGCGCATTCAACTCGTCGGCCACGGCCATGGCGCCGGCCTCGTCCGGGAACATCACCATGGAATAGCCGTCGGGGTAGAAGGCGCCGCCGATCGTGGCGAGCATGGAAGAGTCGAGACTGAACGATGACAGCATGGTCGAAGGCCTTTCGCGTCGGGGGATGCGATTGAACGATGGGGTGTCGGGACGTGCCTGAAAGTAGGAGAAAAGCGCCTCTTCATGACCCGCCACGGGAAGCGGCCGTGAAGGCGGCCTGCCGCCTTGCTTTCTCTTTCTCTCTCTCTCTCTCTCTCTCTCTCTGGGGCACGCTGGGGGAGAGGGCACTGGGCCTTTGTTTTGGCGTTGTTGTTGTGTTGTTGCTTGGACTTGGCGTTCGGGGCTTTGTTTTGGCCTTGCTGGTTGTGTGGCGCAGGAGCCGGGAATTCGCCCCGGCGGGCGAGTTACTTTCTTT